>JAHCLD010000001.1 GCA_026125585.1 Burkholderiales bacterium
GGGTCGAGCGCGCCGGCGGCGCCCGCGAGCCGCTGGCGCCGGGCGCGGTTCTGCGCGACGGCGACCGCGTGCTGACCGGCGGCGGCGCGCGCGCCCTGCTGCGCATGGCCGAGGGCAGCGCGGTGAAGCTCGGCGAAAACGCCAGCCTCGGCGTGGATCACATGGTCGACCGGGACGACGGTGCCGGCCGCTTGGTCGGCGGCGCGCTCGACGTGCTGCAGGGGGCCTTCCGTTTCACCGCCGGCCTGTTCGGCGCGCCGCAGGCGCGACGCGACTTCAACATCCGCATCGCCACGGTGACCGCCGGCATCCGCGGCACCGATGTCTGGGGCAAATCGTCGGAGGACCGCGACATCGTGTGCCTGATCGAGGGGCGCATTTTCGTGCAGCACCGCGAGCAGGCGTTCACGATGCAGGATCCGTTGTCGTTTTTCATCGCCGGGCGGGACGGTTCCCGCCAGCCGGTGGCCCCGGTGCCGGAAGCGCAACTGAAGGAGTGGGCGGCCGAAACCGAGATCGCGCCGGCCAGCGGCGCCAGCCGCCGCGGCGGCCGGCATCGCGTGGTGCTGGCTGCGGCTGCCGGGGAAGCCGCGGCGGGCACGCTGGCAGCACGGTTGCGCGCCGACGGTTATCCGGTGCGCGTGCGTGCCCACCGCGGCGGCGCCGGCCTGCGTTACGAACTGTACTTCGGCGGGCTGGCGAGCGCGCAGGATGCCGCAGCATTGGAGGCGGCCCTGCGTCGCGCCTACGTGCCGGAGCGCTGATGGTCCGCGGGAGCGCCGCGTATAATCGGGGCTGCCCACACTGCATCACGCGATGACCCCTTCCTTTCTTTCCGGCCTCAACGACGCGCAACTCGAAGCCGTAACGCTGCCGCAGCAATCGGCGCTGATCCTCGCCGGCGCCGGCAGCGGCAAGACCCGCGTGCTGACCACGCGCATGGCCTGGCTGATCCAGACCGGGCAGGTGAGCCCGATGAGTCTGCTCGCGGTGACCTTCACCAACAAGGCGGCGAAGGAAATGCTGACGCGGCTGTCGGCGATGCTGCCGATCAACACCCGCGGCATGTGGGTGGGCACCTTCCACGGCTTGTGCAACCGGATGCTGCGCGCGCATTACCGCGAGGCCGGGCTGCCGCAGTTGTTCCAGATCCTCGACACCCAGGATCAACTGGCATTGATCAAGCGCCTGATGAAATCGATGAATCTCGACGAGGAGCGCTATCCGCCACGCCAGGCGCAGTGGTTCATCGCCGCGCAGAAGGAGGAGGGCAAGCGCGCGGAAAAGGTCGAGCCGTACGACGATTTCTCGCGGCGCATGGCCGAGTTCTACGCCGAATACGACCGCCAGTGCCAGCGCGAAGGCGTCGTCGATTTCGCCGAGTTGCTGCTGCACTCGTACGAACTGCTGGCGCGCAACGACGCCCTGCGCGAGCACTATGCCGGCCGTTTCCGCCACATCCTGGTCGACGAATTCCAGGACACCAACCGCCTGCAGTACCGCTGGCTGCAATTGCTGGCCGGGCAGCACAACGCGATCTTCGCGGTCGGCGACGACGACCAGTCGATCTACGGCTGGCGCGGCGCCTCCACCGCCAACATGCAGGACCTGCAGCGTGATTTCCAAATCGAAAAGGTCATCAAGCTCGAGCAGAACTACCGCTCGCACGGCAACATCCTCGACGCTGCCAATGCGCTGATCGCGCACAACCGGCGCCGCCTCGGCAAGAGCCTGTGGACGGCCGACGCCAAGGGCGAGCCGCTGCGGGTGTTCGAGGCGGCGACCGATTTCGAGGAGGCGGCCTGTGTCGTCGACGAGGTGCGCAGCCTGCGCGCCGAGGGCGCGCGGCTCGCCGACATCGCCGTGCTCTACCGCTCGAACGCGCAGTCACGGGTGATCGAGCACGCGCTGTTCACCGCCGGCATGCCGTACCGGGTCTACGGCGGGTTGCGTTTTTTCGAGCGCCAGGAAATCAAGCACGCGCTGGCCTACCTGCGCCTGGTCGCGAACCAGGAGGACGACGGCGCGCTGCTGCGGATCATCAATTTTCCGACGCGCGGCATCGGCAACCGCAGCCTCGAGCAGTTGCAGGGCGTGGCGAAGGAGGCGGGCATCAGCCTGTGGGCGGCGGCCTGCGCCAACACGCTGTCGGGCAAGGCCGCGTCCAGCATCGCCGCATTCGTGAAGCTGATCGAGGCCATGCGCAGCGCCACCGCCGGGCTGCCGCTGCCGGAAGTGATCGAACACGTGGTCGAGCACAGCGGCCTGAAGGCGCATTACCGCAACGAGAAGGAAGGCGCCGACCGCATCGAAAACCTCGATGAACTGGTCAATGCCGCGGCGGTGTTCGTCGACGAGCGCGCGACGCAGCTGCCGGCCGGGGGCGCGTTGCCCGGGATAATGAACGACGCGGGCGGAGAGGCGTTGCCCGAACACATGGACGAACTCACGGCCTTCCTCGCGCACGCCGCGCTGGAGGCCGGCGAGCACCAGGCCGCGGCCGGTGCCGACGCGCTGCAGTTGATGACCGTGCATTCGGCCAAGGGCCTGGAATTCCATGCGGTGTTCATCACCGGCTTGGAGGAAGGGCTGTTCCCGCACGAGAACAGCATGACCGAGGCCGACGGCATCGAAGAGGAGCGGCGGCTGATGTACGTGGCGCTGACGCGTGCGCGGCGCCGGCTCTACCTGCTGCTCGCGCAGAGCCGCATGCTGCACGGCCAGACACGCTACAACGTACCGTCGCGGTTTTTCCAGGAACTGCCGGAAGCGCTGCTCAGCCGCGTGAACCACGTGCGGCAGGCACCGGGATATGCCCATGCCCGGCAGTTGCCGCCGTCGTATGGCGCCGCGCGCGGCGCGGCACGCGCGGTTTCCATGGTGCCGTCTCTTCCGCGCGATTTTCCCTGGCGCATCGGCCAGGCCGTGACCCACGCCAAGTTCGGCGCCGGCGTCATCGTCAATGCCGAGGGCGGCGGCGCCGATGCGCGGGTGCAGGTGAATTTCCGGGATGCCGGCCTGAAATGGCTGATGCTGGAGTACGCCAGGCTGACCGCGGCGTGAACGCCGGCTGACCGCGGCCTACAGCAGCAAATCGTTCTCCGCCGGCGCGGCCGCGGTTTCCCGCGGAAAGATGTCCTTGTAGCTCGCGTAGATCGAGCACACCAGCACCGGCAGCAGCACGATCAGGCCGAGCATCAGCGGTATCGACGCGAGCAGGATCAGCAGGAACCCGAACGCGCCGTAGACCAGGAAGGGCAGCGTGTTGCGCCAGCAGGCGGAGAGCGAGGTCTGCATGGCCGCCAGCGGCGGCAGGTCGCGGAACACGATCAGCAGCGGGGCGAACCATACCGCCATCAGCACCGGCAGGAAGACCGCCATGCCGATGGCGACGCCGGTCAACAGGCCGCGCATCGCGGTGCGCATGGCCTCGATGTCGCCGGCGGACTTGCCGAGCAGCGCCTCCATCGCCGTGCCGCCGGCGACGCCGAGCATCACGGCGACGGCCACGATGTTGCCGACCAGGTAGACGCCGCCGACGGTGATCAGCGGGTTGGCGTGGGTTTTGAAGGCGGCGAAGAGCTGGCCGATTTCCGGCTCGTCGTCCCCGTCGGTGCTGCGGCAGGCCATCATCAGTCCGGCGAAAAACACCGGCGACAGCAGGTTGATCGCCAGCGCGCCGATCAGCGGCACCATCACGGCGGCGAACCAGACGACCGCCATCACCACCAGCAGCGCGATCCAGGTCAGCGGCTGCTTGCGGAAAATCCGGAATCCTTCGGCGATCCACTCCCAGCCCCTGCCGGCGGCCACGGTGTTGATCTGCATGTCGCTGGTCTGCACGTCGCGTTTCCTCACGGGGTGATTATAGACGCTGCCGGTGCGCGGCTCAGCCGGCCAGCCCCGGCAGCGCGTGTTCGTCGCGGATGCGCAGTTCGAGGATGCGCCGGAAATGCCCGGGATCCTTGGCATGGGTCAGCTCGCCCGGCCGCGGCAGGTGGAAATCGTACAGCCGCGACACCCAGAAGCGCAGGGCGCCGGCGCGCAGCATGACCGGCCAGGCGCCGCGCTCGATCGGCGTCCACGGGCGCACCGCGGCGTAGGCGTCGAGAAAGGCGCGGGTGCGCGCGGGGTCCAGCGTGCCGTCGGCGGCGATGCACCAGTCGTTGACGGCGATGGCCACATCGTAGAGCAGCGCATCGGTGCAAGCGAAATAGAAGTCGATGATGCCGGCGACGCGGTCGCCCGCGAACAGCGCGTTGTCGCGGAACAGGTCGGCGTGGATCGCGCCGCGCGGCAGGTCGGAAAAGCGGTACAGCGACTGGAAGCGGATTTCTTCCCGCAGCAGCGCGGCTTCCTGCTGCGGCAGGAACGGCAGGATCTCGGGCAGCACGCCCTTCCACCATTTCGGACCGCGCGGGTTGTCCATCGTCGCCGGGTAGGACCGTCCGGCGAGATGCAGCCGGGCGAGCACGGCGCCGATCGCCGCACACTGGCTGACACCCGGTTCGGCCACGTCGGCGCCCTCGAGACGCGCGACCAGCGCCGCGGGCTTGCCGTTGAGGGTGCCGAGGTAACTGCCGGTCCGGTTGGCCACGGGGTGCGCGCTGGGCACACCGCGCTCGGCGAGGTGGGCCATCAGGTTCAGGTAGAACGGCAGTTCCTGCGCGGTGAGCTTCTCGAACAGCGTCAGCACATAGCGGCCGCCGCTGGTGGTCACGAAATAGTTGGTGTTCTCGATGCCGGCGGAGATGCCCTGCAGGTCGGCGAGTTCGCCGACGTCGTAGTCCCGCAGCCAGCGGCGCAGTTCATCGGCGCCAACGGTGGTGTAAACGGACATGGTCATCCGCGCGCCGCGGCGCGCTCAACGCAGGGGTAATCGGCGGTGCCGGCTCAGAACTGGTGGATGATCCACATCGGCGGCCGGATGCCGCTGTCGTGGGCTTCCTGGCGCGCGAACTTGCCGTCGCCGCGCTCATCGATCATGTAATAGGGCCGGCCGCCGGGCGGCGTGACCTTGAGCATGTAGAGCTTGCCGCCGATGCGGTATTCCTCCACGGTGTCTTCGCCCTGCTTGCGGATGGTCACCTGCGGTTCCAGCGTCGGGTCGAGTTCGAAGCCGCGCGGGGGCGGCGGCGGCTCGGGGATCGGCTGGGCCTTCGATGGGTCCTGCGCGGCGGCCGGCAGCACGGCGGCCAGCGCGGCGGCGATCAGGAGGCGTTGCAGGATGTGTCGCATTATGGGGGCTCCGGTAGCGGCCATTATCCGGTTTTTGGCGCGCTTTTGAAAGGCGATCGCGGCGCGGCGGGCGGCAGCCGCCGCGTCAACTCTGCGATAATTCCGCCCAATCCGGCGCCGAACGGGCAATGTGTTCCGGCAGTGCGTTCCGCAACCGCCTTTTTCACCCACGCTGCATGGCCTCCGCATGAAAACCCTGCTACTCGTCGACGGTTCTTCCTATCTTTATCGCGCATTCCATGCGATACGCGAACTGAGCACCAGCCGCGGCGAGCCGACCAACGCCATCTACGGCGTGCTCAACATGCTGCGCCGGCTGCACAAGGACGTGCCGGCGGAGTACAGCGCCTGCGTGTTCGATGCCAAGGGCAAAACCTTCCGCGACGATCTTTATCCCGAATACAAGGCCAACCGGCCGCCGATGCCCGACGAGCTGGCTTCGCAGATCGCGCCGCTGAAGGAGGCGATCGTCGCGATGGGCTGGCCGCTGCTCGAGGTCGAAGGCGTGGAGGCCGACGACGTGATCGGCACCCTGGCGCGCCAGGCCGAGCAGGCCGGCATGCGGGTGGTGATCTCCACCGGCGACAAGGACATCACGCAACTGGTGACGCCGCAGGTGACGCTGGTCAACACCATGTCCAACGAAACGCTGGATGTGGCCGGCGTCGAAAAAAAATTCGGCGTACCGCCGGAACGCATCATCGATTACCTGACACTGATCGGCGACAGTGTCGACAACGTGCCGGGCGTGCCGAAGGTCGGGCCGAAGACCGCGGTGAAATGGCTGGCGCAGTACGGCACGCTGGACGACATCGTCAGGCACGCGCCCGACATCGGCGGCGCGGTCGGCCAGAACCTGCGCGATGCGCTGGACTGGCTGCCGCAGGCGCGGGAACTGCTGACCATCCGCTGCGACGTGCCGCTGCCGGTGCGGCTGCAGGACCTGGCGCCGCAGCCGCAGGACCGGGAGAAACTCGCGACGCTGTTCGACCGTTTCGAATTCAGGACCTGGCGCCGCGAGCTCGACGGCGGCGAGGCCGCGGTGCCCGGGGCATCCGCCGCTACGCCGGCGGAAACGGCGCCGGTGCAGGCGGAGGCGCCCCAGCCTCGATCTCCGCGGCGTTATGAGACCGTGACCACGCCCGGGGCGCTGGCGCAATGGCTGGCGCGCATCGAAGCCGCGCCGCTGACCGCGGTGGATACCGAAACCACCAGCCTCGATGCGCTGGCGGCGGAACTGGTCGGCATTTCGCTGGCGGTGGAACCGGGGCAGGCTGCCTACATACCGGTGGGTCATGTCTATGCCGGCGCGCCGGAGCAGTTGCCGCGCGACCAGGTGCTGGCCGCGCTGAAACCCTGGCTGGAAAATCCGCAGCGCGCCAAGCTCGGCCAGCACTTCAAGTACGACATGCACGTGTTCGCGAATTACGGCCTGCGGGTGGCCGGCGTGGCCCACGACACGCTGCTGGAGTCCTATGTCCTGGAAAGCCACCAGCGGCACGACATGGATTCCATGGCGCAAAGAATTTTATCAATAAAAACAATAACTTACGATGAAGTCACGGGCAAGGGTGCGAAACGCATCGGTTTCGAGCAGGTGGCCGTCGAGCACGCTGCCGAATATGCCGCCGAAGACGCGGACGTCACGCTGCAACTGCACCGCGCGCTGCAGCCGCGCGTCGCGGCGGACGCGAAACTGAACCATATCTACACCGACATCGAGATGCCGGCGATGCAGGTGCTGTACGCGATGGAATGCAACGGCGTGCTGCTCGACGAGAAACTGCTGGGCGAACTGTCGGCGGAGTTCGGCGCCAAGATGCTCGACATCGAGAAGCGCGCGCACGAGCAGGCCGGCCAGCCGTTCAACCTCAGTTCGCCGAAACAGATCCAGGAAGTGCTGTTCGAAAAGCAGGGTCTGAAGCCGGTCAAGAAAACGCCTGGCGGGGCACCCTCCACCGACGAGGAATCGCTCGAAGAACTGGCGCTCGACCACCCGCTGCCGAAGCTGATCCTCGACTACCGCGGGCTGGCGAAACTGAAGTCGACCTACACCGACAAGCTGCCCGGCATGGTCAACCGCAGGACCGGGCGCGTGCACACCAGCTACGGCCAGGCCACCGCGGTGACCGGGCGGCTGGCGAGCAGCGATCCCAACCTGCAGAACATCCCGATCCGCACCGCGGAAGGCCGGCGCATCCGCGAGGCCTTCGTCGCGCCGCCCGGCGCGCAGATCGTGTCGGCCGACTATTCGCAGATCGAGCTGCGCATCATGGCGCACATTTCGAAGGACGAAAGCCTGCTCGGGGCCTTCGCCGCCGGCGAGGACATCCACCGCGCGACCGCGGCGGAGATTTTCGGCGTCGACCTCGCCGCCGTCGACAGCGAGCAGCGGCGCTACGCCAAGGTCATCAACTTCGGCCTGATCTACGGCATGTCGGCCTTCGGGCTCGCCCGCCAGCTCGGCATCGAGCGCGCCGCCGCGCAGCAGTACATGGACCGCTATTTCCAGCGTTATCCGGGCGTCGCCGAATACATGCGCGTCACCCGCGAGCAGGCGCGCGAGCAGGGCTACGTCGAAACCGTGTTCGGCCGCCGGCTGTGGCTGCCGGAAATCCGCAGCAGCAACGCAGCGCGGCGCCAGGGCGCCGAACGCGCGGCGATCAACGCGCCGATGCAGGGCACCGCCGCCGACCTGATCAAGCTGGCGATGATCGCCGTGCAGCGCTGGCTGACCGAAGAAGGGATGCAGTCGAAGCTGATCATGCAGGTGCACGACGAGCTGGTGCTGGAAGTGCCGGACGCGGAACTGGCTGCGGTCAAATCCGGACTGACGCGCCTGATGGGCGGCGTCGCCGAACTGGCGGTGCCGCTGCTGGTGGAAGTCGGCGCCGGTCCGGACTGGGACAAGGCGCACTGAGGGCGCACTGAGGTCTTGCCGGGGCCGCCATGACCGCGCAGTCCGACCACTGGAGCCAGCACGCGCGGCAATGGTCGCTGATCGGACCGCCGTTGCGTCCGGCGGCGGCGGACATCCGCTGGATTGAAACCAGGATTCGCGATTGGCAGCGCCAGGGCGGAGCGGTGATGCCACGGGCGCTGCTGTGCGGCGTGACGCCGGAGATCGCGGGCATGCGCTGGCCGACCGGCACCCGGCTCGTCGCCGTCGACCACTCGCGGCCGATGATCGCCGGCGTGTGGCCCGCGGCTGCGGCGCCGGGCATTGCGGTATGCGGCGACTGGCTGTCGCTGCCGCTGGCGGACGCATCGCAGCAGTTGCTGGTCGGCGACGGCTGCCACAGCCTGCTGGTCGGCCGCGACCGCCATGCCGCGTTCACGCGGGAATTGCGCCGCGTCGCCGCGCCGGGGGCGCTGTTGCTGATGCGTCATTTCACGCGCCCGGAGGCGGCGGAGCCGGTGGCCGCGGTCGTCGACGATCTGTGGCGCGGCCGCATCGGCAATTTTCACGTGTTCAAGTGGCGGCTGGCGATGGCGCTGCACGGCACGCCCGAGCAGGGCGTCCGGCTCGGCGACATCTGGAACGCCTGGCGCGAGGCGGTGCCCGATCCGGAGGTGCTGGCCGCGCAGCTCGGCTGGCGGACCGACGTCATCGCAACCATCGACAACTACCGCGATGTCGACACCCGCTACACTTTTCCGACGCGCGCCGAAGCGCGCGGCTTCGCCGCCGGTTTCGACGTCGTCGCCGAGCACCTGCCGGACTACGAACTCGGCGAGCGCTGTCCGACGCTGGCGATGCGCCCGCGATGAGCGCGCCGGGCACACTTGCCGGCGTGGCATGGCCGCGGATCGCGGGGCAGACCCGGCGGGAACAACTGCTCGCCTTGCTGCAGCAGTTCGCCGAGGCCGAACGCTGGCCCGCCGGGCTGCTGCAACAGCATCAGTTGCGGCAACTGGCGCTGACCGTCGCCCATGCCTGCCGCACCGTGCCGTTTTACCAGCAGCGGTTCGGGGCGGCCGGCTACCGCGCCGGCGATGCGCTGACGCCCGAGCGGTTGCGCGACCTGCCGCTGCTGACCCGGCGCGACATACAGGACGCCGGCGCGGCCTTACGCAGCAGCGCGATTCCGCCGCAGTTCGGCGCCGTGCACGAAAACCGCACTTCCGGCGCCACGGGCCAGCCGGTGCAGGTCACCCGCACGGCGCTCGACGCATTGATCTGGCAGGCGAACACGCTGCGCGACCACCGATGGCACCGGCGCGATCCCTCGCTCAAACTGGCCGCGATCCGCGCCCTGCCGCCGGGAGACGCCGATCCGCCGCTCGGCGTGACCGCGGCCGGCTGGGGCGCGGCATCGGAAGCGCTGGGGCCCACCGGCCCGGCGGCGCTATTGACCCTGAACGCCGACGTCGCGGTGCAGGCGGCATGGCTGCGCCGGCACGCGCCCGGTTACCTGCTGACCTATCCGAGCAACCTCGCCGCCCTGCTGGCGCATTTCGCCCGCGCCGGCGAGCGCCTGCCGGGATTGCGGGCGGTGCTGACGGTCGGCGAAACGGTATCCGCGGCGCTGCGCGCGGCCTGCGGCGAAACGCTGGGCGTCGGCATCGAGGATGTCTACAGCTCGCAGGAACTCGGTTATATCGCGCTGCAGTGCCCCGTCTCCGGGCAGTACCACGTGATGGCGGAAAGCGTGCTGGTCGAGGTGCTCGATGCGGAGGGCCGGCCTTGCGCGCCGGGCGAGACCGGACGGCTGGTCATCAGCAGCCTGCACAACCACGCGACGCCGCTGATCCGCTACGAATTGCGCGATCATGCCGAGGTCGGCGGGCCCTGCGCCTGCGGCCGCACGCTGCCGACGCTGGCGCGCATCGCCGGGCGCAGCCGCAACATGGTGCGGCTGCCCGACGGCAGCATGCACTGGCCGATGGTCGGGTTCCACCGGTTCCGCGAAATCGCGCCGGTCCGGCAATACCAGATGGTGCAGCGCGCGCCGGACGCGATCGAGGTACGGCTCGCCTGCGATCGCGCGCTTGGCGCCGTGGAGGAGGCTCAACTGGGCGAAGTGATCCGGAACGCCCTCGGCCATCCGTTCAGGCTGGATTTCGCCTATTTCGAAGGCGAACTGCCGCGCGCGCCCAACGGCAAGTTCGAGGAATTCGTCTGCGCGATTCCCGCCGATTGATCAGCGCAGCGCGCCGAACACTTTCTTGACGATGCTGCTCGCCGCGCCGACCGGGTTCTGGCGGAACGACTTTTCCTGCTCGGCGATCATCAGGTAGAGGCCGTCGAGCGCCTTGCGCGTGACATAGGTTTCGATCGACGCGTCCTCGCCCTTGACCAGGCCCAGCTTCGCGCCCTGGCCGGCGAGGTTGTTGTACTGCTGGGCGAGGCCGACGCGGTCGGTGGCCTTTTTGACGATGGGCAGGAAGCGCTGCGTCAGCTGCGCCGAGGTGCTGCGCTTGAAATACTCGGTCGCCGCGGTGTCGCCGCCGGTCAGGATGCCTTTCGCGTCCTGCACCGACATCTTCTTGACGGCATCGACCAGCAGCTGTTTCGCTTCCGGGGCGGCGGCCTCGGCCGCGCGATTCATCGACAGCACCAGTTCGTCGGCCTGCCGTTTCATGCCCATCATGCGCATCGCGCCCTCGATTTTCTGCAGGCTGGGCGGCAGCGGGATCTTGACCTTGGCGTTGGCGAAATAGCCGTTTTCCGCGCCCAGCATTTTCACCGCGGCGGCGGAACCATCCGTCAATGCCTGCCTCAAACCGCTGACGGCATCGGCGTTGGAGATGTCGGCGATGCCCGCGCCCGCGGGCAGGCTGGTGACAAGGCACAGCAGAAAACCGAAAATACGCATCATGACCGGACTCCCCATTTTCGTTTGATTGGCGGCATGCAGAAATGAAATCGCGAAACCTCATTCTAGCCGCAGTGGTCGCCGGCGCAATAGCCTTTGCCGCGTTTGCGATCTGGAACCCCGCGCCGGCGGCGCCGCAGGTGACTTTCGTGTCCCTCCAGGGCGAGAAAATCACCACCGGAAGCCTGCGCGGCAAGGTCGTCCTGGTCAATTTCTGGGCCACGGACTGCGCGACCTGCATCAAGGAGATGCCGGACATCACCGCGACCTACAACAAGTACCGCGCCCGGGGCTTCGAAACCATCGCGGTGGCGATGCGCCACGATCCGCCGAACTACGTGCTGAACTATGTCGAAAAGAACAAACTCCCCTTCACGGTCGCGCTGGATCCGATGGGCGAGCTGGCGAAGGCTTTCGGCGAAGTGAAGCTGACGCCGACGACCTTCGTGATCGACAAGAACGGCAGGCTGGTCACGCGCATCCTTGGCGAACCGGATTTCGCGAAGCTGCATGCGCTGCTGGAGGAAAAGCTTCAAGAGCTTTAGCCACAGAGGACACAGAGTTCACAGAGGGTCCCCGAAAGCGTCGACCTGCGGTGCCAGGCAACTTTCACCTTGCACATACGAGCCGTTCCGAAGACCGTCTGTTTTGCCCTGCGTTTTGTTTTTCTCTGTGCTCTCTGTGCTCTCTGTGTCCTCTGTGCAAAGGGGTTCGCCGTCAAACCACCCCGGCCTCGTGCGCCTGCCGGTCGGCGTGGTACGAGGAACGCACCAGCGGTCCGCTGGCCGCGTGGTTGAAGCCCATGCGCTCCGCTTCCGCGGCATACATCTCGAAAATCTTCGGTTCGACGTAACGCAGCACCGGCAGGTGGTGGGCCGAGGGCTGCAGGTACTGGCCGATGGTCAGCATGTCGACGTCGTGGGCGCGCAGGTCGCGCATCACGGCGAGGATTTCCTCGTCGGTTTCGCCCAGCCCCACCATCAGCCCTGACTTGGTCGGGATCTGCGGAAACTTCGCCTTGAAATCCTTCAGCAGCTTCAGCGAATGCGCGTAGTCGGAGCCCGGGCGCGCCTGTTTGTAGAGCCGTGGCACGGTTTCGAGATTGTGGTTCATCACGTCGGGCGGTCCGGCCGACAGGATGTCGAGTGCGACGTCGAGGCGGCCGCGGAAATCCGGCACCAGGATTTCGATGCGCGTCTGCGGCGACTGCTCGCGTACGGCGCGGATGCAGTCCTTGAAATGCTGCGCGCCGCCGTCGCGCAGGTCGTCGCGGTCGACGCTGGTGATGACCACGTACTTGAGTTTCAGCGCGGCGATGGTTTCGGCGAGGTGGCGGGGCTCGTCCGGATCCGGCGGTTTCGGCCGGCCGTGCGCGACGTCGCAGAACGGGCAGCGCCGCGTGCACAGGTCGCCGAGGATCATGAAGGTCGCGGTGCCCTTGCCGAAACATTCGCCGATGTTGGGGCAGGTCGCCTCCTCGCACACGGTGTGCAGCTTCTGCGCGCGCAGGATGTCCTTGATTTCCTGGAAGCGCGCGCTGTTGCCGAGGCGTACGCGGATCCAGTCAGGTTTTTTCAGCGGCGTCGCCGGCACCACCTTGATCGGTATGCGCGCGGTTTTCGCCCGGCCTTTCTGTTTTTCGCCGGTCGTGGTCATTGCAGCAGTGTCCTGATGTGCCGGATCAGCCTTTCGCCGAGTTGCCGGCGGCTGTCGGTGATGCCGAGATCGCGGGTGCGGGTCACTTCCAGTCCCGGGTAGCCGCAGGGGTCGATCGCGCCGAAAGGTTCCAGCGCGACGTCCACGTTCAGCGCGAGGCCGTGGTAGCAGCAGCCGTTGCGGACGCGCAGTCCCAGCGCGGCGATCTTCGCCGTGCCGGTGTAGACGCCGGGCGCCTCGGCGCGGCCGTGGGCGGCGATGCCGTAATCGGCAAGCAGGTCGATCACGGCCTGTTCCATCCGCCGCACCAGCGGCCGCACGCCGATGCCGCGGCGGCGCATGTCGAGCAGCAGGTAGGCGACCAGTTGTCCCGGTCCGTGGTAGGTGATCTGCCCGCCGCGGTCGACACGCACCACCGGAATGCCGTTATCGGTCCGCGGCCAGTGTTCGGGCCTGCCGGCGATGCCGGCGGTGTAGACCGGCGGATGCTCCAGCAGCCACAGTTCGTCCGGAGTGTCTGCGCCGCGGGTGGCGGTGAATTCGCGCATGCGCGCCCATGTCGGCACGTAAGGCACCAGTCCGAGCCGGCGCACGATCAGCGGAGCGGCGACGGATGGCTGCGGTGCTGCGGCAGGAAGGGACACCGGAAGAACCCTGTGGAGATGGATGCGGGATCCGCGGGGACCCGTGCATTGATGGGATAATCAGGCCGCATTATAGGATGATCGGGAGAACACGGTGCGGATTCACACTCTGGCGGCAGGGGTTATTGGCATGATGCTCGGCGTTGCCGGCACGGCGCCGGCCGCCGAAGGCGGCAGCGATTACGGCACCGCGCTGAGCCGGATTTATTTTGCCCATCAGCGCCTGCTGGCCTTGCGCGAGGCCTGCGACCGGGTCTTTCCGGCGCAGGCCAAGACCACTGAAAAGGCCTATGCCGCCTGGCAATCCCGGCACGGGGCGCTGCTCAACGAACTCGAGGCGCGGTTGACCCTGATGATCCGCGGGGCTTCGAAGGACGAGCGCGAATACATGCGCAATGTCGGCAAGTACGAAGGCAGCATCCTCGAGTACCGCACCGGCCAGCGCGAGGAGATCCTCGCCCAGCCCCGCGACGGCATGGAGCAGGGCTGCGCCGACTTCCGCAATTACCTGACCGGCTCGGGTTCGGACTTCCACAGGGAATATGCGGAAGAGCTGCGTGAGCTGCGCAAGCGTAAACTGCCGAAATAGGTAATGTAGGTACTGAGGAGCCCCCGGCATGTCCGCGACCGACCGCACGCTGCCGGCCGTCTGCGCGCTCTGGGCGGTGGCGCTGGCGGCCTCCGGCATCGCGCCGTACGACCGGCTGACCTGGTTCATGGAAGTGCTGCCGGTATTGATCGCGGCGCCGCTGCTGGTGGCGACCCGCAAACGCCTGCCGCTGACCACGCTGGTCTACGTGCTGATCGCCGCGCACGGGTTGATCCTGATCTATGGCGGGGCCTACACCTATGCGCGCACACCGCTGGGATTCTGGCTGCAGGACCTGCTGGGCTTCACGCGCAACCCCTACGACCGCATCGGGCATCTCGCCCAGGGTTTCGTGCCGGCGATGGTCGCGCGCGAACTGCTGCTGCGGGTGTTCCGCATCGAAGGCCGGAAAATCCTGTTTTTTCTGGTGCTGTGCATCGCGCTGGCGATCAGCGCCTTCTACGAGCTGATCGAGTGGTGGGCGGCGCTGCTGGTCGGCGCCGAGGCCGACGAGTTCCTGGCCACCCAGGGCGACGTCTGGGACACGCAGTGGGACATGTTCCTCGCGCTGATCGGGGCGTTCGCGGCGCAGCTGCTGCTCGCGCGCCGGCACGACCGCCAGCTGGCGCGGATCGGCGGGACTACAGCACCATGACCACCATCGGGTGGTCGCACAGTTCCTGATACAGCGCGTCGAGCTGTTCGCGCGAGGTCGCCCGGATCACGCAGGTCACGCTGAGGTACTTGCCCTTCTTGCTGGTCTTCATCGTCAGCGAGGCGTCGTCGAAGTCCGGCGCGTGTTTCTTGACCACGGCAAGGATCGCCTGGGCGAAGCCGGGCTGCGTGTGGCCGAGGATTTTCAGCGGAAAGTCGCTGGGGTATTCGATCAGCGACGGTTCGGGCGTGCCCGGCGCGGCGGTCACGCCGCTTTTCTCATGTGATCCCGCTTGAACTGCTGGTACAGCGCGTGCATGCGCCGGAACAGCGGGCCGGGCCTGCCGTCGCCCACCGGTTTGCCGTCGAGCGTCGTCACCGCCAGCACTTCCTTGGTCGACGAGGTGACCCAGATTTCGTCGGCGCCGCGCACTTCGGCTTCGGTCACGGCGCGCACCTCGACCTGGAATTCGCGGGCGCGGGCGATTTCGAGCACCACGTCGTAGGTGATGCCGGGCAGCACCAGGTTGTCCTTGGGGGGCGTCAGCAGCACGCCGTCGCGGACGATGAAGACGTTGCTGGCCGAGGCCTCGGTCAGCCTGCCGTCGCGGAACAGGATGGTTTCGGCGGCGCCGGCATCGACGGACAGCTGGCGCAGCAGGCAGTTGCCGAGCAGGGACACCGACTTGATGTCGCAGTTCAGCCAGCGGTAATCCTGCGCGGTGATGCAGGCGACGCCGGATTCGACCAGCGCCGGGGCGGGGGTCACCAGCGGGCTGCTCATCATGAACACGGTCGGCTGGACGTCCTTCGGAAACGCGTGGTCGCGCCTGGCGACGCCGCGGGTGACCTGCAGGTAGACCGACTGGTCCTCGCCGGCATTGCGCCGGATGATTTCGCCGATCAGCCGCGCCCACTCGGCGTCGCTGCAGGGGTTGTCGATGCGGATCTTGTCGAGGCTGTATTGCAGCCGCCGCAGGTGCTCGGCCAGCCGGAACGGATGCTTCGAATAGACCGGGATGACTTCGTACACCCCGTCGCCGAAGATGAAGCCGCGGTCGAGCACCGGCACGTGGGCCTCCTCGACCGGCATGAATTTTCCGTTCAGATAGACGATATCGCTCATGGTTCTGGTTTTTTCCGTCCGGGGATGAGGGTGACAGTCTGCCTCGTGCCGGCCTATTTGAACAGCAGCTGCAGGCTGTCCCAGGCGCGGCCGAAAATGCCGGCGACCGGCACGCTTTCGAGGGCCACCACCGGCAGCTCGGCGTGGGGTTTGCCGTCGATCTCGATTTTCAGCGTGCCCACGCGCTGGCCGGGATTCACCGGCGCCAGCAGCGGCTGCAGGCTCTCGACGACCGCCTTCACCTTGTCGCCCTGGCCCTTGGGCACGGCGACGTAGAGGTCGCCGGTGAAGCCCGCCTTCAGCGTGCTCGACGCGCCCTTCCACACCCGCAGGCTGGTGACCGGCTGGTTGGCGGCATAAAGCTTCACGCTGTCATAGAACTGGAAGCCCCAGTTCAGCAGTTTCTGGCTTTCGGTGGCCCTTGCCGATTCCGACGCGGTGCCGAGCACCACGGACACCAGCCGCCGCTCGCCGCGGCGCGCCGAGGTAACCAGGCAGTAGCCGGCGTTTTCGGTGTAGCCGGTCTTGACGCCGTCGACCGTCGGATCCAGCCACAGCAGCCGGTTGCGGTTGGCCTGGCTGATGTTGTTGTAGCGGTATTCCTTCTGCGAATACAGCGGATAGTGTTCCGGATAGTCGCGGATCAGCGCGACCACCAGCTTCGCGAGGTCTTCGGCCGAGGAATGGAGTTGCGGCGTGGTCAGCCCGGTGGAGTTGGTGAAATTCGTGTTGGCGAGGCCGAGCCGCTTCGCCTCGCGGTTCATCATCTGCGCGAACACTTCCTCGCTGCCGGCGACCGCTTCCGCGAGCGCGACGCTGGCGTCGTTGCCCGACTGGATGATCATGCCGCGCAGCAGCTCGTCGACGGTGACCGGTTTGTTCGGCTCGATGAACATGCGCGAGCCTTCGGCCTTCCAGGCGCGGGTCGACACGGGCACCACCTGTTCGGGCTTCAGCGATTTCTGCTTCAGCGCGCCGAACACGATGTAGGCAGTCATCAGCTTGGTCAGCGAGGCGGGCTCGAAGCGGTCGTTGGCGTTGCGGCTGGCAAGGACCTGTCCGCTGTTGACGTCGAACAGCAGCCAGGCACGGGCTTCGACGGCCGGCGCGGGCGGCTGGACCTGCGCCCATGATTGCAGTGTGAAGAGACCCAGCAGTGCGGCGAGGAATAAACGTTTCATGGGCGGAAAAAGCCTGATTATAAGTCGGGAGTCATCGGTCGGGAGTGCGGGCGCACCCGGAAGCAGACCCCGTTGCGACGACGGAAGTTCCTTGCTGCCGGGGCGGCCGGAATCGCGGCGGCGGACTGTTGCGGGCGGACATGCGCGCGGCCGGTTCGCGCGCCGGCCGCGTTCGCGGATCATCGGGCGTGCATGCCGTCGCGCAGCGCCGGCCCGCCGCCGCAGCGCGCCGTGTTCTCGACGGCGGCAGGTAACCGCCCCGTGCTTCGATGCCTGCCGGCCTGGGCATGCGATCTCCCGCTAAAATTAAAAATATTGTTTAAAAACAAATACTTATAATTCTCCTTTCGATGTGGCGCGCACTCTTGAAAACCATGCCGGGACACCCATATTCGAACCATCGGCGCAGCGTGCGCCGCAACGCATTCAAGGAGATTGATCATGGTCAATGTTACCCGTTTCACCCCGTTTGACGATTCGTTCGACGAGCTGCTGCGCGGTTTTTTCGTGCGCCCGATGGCTTTTGAAGGCGCGCCGCAGGCCGCGCAGGCGATCCGCGTCGATGTGCGCGAGAGCGAAAACGATTATGTCGTGCACGCCGAGATTCCCGGCGTGAAAAAGGAAGACATCCACGTCACCATCGACGCCGAGCAGATCGCGATCAGCGCGGAGACGCGCAACGAACGCGAAATCAAGGAAGGCGAGCGCGTGCTGCGCGCCGAGCGCCACTACGGCAAGGTCTATCGCGCCTTCACGCTGGGCACCCCGGTGGATGAAGAGAAGGCGACCGCGAAATATTCGGACGGCGTGCTGGAGCTGACGCTGCCGAAAAAGGTGGCGGTCACCGCGAAACGCCTGTCCATCAACTGACCATCAACTGACGCGCGACAGCGCAACACGCGGAAAAACGGCGGGCCGAAAGGCCTGCCGTTTTTTTTGTCGTCGGGTAAAATGAGTGAATCCTCACACATGCCCCGTTCACCGGCCTTCTCATCCATCCCTCATCCACCCTCTTGTCCACCCTGTTCCCACGGATTCTCCATGCCACTGTCCGCAAGCAACGCCGCCAGCAAAGCCAAGACCCTCGCCGAAGCGCTGCCCTACATCCAGCGTTTCCACGGCAGGACCATCGTCATCAAGTACGGCGGCAACGCGATGACCGATCCCGCCTTGAAGGAGGGCTTCGCGCGCGATGTGGTGCTGCTGAAGGTGGTCGGCATGAACCCGGTGGTGGTCCACGGCGGCGGGCCGCAGATCGATGACCTGCTGAAGCGCGTCGGCAAGCAGGGCGAATTCATCCAGGGCATGCGCGTCACCGACGCCGAGACCATGGACGTCGTCGAGATGGTGCTCGGCGGCCAGGTCAACAAGGACATCGTCAACCTGATCAATCCGCACGGCGGCAAGGCGGTGGGTCTGACCGGCAAGGACGGCGGCTTCATCCGCGCGAAGAAGCTGAAGGTGCGCGGCGCGGCCGGCAGCGACGACCTCGTCGACATCGGACAGGTCGGCGAGGTCGAGAGCATAGACCCGGCGATCGTCAACCTGCTGCACACCCAGGACTTCATCCCGGTGATCGCGCCGGTCGGCGTCGGCGCGAACGGCGAGTCGTACAACATCAACGCCGACCTCGTCGCCGGCAAGGTTGCCGAAATCCTGAAGGCCGAAAAGCTGATCGTGCTGACCAACACCGCCGGCGTGCTCGACAAGGACGGCAAGCTGCTGACCGGCCTCACCGCGCGCAAGGTCGACGAACTGTTCGCCGACGGTACCATCCACGGCGGCATGCTGCCGAAGATCGGTTCCGCGCTGGATGCCGTGAAGAACGGTGTCAACACCTGCCACATCATCGACGGCCGCGTCGAACATGCGCTGCTGCTGGAAATCCTGACGGACGAGGGTGTCGGCACGCTGATCCGGCGCCGCTGATGCCCCGGGCGGAATGCCGGTCATGACTGCCGCGGTCGCGTGGATCTTCGATCTCGACAACACCCTGCACGATGCATCGCCGCACATCTTTCCGCACATCAACCGGGCGATGAACGCGTACCTGCAGCAGCACCTGCAGCTTGACGAGGCATCGGCCGGCGAACTGCGGCGCAGTTACTGGCGGCGCTATGGCGCGACGCTGCTCGGCCTGATGCGCCACCACGGCACCGATCCGCGGCACTTCCTCTGGCACACCCACCAGTTTCCGGACCTGGAACGCATGGTCGTGGGCGAGCCGCGGCTGCGCCACGCGCTGCGCCGGCTGCCGGGACGCAAGTTCGTGTTTTCCAATGCACCGGTGCATTACGCGCGGGCGGTGCTGCGCGTGCTGGGCATCGGCAGCCTGTTCGACGCGGTGTTTTCGATCGAACGGGTTGGGTTCCGCCCGAAACCGGATGCCTACGGATTCCTGAAGCTGTGCCGCGCGCATCACCTGCGGCCGCGGCGCTGTATCATGGTCGAGGACTCGCTGGAAAACCTGCGCACCGCCAAGAGGCTGGGCATGAAAACCGTCTGGGTATCGCGCGCCGAGCGCGTGCCCGGGTACGTCGACGTGCGGGTGCAGGACATGGCCGCACTTTCCAGTCACGCAGCACACCTGTACTGAGGAGCACATGGCACGCAGCGGCGAACGCAAGACCCAGATACTGCAGACCCTCGCGCAGATGCTCGAGGGGCCTTCGGCGGAGCGCATCACCACGGCGGCGCTGGCCGCCCGCATCGAG
This sequence comes from Burkholderiales bacterium, assembly GCA_026125585.1. Lineage (GTDB taxonomy): Bacteria > Pseudomonadota > Gammaproteobacteria > Burkholderiales > SG8-41. Next base: position 19,622 of record JAHCLD010000001.1, read on the forward strand.
GTGTCGGAAGCGGCCCTGTACCGCCATTTCCGCGGCAAGGCGGACATGTTCGCCGGGCTGATCGACTTCGTCGAGCAGACGCTGTTTTCGCTGATCAACCGCATCACCAGCGAGGAGCAGAGCGGCCTGCGCCAGACCGAGGCGATCGTCTCCATGCTGCTCGGCTTCGCGCAGAAGAACCGCGGCATGACCCGGGTGCTGATCGGCGACGCGCTGGTGACCGAGGACGAGGCGCTGCAGGCGCGCATCAACCAGATCCACGACCGCATCGAGGCGGCGCTGAAGCAGGCGCTGCGCTTCGCGGTGACGCAGAATGAAGTCGCCGCGGACGCCGACCTCACCGCGCAGGCCAACGCGCTGATGAGTTTCGTTGCCGGGCGCTGGCACCAGTACGCGAAGAGCGGCTTCCGCCGCGATCCGGCGGAATACTGGCAGCGGCAGTGGAAGCAGCTGATGGAAGGCGTGCTCGCCTGATCACCCCATTCGAGACGAGGAGGACATCATGTCCAACATGAGCGTGGAGCAGGTCGCAGAACTGGTGCTGGGCATTGCCCGCAGCCAGCTGGCGGTGATCGATTCGATCGAGAACTTCAAGGCGGGCTACAAGGCCACGCATGTCAGGCCGATACTGGAGAGCGCATCGCGCATCCGTTCCAACCATCCGGAAACGCTGGCCGACTTTCCGGCGCGGGTGCTGCTGCAGATGCTCGGCCGCAATCCGCCCGACCGCGAGCGCCTGGCGCGCGAGCTGGAGCAGCTGGTGACGACGCGGCCTGCCGGTTCCGATCAGGGGGGTGTTCCCGATCCGGACTCGCTGGACATGACCGGAAGCGGCAGCTGACGTTTCCGGCGGGCGTCAGCGCCCGGCGCACACCGCGCAGCCGGCGTCCCGCCCGAGGCCGACCGTGCGCAGATCCATCGTCAGGGCGTCCAGCAGCAGCAGGCGGCCGGTCAGCGGCTCGCCGGTGCCGGCCAGCAGTTTCAGCGCTTCGGCGGCCTGCATCGCGCCGATGATGCCGACCAGTGGCGCAAAGACACCCATCACCGCGCAGCGCATCTCCTCCGTTTCCCCGTCCTCGGGAAAGAGGCAGGCATAACAGGGCGAATCCGCCCGGCGCAGATCGAATACCGCCAGTTGTCCGTCGAAGCGGATGCCGGCGCCGGAGACCAGCGGCTTGCGCGCCCGCACGCAGGCGCGGTTGACAGCGTGGCGGGTGGCGAAACTGTCGCTGCCGTCGAGCACCACGTCCGCGGCATCGACCAGTGCCTGCAGCCGTTCCCCGGATACCCGCTCGGCGACGGCATTGACGCGGATGCCGGGATTCAGTTCGAGCAGGGTGGTGCGCGCCGAGTCGACCTTTTTTTCGCCGACCGCGGCTTCGCGGTGGACGATCTGGCGCTGCAGGTTGGTCAGGTCGACGCTGTCACCGTCGCAGATCGTCAGCGTGCCGACGCCGGCCGAGGCGAGGTACAGCGCCGCCGGCGAGCCGAGTCCGCCGGCGCCGATCAGCAATGCATGCGCGTCCAGCAGCCGTTGCTGGCCCTCGATGCCGATTTCCGGCAGCAGGATATGCCGGCTGTAGCGCAGCAGTTGATGATCATCCATGGCGTCAATCTATCGCTGGCGGCGTCCTGAAACAACAACGCCCGGCGCGGCCGGGCGTTGCGGAGGCCGGCGCAGGCTCAGTTGGCCTTGGCGACCGAACGGCTTTTGAGGAAGGCGACCGCCTGGTTCAGCTCGTAGTCGTTGGGCGAGACCACCTGGCCGGGTTCCGGACGCAGCGTTTTTTCGTCCACGTCCTTCGGCCGCGGTTCGGGCGTGAAGCCGTATTTCTGCGCCGACTTCGCCGCGGCTTCGGCCTTGTCGGCCGGTTTTTCGGCGGCGCCCTCGGTCAGGTGCTTGGTCAGGTCGGCTTCGCGCAGCTTCAGCGCGGCACGGTCCGTGGCCATGTCGTCGAGCGGAATGTCCGGCACGATGCCGCGGGCCTGGATCGAGCGCCCCTTCGGCGTGTAGTAACGCGCCGTGGTCAGCTTGATCGCGGTGTTGTTGCCCAGCGGCAGGATGGTCTGCACCGAGCCCTTGCCGAAGGTCTGCTGGCCCATGACGACCGCGCGCTCGTGGTCCTGCAGCGCGCCGGCCACGATTTCCGAGGCCGAGGCGGAGCCGCCGTTGACCAGCACCACCATCGGCACGGTCTTGGCTTCCGCCGGCAGGCGCTTCAGGAAGTCTTCCTTGTTGCGGCCGCGCAGATAGTGCTCGGGGCTGGCGTTGAGTTTCATCCTGGCATCTTCGGTGCGGCCGTCGGTGTAGACCACCAGCGCGTTCTTCGGCAGGAAAGCCGCGGACACCGCCACCGCGCCGTTGAGCAGGCCGCCCGGATCGTTGCGCAGATCGAGAACCAGCCCCTTCATCGGTCCCTGGTTTTCTTTGAACAGGCGCTCGACCGCGCGCGCCAGGGTGTCGCCGGTATGTTCCTGGAACTGGCTGACGCGCACGTAGGCGTAGCCCGGTTCCAGCAGCGTCGACTTGACGCTCTGGATCTTGATCACCGCCCGGGTCAGCGTGACGACGATGGGTTTCGCCTCGCCCTTGCGCACGATGGTCAGCACGATCTGGGTGTTGGGCTTGCCGCGCATGCGTTTGACCGCGTCGTTGAGCGTCATGCCCTTGACCGAGGTGTCGTCGAGCTTGACGATCAGGTCGCCGGCCTTGAGGCCCGCGCGCGAGGCCGGCGTATCGTCGATCGGCGAGACCACGCGCACGAAACCGTCTTCCATGCCGACTTCGATGCCGAGGCCGCCGAACTCGCCCTGGGTGCCGACCTGCATTTCCCGGAAAGCCTCCTGGTCGAGATAGGCCGAGTGCGGGTCCAGGCCCGTCAGCATGCCGTTGATGGCCTCGGTGATCAGCTTTTTGTCCTCCACCGGTTCGACGTAGTCGCTTTTGACGCGGCCGAAGACCTCGGTGAACGCGCGCAACTCCTCGATCGGCAGCGGCAGCGCCGACGGCGCGCTGCGCTGGGCGACCGCCGAATAATTGAGGCTGATCGCGACGCCGATCAGCACGCCACAGATGACCAGACCTAACTGACTGAATTTGCTGCGCATTTGCTGCTCCTGCCGCGCTTTGCGGCTGCTGTGATCACTACCGTAACCGGACCCACTGCAAGGGGTCGAAAGGACGTCCTTCGTGCCGCATTTCAAAGTATAAGCCCGATTCCGCGTTGCCGCCGCTGTTGCCCACGGTTGCCACCGGCTCGCCGCCGCGAATCATGTCGCCGACCTGCTTCAGCAGCGCTTCGGCGTTGGCGTACAGCGTCATGTAGCTGTCGCCATGGTCGATGATCAGCAGGTTGCCGAAGCCGCGCAGCCAGTCCGCATAGACCACCCTGCCGCCGGCCACCGCCCGCACGTCTTCTCCGGTCCTGGCGGCGATGAACACGCCTTTCCAAGTCACGCCGCCGTCTGCGCGTGGACTGCCGAAACGGCTGCCGAGTTCCCCGCGCACCGGCAGCGCCAGCCGGCCGCGCAGGGCGGCGAAGGGGCTGCCGTCGCCCGTCCCGGACGGCAGCGCCTCGTTGCGCGGCCGCGGTTTTCCGGTCGCGGCCGGTTTTCTCACCAGCCGGGTGAGCTGGTCGACCAGCCGGGTCAGGCGGTTCTCGTTGGCCTGCATCGCGCGCATTTCGCGCTGCTGCTTCTGGATGTCCCGCGACAGCCGGGACAACACGCCGGCACGGGCGCGTTTTTCCTGTTCGAGACGCGCGCGCTGGGCGGTCTGTTCGCGGGTGATGCGGGCAATGGCCGCCGCCTCGTCCGCGATTTCAGCCTGCAGGCGCTCGAGTTCCCGCAGGTTCGCGCGCAGGCCGTCGACCAGCCGTGCGCGCGCGCGCGCGACATGCGACAGGTAATGCAGCTGACGGGTGAGGGCGCTGGGGTCTTCGCGGCCCAGCACCAGGCGCAGCGCGTCGGGTTCGCCCTGGAAATACTGCTGCCGCAGCATGCGCCCGAGGAGTTCCTGCTGGCCGCGCAGCGCGGCGCCGGCGGCATCCGCGGATTTGCGCAATCCGGACATTTTGGCGTTCGATTCCCGGGATTGCGCGGCAAGCTCGCGCAGCTCGCGATTGGCTTCCGAGATCGCCTGTTCCGATTCGCGCAGGGCATCGGAGGCTTCGCTGCGGCTTTCCTCGGCGGCCGCCAGCTTTTTCTGCATGGCGGAGATGCGCGCGCGCAGTTCGCGCAGCTCCTGCTGCGTCTGCCCCGCGGTCGCGGCAAGGGCGGCGTGGGGCAGCGCCAGCCATGCGATGAGCAGGCCCGCGACCCGGTTCACGCAAACTCGATCAGCGGGCGTCCCGTCATTTCGGCGGGTTGCGGCAATCCCATCACCGCCAGCAGCGTCGGCGCGACATCCTGCAGCGCGCCGCCGTCTGCAATGCGTGCCTTGCGCCCGATATAGAGCAGCGGCACCAGGTTCAGGGTGTGCGCCGTGTGCGGCTGCCGCGATTCCGGGTCGCGCATGGTTTCGGCATTGCCGTGGTCCGCGGTGATCAGCACCTCGCCGCCGATGCCCTGCATCGCCTCGACGACGCGGCCGATGCATTCGTCGAGCACCTCGATGGCGCGGGTCGCCGCGGCGAGGTTGCCGGTGTGCCCGACCATGTCGCCATTGGCGTAGTTGCAGACGATGGCGTCGTAACGGCGCGATTCGATGGCCTGCACCAGCTTGTCGGTGACCTCGCGCGCGCTCATTTCCGGCTGCAGGTCATAGGTGGCCACTTTCGGCGAGGGCACCAGCACGCGGTCCTCGCCGGGGTAGGGGGTTTCCACGCCGCCGTTGAAGAAATAGGTCACGTGGGCGTACTTCTCGGTCTCGGCGATGCGCAGCTGGTGCAGTCCCTTTTTCGACAGGTATTCACCGAAACCGTCGCGGATCTGCTGGGGCCCGAACGCGGCCGGGATATGGCTGAAGTCCTCGCCGTAGCCGGTCAGCGTGCAGTAGTAGGCGAGTTTCGGCATGCGTTTGCGCGCGAAACCCGCAAAAGCCTGGTCGGTGAGCGCCGCTGTCAGCTGGCGGGCGCGGTCGGAGCGGAAATTCATGAATACAACCGCGTCGCCGTCGTTGATGCGCACCGGCGTCGTGCCGGCCGGGACGATTGCCGTCGCTTTCACGAATTCGTCGGTTTCGCCGCGGGCATAGGCCGCCTTGAGGCCGGCCAGCGCATCGGCTGCGGTGAACGGTGCCGTTCCATCGACGATCAGGTCGTAGGCCGACTCGACCCGGTCCCAGCGCTGGTCGCGGTCCATCGCGAAGTAACGACCGCAGATCGATGCGATGCGCGCATTGCCGAGGGCGCGGCATTTCCGCTCCAGTGCCGCCAGCGAGGCTTCCGCGTTTTGCGGCGGCGTGTCGCGGCCGTCGAGGAAGGCGTGCACGCAGACCTGTTTCGCGCCCTTCGCGGCGGCGAGATCGAGCAGAGCGTGAATCTGCGATTCGTGGCTGTGCACGCCGCCGGTGGAGAGCAGGCCGAGGACATGCAGCGTGCCGCTCCCGGCCTTGCGGACCGCGGCCTCGAGCACCGGGTTTTCGGCGAACTCCCCGGTTTCGATGGCATGTTCGATCTTGGTGTAGTCCTGGTACACCACCCGGCCGGCGCCGATGTTCATGTGGCCGACTTCGGAATTGCCCATCTGCAGCGCCGGCAATCCGACCCATTTTTCCGAGGCGTCGATGAGGGTGTGCGGGCAGGTTTCCCACAGGAAATTCCAGTGCGGTTTGCGCGCCTGGCAGATGGCGTTGTCGTCGCAGTCCTCGCGGTGGCCGAAACCGTCGAGAATGACCAGCAATACCGGTGTTATCTTCATGATTTCAATGGATTTTTCAGAATATTGTGATGCAGTATAATTCTAAATCATTTCAACAGACTTGGGCGGTACCGGGAGATTCATGACTGACGTGGTCGCAGTGCGTGAGCAGTTGCTGGAGAAAGAGGAGCATATCGAGCAGGCTTCGCGGGCGCTCAAGGCCATGGCGCATCCGCTGCGCCTGAAAATCCTCTGCGTGCTGGGCGACCAGGAAGTCAGCGTGCAGGACATCGTCGACTGCGTCGGCACCTCGCAGAGCAACATTTCCCAGCATCTGGCCATCCTCCGTGAAAAGGGCGTGCTGCGCACGCGCAAGGACGCCAACCGCGTCTATTACCGCATCGGCGACGAGCGCACGCTGACGCTGATCAGCATGATGCGGGAAGTGTTTTGCGGGCCGGGAAAATAACGTTTCCGACAGACCGCCTCTTGCCTTGTCCGGGCATCGAATGGATGCCGGACCGCGGATGAATCCCGTCGCTGTTCTGCCGGCGCGCATCGGCCTCGCCGCCGCGCTGCTGCTGTGCGTGCTGCCGTTCCTGCCGCCGCACCACCGTTTTCCGCTGACCTCCTTTTATCCGGAGTGGCTGGCCTTCGCCTGCGGCCTGGGCGTGATGGTCGTGCTGCTCGATCGCCGTGCCTGGGTGAATGCCGCGGTGCCGTGGCTGGCGTTGCCCCCGTTTGCACTGGCCGGACTGGTTCTTTTCCACGGCCTTGCCGGCTGGTCTCCCTATTTCGGCCAGGCGCTGCTGGGGGCCCTTTACCTGGTCTGGGCCGGATTGCTGGTCATCGCGGCGCGCGCGCTGGTGCGCAATTGCGGTTTTGAAACCGTCTGCACCGCGGTCGCGGCAGGACTCGCCGCGGGCGCGCTGCTCAGCGCGGTCATCGGCGTGATCCAGCACTTCAACCTGGACACGCCGCTGAACCCCTTCATCACCCGCCTGCACAGCACCGCGATCTTCGGCAACCTCGCGCAGCCCAATCATTTCGCGGCGCAGGTCGCGCTGGGACTGTTCAGTGTTGCCCACCTGCACAGCCGCGGCCGCCTGCCGCTCTTCGTCGCCGTGGTTGCCGCGTTGCCGCTGCTGTTCGTGCTTGGCCTGTCCGGTTCGCGCAGCGTCTGGCTTTACCTGCTCGCGGCCTTCGCCGCCGCGGTCCGGCTGCGCCTGGCCGGCGATGATCCGCGCGCGCGGCAACTGTTCGTCTGGACCGGCCTGTTCATCGTGCTGCATTACCTGCTGCAACTCGGCGCGGGCCTCGGCTGGTTCGCGCCATCGCAGCGCGAGACGGTGACCGCCGTGGAGCGCCTGTTCTCGGGCGCTGCCAGCGTCAGCGACCGCATCGGACTGTGGCAGGCGGCCTGGATGATCGCCGCGGAACACCCGTTCACGGGAGTCGGCTGGGGCGCATTCGCGGAACATTATTTCCGGTACCTGGCCGGTTCCGGGGACCTTGCCGCGCCGCCGGGCCTCTACAACAACCTCCACAACCTGCCCCTGCACCTGCTGATCGAAACCGGCATCGCGGGAGCGGCCCTGCTGCTGGTTCCCGCGGGCTGGGGACTGTGGCTCGCCTTGCGGGCGCGGCCGGACCCGGGCCACTGGTGGCTGTGGGCGACGCTGGGCGTCTTTGGAATCCACAGCCTGCTCGAATATCCGCTGTGGTACGCCTATTTCCTCGGCATCGCGGCCCTGCTGCTGGGCCTGTGCCCGTCGCCGGCGCTGTTGCCGCGGCTGGCACGGTTCGGGCGCATGGTCGCCGCCTCGGCGATGCTGGCGGGCGCCGCGAACCTGGTTTTCCTGTGGAACGACTACCGTGTTCTCGAGCGCGTGGTCCGTCCCACGATCGAGCAGCTGCGCAGCGCCGGTTTCGCCGACACGATCCTGCGCATCCATCGCAACACGCTGCTGACGCCCTATGTCGAATTGTCGATGGCGACGCCGCTGCCGGTGAGCCGGGAAGACCTGCAGCGCCGCCTTGCGCTGAGCGAAAGGGTGATCCGTTTCTCGCCGCAGCCCGTTCTGGTCTACCGCCAGGTCCTGCTGCTGGCGCTGGCCGGGCGCGGGGCGGAAGCGCAGTCGCTGCTGGCGGCCGCGCGGCGCGTCTATCCCGGCGCGCCCGCCGGTTTCGAACAGCGCCTCGCGCAACTGGCCGTCGAGGAACCGGTGCTTTTCCGGCCTCTGTTAGAATCCGCCCATTCCGGCCGCCGGCCCCAGCAATAATCGTTTCCCCATGGATGCCTTCATCGTTTTCCTGCAGAAAAGCCCGTTCAACATGATGCTGTTCGGCGCCGCGGTCGCCACCGGCGCGATGCTGCTGTGGCCGCTGCTGATGCGCCCTTTCCGCGCCGGCCGCGAAGTCAGCGCGCACGAAGCCGTGCAGCTGATCAACCGCAGGGATGCGCTGGTGGTCGATGTGCGCGATACCGGCGAGTTCGAGGCCGGGCATGTCGCCGGCGCGCGGCATGTGCCCGAGAAGCAGCTGGTCGAACGTCTCCGGGAACTGGAAAAATTCAAGACGCGGCCGATCATCGTGACCTGCCGCAGCGGCACGCGTTCGGACGTCGCGGTGCAGGTGTTGCGCCGCAACGGCTTCGGCGAGGCCATGAACCTGCGCGGCGGCATCGGTGCCTGGGAGCAGGCCGGCATGCCGCTCGAAAAACGCTGATCCGCGCGGGCCGCATCATGGCGAAAGTCCGCATGTACACCACCGCAGTCTGTCCCTACTGCCAGATGGCCGAGCGCCTGCTGCGCGGCAAGGGCGTTGCCGACATCGACAAGGTCCGCGTCGATCTTGATCCCGCGCTGCGCGAGGACATGATGGCAAAAACCGGCCGGCGCACGGTGCCGCAGATCTACATCGGCGACACCCACGTCGGCGGTTACGACGATCTGGCGGCGCTCGACCGCGCCGGCAGGCTGGACCCGCTGCTGGCGGCGTAAGCGCCGGCGCCCCCGTAATCCAAGGAACCCGAGCATGAGCGAGCAACAACAGCAGGCGCAATTCGGCATCGAAAAAATCTACATCAAGGATCTGTCGCTGGAGATCCCCAACGCGCCGCAGATCTTTCTCGAACGCGAGAACCCGCAGATCGAGATCAGCGTGCATAACGCCGCGACTCCGCTGGAGCAGGCCGGTCTTTTCGAAGGAGTGATGACGGTCACGGTGACTGCCAAGCTCGCGGAAAAAACCGTATTCCTGATCGAGGTCGCGCAGGCGGGCATTTTCCAGATCGTTGGCCTGCCGCCGCAGGAAACCGATGCCGTGCTCGGCATCATGTGCCCCAACACGCTGCTGCCCTACGCCCGTGAGGCGGTGGCCAGCCTGATGGCGCGCGCCGGATTCCCGCCCGTACTGCTGCAGCACATGAATTTCGAGGCGGCCCACGAGAGCGCCCGGCGCCGCTGCAGGAGGAGCAGGCGGCCAGGCGCGGCGCGGCGCCGAACTGACGCATCCGGCGATGACGCGCGCGCTGATCATCGCAATGCTGGCCGGGCTGGTGCCGGCCGCCGCCTGCGCCGCGGATTTCCGTTCGGTGGCGGAGCCCGCGGCGGTGCTTTATGACGCCCCGTCGGTCAAATCGGGCAAGCTGTTCATCGTCAATCGCGGCTACCCGCTGGAAGTGATGGTCCAGGTCGAGGGCTGGGTCAAGGTCCGCGACGCCGCCGGCACCCTGTCCTGGATCGAGAGCAAGTCGCTGGACAATGCGCGCAACGTGCTGCTCAAAACCGCGACCACCGTGCGCCAGAAGCCCGCCGCCGATGCGCCGGCAGCCTTCGAGGGACAGCGCGACCTGCTGCTCGAAGTGGTGGAGGGTGCCAGCGCCGGCTGGATCCACGTCCGTCACCGCGACGGCACTGCCGGTTACGTCCGCGCCGCCGACGTCTGGGGCGGATGACCGGGGCCGCGGGCATTCTTCCGCGATGAAAATCGCCGTCCTCGGCGCCGGCGCCTGGGGCACCGCGCTCGCCATCAACCTTTCCGGCCGGCATGACGTGTCCCTGTGGGCGCGCGATGCCGCGCAACTGCGCGGGATGGCCGCGGACCGGGTCAATGAACGCTATCTGCCGGGTTGCCGTTTTCCGGAACGGCTGTCGGTGGAGCCTGATCTGCCGCGCGCGCTGGCGGCCTGTGACTATGCGGTCCTTGCCGTCACCGTCTCCGGTCTGCGCATGACGCTGCGCCGCCTGCGCGAACTGCGCATCGCGGCGCCCGTGATCTGGCTGTGCAAGGGATTCGAGCGCCCGGATGCGCGCCTGCCGCACGAAGTGTATGCGGAGGAAATGGGCGGCAGCCCCGCGGGCGCGGTGCTCTCCGGTCCCAGCTTTGCGCAGGAGGTTGCGGCCGGCCTTCCCGCCGCGCTGACGCTGGCGGCGACGGATGCCGGATTTGCGGCCGCCGCCGCGCAGGCGCTGCACGGACCCGCGCTGCGGGCGTATTCGCATGACGACGTGATCGGCGTCGAGGTCGGCGGCGCGGTCAAGAACGTGATCGCGATTGCCGCCGGTGTCTGCGACGGGCTGGGCCTCGGGCTGAATGCCCGCGCGGCGCTGATCACCCGCGGGCTGGCGGAAATGACGCGCTTGGGCGTTGCCCTCGGCGGCCGCGCCGAAACCTTCACCGGACTGGCGGGCATCGGCGACCTGCTGTTGACCTGCACCGGCGACCTTTCACGCAATCGCCGCGTCGGGCTGGCGCTGGCACGCGGCGAGGCTGTCGCTTCGGCGCAGGCCGGCCTCGGCCATGTCGCCGAGGGTGTGTTCACGGCGGAAGAGGTCAGCCGCCGGGCGGCCGCGCTCGGCGTGGAGATGCCGATCACCGATGCGGTGTGCCGCGTGCTGGCGCGGCCGGAAGACGCGGCCGTGGTCGTGCGCAACCTGCTGGGACGCGATCCCAAACCCGAGCATGCGGGGCAGCAGCCACCGCGCTGAGTGTTCAGGCGCCGCCGCCGAAACCGTTCTGGCGCCAGGCTTCGTAGACGATCACCGCAACGGCGTTGGCAAGATTCAGGCTGCGGCTCTCGTGCATCGGCAGTCGCAGCCGCCGTTCCGCCGGCCAGGATTCCAGCAGGGTTGCGGGCAGGCCCCGGGTCTCCGGACCGAACACCAGCACATCATCCGCGGCATAGGCGATCCGGTCGTAACGCGTGCTGCCGCGGGTCGTGACGGCGAACATCCGTCTTCCGGAGAAATGGGCGCGGCAGCCCGGCCAGTCGTCGTGCAGCCTGAGTCCGGCGCGCGACCGGTAGTCGAGTCCGGCACGCGCCAGCGTGCGGTCGTTGAGGGTGAAGCCCAGCGGCCGCACGAGATGCAGCCGCGAGCCGGTGTTGGCCGCCAATCGCATCACGTTGCCGGTATTGGGCGCGATTTCGGGCTCGTAGAGCACGATGTCGAACATCGGTCAGTTCCTGCGTTGCGCTGATCGGGTTGTCTTCGGCACCTTAAGCGGATATCCTTAATTATCAATAACATGCGATATCCGCCGGATATTCGCGGTGCAGGACGTGCGTTGGCACGCCGCTTGCATTGTTAGCATTGCCTGCATTGTCTGTTTCACATCGTCTGCTTCATTTTGAGCGAAAACCGAATGGGCCGTCCTGAAAAAATCCGTCTTGGCGAAATCCTGGTCCAGCAGAAATTGCTGACCGAGGAGCAATTGAAAAGCGCCCTCGAGGAGCAGAAAAAGACCGGGCGCCGCCTCGGCCACGTGTTCATCGAAAAGGGCTTCATCACCGAGGAGCAGATTTCGAAGGCGCTGGCGCGCCAGCTCGGCGCGGCCTACATCGACCTCAAGCATTACAACATCAAGCGCGACGTCATCGCCAGGCTGCCGGAAACCCAGGCGCGGCGTTTCCGCGCCATCGTGCTCGAGGACAGGGGCCATGCCTACATGGTCGGCATGGCCGATCCCACCGACCTGACTGCCTACGACGAGATCGCGCGCGTGCTGAAGCGCGACATCGACCTGGCGGTGGTCACCGAGACCGAACTGCTGCGGGTGATCGACCGCAGCTATCGCCGCACCGAGCAGATCGCCGGGCTGGCCCAGGAGCTCGAAGCCGACATCGGCGACTCCGGCGCCGTCGATTTCGGCGCCCTGGCGACGACGCCGGGCCTCGAGGAAGCGCCGGTCGTCAAGCTGCTGCAGACCGTGTTCGAGGACGCCACCCAGGCGCGGGCGTCCGACATCCACATCGAGCCGCAGGACAAGCGCCTGCAGATCCGTTTCCGCATCGACGGCGTGCTCCATCTGCAGACGGAGACCGATGGCAAGATCGCGTCTGCCGTGGTGCTGCGCCTGAAGCTGATGTCGGGCCTGGACATCGCCGAGAAGCGCATGCCGCAGGACGGCCGCTTCGCGATCAAGGTGCGCAACAGCGCGATCGACGTGCGGATTTCGACGATGCCCACGCAGTACGGCGAATCGGTGGTGATGCGCCTGCTGAACCAGGGCAGCGGCATCCTCGGCCTCGACAACATCGGCATTCCCGCGGACATGCTGGCCAAGGTGCGCGAGGTCATCCACCGCCACAGCGGGATGATCCTGGTGACCGGCCCCACCGGCAGCGGCAAGACCACCACGCTGTACGCGGCCCTTAACGAACTGAACACGCCGGAGCGCAAGATCATCACCGTCGAGGATCCGGTCGAATACCGCCTGCCCGGCATCAACCAGGTGCAGGTCAACGACAAGATCGAACTGACCTTCGACCGCGTGCTGCGCTCCGCGCTGCGCCAGGATCCGGACGTGGTGCTGGTCGGCGAGATGCGCGACGAGCAGACCGTGGAAACGGGCCTGCGCGCGGCGATGACCGGCCACATGGTGTTCTCCACGCTGCATACCAACGACGCGTCGAGCACGCCGATACGGCTGCTCGACATGGGCGCGCCGCGCTACATGGTCGCGCTGTCGCTGCAGCTGGTGATCGCCCAGCGCCTGGTGCGGGTGATCTGCGAAAGCTGCATCGAGGATTACGAACTGCTACCGAACGAGCACGAATTCCTCCGCAGCGAACTGGGGGACGAGGTCGACCGCCATGTCTACAAGCGCGGCCGCGGCTGTTCGCACTGCAACGGCACCGGCTTCAGCGGCCGTACCGGCGTTTATGAAATGCTGGAAATGTCCAAGCCCGTGGTCGAGGCGGCGAACCAGGAGGACATACAGAAGTTCATCCAGGTCGCGCGCCAGCAGCTCGCCGGGCGCACCCTGCGCCACCATGCCGCGCAGATCGTCGCCGCCGGCAGAACCACGCCGGACGAGGCGATGCGCGTCAGCAGCCAGCTCGCCGACTGACGCCGATGCCGTTTTTCGCCTACAAGGGACGCAACGGCCGCGGCGAGGCCGTGCAGGGCGTGCTCGAAGGCGCCGACAGTGGCGCCATCGCCGGGCAGTTGTTCGGCCTCGGCATCACGCCGCTGGAGATCAAGTCGTCGGCGCCGCCGAAATCCGGTGGCGGCCTGAAATTCGGCTTCGGCAGGAAAAAAGTCACCCACACCGAGGTGCTGCTGTTCAGCCGGCAGATGTACACGCTGCTCAAGGCCGGCGTGCCGATCATGGGGGCACTGAAGGGCCTCGAAGAGTCCACGTCCAATCCGCAGTTCGCCGAAGTCGTGCGCGACCTGCGCGAGAGCCTGGACACCGGGCGCGAGCTGTCGGTGTCGCTGGCGCGGCATCCCGAAGTGTTCAACCAGTTCTACACCTCGATGGTCAGCGTCGGCGAGCAGACCGGCCGGCTGGAGGAGGTGTTCCTGCGCCTGTTCCACCACCTCGAATTCGAGAAGTTCATGCGCGAGCAGGTGAAGTCGGCGATCCGCTATCCCAGCTTCGTGGTGGCGACGATGGCGATCGCGATCGTGATCATCAACATTTTCGTGATCCCGGCCTTCGCCAAGGTCTATGCCGGCTTCAAGGCCGAACTGCCGCTGATGACCAAGGTGCTGATCGGATTCTCGAATTTCATGGTCGAGTACTGGCCGTACCTGCTGGGTGGCCTCGTCGTCGCGTTTTTCGGCGCGCGGGCCTGGGTCAACACCGCCGCCGGACGCATGACCTGGGACCGGCTGAAACTGCGCATCCCCATCGCCGGCGCGATCATCCAGAAGGCGACGCTGGCGCGCTTCGCGCGCAGCTTCTCGCTGGCCTTCCGCAGTGGCGTGCCGGTGACCAGCGGCCTCGGCATGGTCGCCAACACCGTGGAGAACGTCTACATCAGCGAGCGCATCGTGCGCATGCGCGAGGGCGTGGAACGCGGCGAGTCGGTGCTGCGCACGGCGCGCGATGCCGGCGTGTTCACGCCGGTGGTGCTGCAGATGATCGCCGTCGGCGAGGAATCGGGCGCGCTGGACGACCTGACCGGGGAAATCGCCGACCTCTACCAGCGTGAGGTCGAGTACGACCTCAAGCACCTCAGCTCGCAGATCGAGCCGATCCTGATCGTGCTGCTCGGCATCCTGGTGCTGATCCTCGCGCTGGGCGTGTTCCTGCCGATCTGGGACCTGGGCACGGCCGCGACCGCCAAAAAATGACGGCATGAGCCGGAACGGGAGACAGCGGCAGCGCGGCTTTTCGTTGCTGGAACTGGCGGTGGTCGCGGTGGTGCTGTCGGTGCTGCTCGGCGTTTTCCTCGAACGGCTGACGTTCTATCAGGAAGCGGCGGAGCGCGCGCGCTTCGAGGCCACGCTGCAGATCTACAAGACCGCCCTGCAGATCCGCCTCGCGGAACTGATCCTCGAACGCAGGGAAGGCGAGGCCCGCGCGCTGGAAGTCGAGAATCCGACACGCTGGCTGTCGGAAAGGCCGACAGATTACGGCGGGAGCTACCCGGCGCGGCCGGAGCCGGGCACCTGGTATTTCGAGGAGGGCACGCGGGAACTGGTATATGTCGCCAACTCGGCGCGGCGGCTGGCGGTGGAGCCGCGTAACGGCATGAAACAACTGCGTTTTGCGGTGAAAGTGGTCTATCAGGATGTGATTGTCAGCGGCCGGCCGATCCACAGCGTTGCGGGCATCGGCCTGCAACCCGCGGTGGCCTACCGATGGCCATGACTGGGGCCAAAATTACCCTGGCACTACTTTTGCTGTATTATCAACAAGATGCTTCGTAATTCGTGAGAAAAATCACATGAACAAACGCTACCAGAACGGTTTCACGCTGATCGAACTGATCGTGGTGATCATCATTCTGGCGATCCTGGCGGCGACCGCGCTGCCGCGGTTTGCCAACCTGCAGGTGCAGGCGCGCATCGCCAAGCTGAACGGCGCGCTGGGTGCCATGAAAGGCGCTTCCGCGCTGGCCCACGCGGCCTGCCTCGCGACCACGCCGCAATGTACGACGCCTCTGGTGATGGAAGGGGTCAATGTGACGATGATCCATACTTATCCGACGGCGGATGCCGGAGGCATTGTCACCGCCGCAGGCATCAACGCAGGCCCGAATTCTGATGACGGCTACAACACGGAACTCGGCGGTCCGGCGGCCGGCGCGACCCTGCGCATGATGGTCATGGGCAATAACCCGCAGACCTGCAGTTTCACGTATACGGCGCCGACGGCGCCCAATACGTCGCCGACGTTCAGCCCCTTGGACACGTCGGGCTGCTGAAGCGTACACCATGCTGGCATGAAGGTTGCAACACGTTTTTTTGCAGGATTTTCCAAACCCGGTTTTAACAGACAGAAAGAGAAGGAGAGGACCATGAAACAGCAGCGCGGTTTTACACTGGTGGAACTGATTGTCGTGATTGCCATTCTGGGTATTTTGGCGGCGACGGCGCTTCCGCGATTCATCGATGTCAGCACTCAGGCGAAATCCGCGGCCGCTGACGGCTTGGTCGGCGCCATCAATGGCGCGGTCGCGCTTTGCCAGGCGCAATGGGTTGCTGCGGGCAGCCTTGCCGCAGGCGGGTGCACCATGGGCGGCGGTGCGGTGACGGGAGTCAGCGGCATTCCGACCGCAGATGCGGCGGGTATTGGCGCGGCGATCAATGTCAGCGGGTTCACCCAGGCGGGAGCCGTGTTCTCGCTGACTGCGGATACAGACTGCCAAGTCACTTACGCCACTGCCGCGCCCCACGCGACCAAAGCGGGCTGCTGATCGAACCGGAGCCGGACAGGCGGATTCGTCTGTCCCGGCCCGGCTGTAAAACGGGGGGGCGTAGCGCCTTGCTACGCGCCCCGTTTTTTTGGGAGACGGCATGGCCATGAAGACGGGGGGTTTCACGCTGGTGGAACTGGTGGTCACGATCGGGATACTCGCAATCGTTGCCGCAGTGGCTGCCCCTCGCTTTTTCCAGGCCAGTACTTTCCAGTCCCGCGGTTTTTACGACAAGTCGGCTGCGGTAATCCGGCTGGCCCAGAAAACCGCGATTGCCTGGCGGCGTCCGGTTTTCGTCTGCGTCACGGCGGCGCAGGTCAGTGCCGGCACCGCATCGGGCTGTGGCGTGACGCTGACCTATCCGGTGAATGGCGCGGCGGCCGCGGAAAATTCGCCGCCGGGGGTCACGCTGAATGCGGTCGAATTCAGCTTTGACGGGCTGGGCCGTCCCAGTGCGGGCGCGAACATTGTGTTTACCAGCACCATTGCCGGCGATCCCGCCCGGCAGATCACGGTTGCCGCCGAAACCGGTTATGTCCTGGCCAACTGAAACAGCGGCCTCCGGTCATGGCTTTGCCGCAGGCACCGGCAGGCGCATGCACGGTTTTTCGTTGGTGGAACTGGTGGTGTTCATTGCCATCATCAGTGTTGGCCTGGCCGGCATCCTCGGCGTGATGAATTTCACCACCCGCGCCAGCGCTGATCCGCTGGCACAGAAGCAGGCGCTGGCGATTGCCGAGGCCTATCTCGAGGAAGTGCTCGCGATGCCTTTTACCTATTGCGATCCGGACGACGCCAATGCGGCGACGGCGCAGAGTGTGTCGGGTTGTGCGACTCTGGTCGAGGGGCTCGGTCCGGAATCTGGCGAGTTGCGTGGCAGCGGAACCAATCCGTACGACAACGTCAACGATTACAACGGCCTCGCCGGCGTGCCGGCGAACATCGACGGCACGGCCATCGGCGGGCTGGGCGCTTATCAGGTCGCCGTGGCCGTTGCGCCGGCGAACCTCGTGGCGAACACCGCGACGGTGCCCGCCGGCACCAGTCTGCGGGTGACGGTCACGGTCACCGGGCCGAACGGCGTGACCGCGGTCCTCGACGGCTATCGCACCCGTTATGCACCCAACGCGCTGCCCTGACCGCCGATGAACGCGATGCGCAAAACCGGAGGCGTCACCCTGGTCGAACTGATCGTGGTGATCGCCATCACCTCGATCATCGCCGCGGTGGTCGCGGTGTTCATCCGCCGTCCGGTGGAGGGCTATGCCGACGCCGCGCGCCGCGCCGCGTTGACCGACGAGGCGGACACCGCGTTGCGGCGCATGACGCGCGATCTGCGGCTGGCGCTGCCGAACAGCGTGCGCGTGAATGGTGGCTTCGTCGAATACATCGAGACGACCGGCGGCGGGCGTTATCGCGCCGAGCCCAATGACCTGGGTGGTGGCAACGTCCTGGATTTCAGCGCGGCGGACACCGCATTCGACGTCATCGGTCCGGTGCCGCCGCTCGCCGCGGGCAACCATATCGTGGTGTACAACCTGTACAGCGGGGGCACGGTGTCGAATGCCTATTCCGGAGACAACCGGGCGGCGTTTACCAGTCTGGCCGGTTCCACTGTCAACATCGCATCGACGCTGTTTCCGGAACCGTCTCCGGCGAAACGCTTTCATGTCGTCAGCGGCCCGGTGACCTACGGCTGCGTTGGCGGGCAGCTCCTGCGTTACTGGGGCTACGCCTATAACGTTGCGCAGATCGCGCCGCCCACGGGCGGCAGCAGCGCAGTGCTGGCCGGCAATGTCGGCGAATGCCAGTTTGTCTACACGCCCGGCGCGCTGACCGAGCGCATCGCGACGGTATCCATCATCCTGCAGATCGACAGCACGCCGGCGGCTGGCGGTCTCGAACGGATACGCATGTTCCAGCAGGCCCAGGTGGACAACGCGCCATGAAAATCAGGTCACTCATCTCTGTCGCGCGCATGCGCGGTTTCAGCCTGGTGACCGGGATCTTCCTGCTGGTCGTGCTGTCGGCGCTGGGCGCGTTCATGGTGATGTTCACCGGCCTGCAGCAGAACACGGTCCAGGTCGATATCCTCGGCGTGCGCGCCTATTACGCGGCCCGTGCCGGACTGAACTGGGCGATGTACCGGGCGCTCGATCCCGATAATCCCAGCGCGACTGCGGCCGCCTGCCCCGTCGGCACGATCGCGCAGGGTGCCCTCGCCGGTTCGCTGGCGCCATTTTCGGTGACCGTGGAATGCGAGCCCTTCGATGCCACCGAAGCGAACCGGAACATCCGCGTGTACCGGATCACCGCAACCGCCTGCAATCAGGCGGTATGCCCCGGCACACCCGGCAACGCCTACGTGGAGCGCCGCGTCGTCTCGACGCTGGCGAAGTGCAAGGATCCCTCGGCGCCATCGCCTTTCGAGTGTGGATTGTGAAAATATTAAATAAAAACAAATATTTATATAAATCTCCTGGACGGTGTGGACCGCACCCGATCCTGCGACCCGGGAGAACGCTGATCGATGCTCGCGGATTGATCGCGGCCGGATGAACCCTTGGCGACCTGCGATGGATGGGCATGGCAGGTCACCCGGACAGCAGACGGATTTCGACACATGCCATGTTGAATCACCGAAAAATACCGCATTCTGGATATAAGCCGGATTGCCTTGAGCAGGTGGCCGGCATTTTCCGTGCTGGCATCCGGCTCGTATTGCCGTTTCTGGTGTGGGCGCTGTGTTCCACGCCGGCCTGGGCGCAGTGCACCAACTGCACGACGACCACGGTGGGCGGCGACACAGTCCACACGTTCATCGCGAACGGCACGTTCACGCCGCCGCCCGGTATCACCGCCGTGCGATATCTGGTGGTCGGTGGTGGCGGCGGCGGCGGCGGCGTCTTTAACGATACGAATGTTGGTGGTGCCGGTGGTGGCGGCGCGGGCGGCTACCAAGCTGGTACTGGGTTCACGGTCACTCCTGGGACGCCTTATGCCATTACCGTTGGTACCGGCGGGACCGCTGGCGTCGGCAACACGAGCCAAGGCGGGAGCGGCGGTTCTTCGATTTTCTCGACGATTACGGCGCAAGGCGGTGGTGGCGGCGGATCGGCCGGTGTCAGCAACAACGGTGTCAACGGCGCATCCGGTGGCGGCGGGCGTGTTGGCATTGCGGGTGGGACTGGGGTTGCCGGGCAGGGCAATAGCGGCGGTAGCGGCTATGCTTCGGGTGGCGCGGGCGGCGGCGGCGGCGCGGGTGGTGGCGGCGCCAACAGCGGCGGCACTGCGGGCGGCGGCGGCGGTAACGGTACCGCCAACGACATTACGGGTACGAACCTGACCTATGCAGGTGGCGGCGGTGGTGGTGGCTACGGGGCGACGGGTGGCGCGGGCGGTGGCGGCGTTGGTGGCGCGGGTGCCGGCACGCCGCGGGCTGCCGGTTCGCCGGGAATGGCAGGCCGCGGCATGCGGCGGCGTCGGGCAGTGCCGCCGAGCGGCGCGGCGCAGTGGTGTGGCGACTCGGGCGTGTCGTCGTGCGGTGAGCGCCTGTCGGGCGCTTTGCGGTTGCCACGGGTAACTGGAATGCGACCAGTACTTGGAGCGCTACCGGTTGCGGCGGTGCGGCCGGCGCGTCGGTGCCTGCGGCAGGAAGCGATGTCACGATTTGCAACACGCGCACGGTTACGCTTAACGCGAATACTACGAGCCTTGCCAGCCTGACGATTCAGAACGGCGGCACGCTCAGCGTCGGCAACAACAACACCGCCCGCACGATGACGATCACGGGCGATATCACCAACGCCGGTACCTTTCAGGTTGCCACCTCTTCCAATACCACGCATACGCTTAACGTTGGTGGTGACGTCGCCAACAGCGGCACGTTCAATCTGGCGACCGACGGCAACAGTCTGATGACTACCACCTGGACCGGGGGCGGTACGCACAACATTACCGGCACCGGGGCGATGACGTTCCACAATGTCACGGCGAACAATAACCTCGTCGTCAATAAGAGCGCGGGCACGATTACCCAGTCGGGGACGCTGACAGTCAACGGCAATCTTACCGTCCAGGCAGGCACGCTGAACTTGGCCAACACCACGAGCGTGACGGGGGCGACCAGCATCAGCGGAACCCTGGGTCATACGACGACGACAGGAACGCGGACGTTTACCGGCGCGGTGACGATCAACAATGGGGGCACCTGGGACAACACCGCCAACGAAGCGGTAACGATGGCGGACGATCTCATCAACAATGGCACCTTCAATTCCGGGACCGCCGCTTATACGTTTTCGGGGGCGGGTCAATGGGGCGGCAGCCAGCCGATTTCCTTCGGCGGCGCGGTCAACGTGACCGCCGGCGCGCGTGTGAACAACACGACGGTGACGGTGGCCGGTGCGCTGGCGTTGTCCGCCAACGTGACGCTGACCAATAACTCGACGGTCAGCGTGACCGGCGCCATCACCGGCGCCAACGCAACTACTTCAGTCTGGACAAACACCGCGAACTCCACGCTGAATGCCGGAGGGGCGCTGCTGACCACCGGCACGCTCAATGCCTCGGCCGGCGGCAACACGGTGCATTACAACGGTGCGGGCAACGTGGCCGTAAAGCTGCCTTCCGGCGGGAACTACTTCCATCTGACCCTCTCGACCGGTGGCACGAAGACGCCTGCGGCCGGTACCTACAACATCGGCGGCAACCTGACGATCAACGCCGGCCCGACTTTCAACGTGAACACGAGCGACCCGACGATCAATGTCGCGGGCAACGTCACGATCGCCGGGACTTATACCGCGAGCAACATCGCCGGCAGCCCGCTGACCATTGGCGGCGACATGACCATCAGCGGAACTTATACCGGCAACACGGCGCCGGTGAACCTGGCCGGGAATTTCACCGGTTCTGGAACCTTCACATCCGGCGCGGGCTTGTTCACGCTGAACGGGACGGGCGCGCAGGTCATCGGCGGAACCGTTTCCCCGACGTTCACCAACCTCGCCGTCAACTCCGCCGGGGTCGCCCTGTCCGGCGTCAACGTCACCGTCGGCACGCTGCTGACGCTGACCAGCGGCGTCGTGACCACCGGCGCCAATGTCGTGGCCGTGACCGCTAACTGTCCGGGCAGCGTGTCGCGCGCGGCGGGTCACATCGCCGGTTTTCTGCGCCTGCGCATCCCGACCGGATCGCCGACCTGCCTGTTCCCCGTCGGCGATGCCGCCGGCTATCGGCCGGTCACGATCGCCTTCACCACCGTGACCAACACCGGAACCCGCGACGTCACCGCCTCCGTCACGCAGGCCGCGGGCGAACATCCGAACATCGGCACTTCCACCATCGAGCCGATGCTCAACGTCAACCGCTATTGGACGCTGGCCAACAACACGACCTCGTTCACGTCCGCCGTGGCCACGTTCGCCTACGTTGCCGGCGACGCCGACACCGGGACCGACCAGACGCTGTTCATCGCCGGGCGCCATGCCTCGGGCACGTGGACCTATCCGTCGAGCAGCGCCAGCGCCGGCAGCGTGCAGGTTTCCGGGCTGGCCACCGCCACGTTGGCGGGGGATTACGTGCTCGGCGAAACCGTGCCGGTGCTGTTCTCCCACTGGCGCATGGATCAGCCCGGCGGCTGGAACGGCGCGGCGAACGAAGTGACTGACAGCGGCAGCGGCGGCTTCCACGGTGTCGCCGCCGGCCTGACCACGCGGCCGACGACCTCGGCCGCGAGTCCGGCGATCGCGGGTGATCCCGGCACCTGCCAGTACGGCGTGTTCAACCGCTCGAACAAGGATTACGTCGCATTGCCTGCCGGATATCCCAATCTGATGTCGACGGCGGGCGGTTTCACCGTGACGGCCTGGATCAACACGACCAACAGCGCATTGCCGGGGCAGCGCATATTCATCGACGACCAGAACAATACATCGCCCGGTGGCTGGGGATTCAGCGTGGGTGAAACAGACCGCGCCGGTGCCGGCGGGCTGCGCTTCTATTATCGGCAACCGACGGTGGTAACCGTTGATACTGTGGCGATTCCCAGCAACCAGTGGCTGTTTGTCGCCTTGACCGTGAACGTGGCTGCGGGCGCGAATGCAAGCCGCGCCACGCTGTATGCCTACAACACGGCCGGCGCGCTGGTGACGACGTACACCCAGACTTTTACCTGGACGGCGGGTTCGGACGCCGGCCCCCCGTCGATCGGCGGCGAAACCAATGCCGCAGGCGAAAATACCGATGCCTTCGGTTTCAGCGGCAGCATCGACGAAGTGCGCGTCTACCAGCAGGCGCTGAGCCAGGGCCGCATCGAGCTGATCCGCCAGGATGCGCGCCCCTGCAATTTCCTGAATCACATCCGCATCGAGCACGACGGGCTGGGGCTGACCTGCGCGCCGGAAACGGTGACCGTGAAGGCCTGCACCGACGCGCTCTGCACTAGCACCTACACCGGCAGCGTCACCACCACGCTGTCGCCGACCGGCTGGGTGGGCGGCAACACCATCACCTTCACCGGAACGGCCAATGTCGACTTGCGCCGGACCGCGCCGGGAATCGTCACGCTGGGCGCCGGCACCACATCGCCGCCGCCGACCTCGATCACGCGCTGTTTCAACGGCCTGCTCGAAACCTGCGACCTCGATTTCAGGAACACCGGTTTCCTGTTCAGCGCGATTCCTTCGCAGATCGCCGGCACCGTTTCGGCGACCCACACCGTGCAGGCGGTGCGCACCGACAACAACACCGGCGTGTGCACCGGCGTGTTCACCGGCAACGTGCCGAACATCGAACTGGCTTCTGAGTGTGTGAATCCGGGCGCCTGCCAGGCCGGGCAGCAGGTCACCTTCAACAACAACGGGTCCGGCACCATCGCGGCGAACAACAGCGCCGCGGTGAACACCTGGACCACGCGCACGCTGACCTTCGGCGCCAACTCGACCGCCAGCTTCACCTTTGCCTATCCCGACGTCGGCGCGATCCGGTTGCACGCGCGCCACAACATCAACGGCTCGGGCGATTACATGACCGGCGCGTCCTCGAACGTGGTGGTCAGGCCCGCCGGCTTCACGGTCGGCAACATCCGCCGGGCTTCCGACAACGTCGCCAATCCCGGCGCGGCCAATGCCGGCGGCGCCGTGTTCATGAAGGCCGGCGAGAACATCGCGCTGACGGTGACCGCGGTGAACTCGCTGGGCGCCGCGACGCCCAATTTCGGCAAGGAAACGCCCGCGGAAGGCGCGCTGCTCGATTCGGCCCTGGTCGGCGGTCTCGGGCTGACCGCCAATCCCGGTCTCGGCAACAACCTGATCGCCGGCAGCGCGTTCACGGCGGGGGCCGCTGCGGTAAGCAACGTGACCTGGGGCGAGGTCGGCATCATCACCATCACGCCACGCCTCGGCGATGGCGATTACCTGGGGGCCGGCGACGTCATCGGCACGACGAGCGGCAACGTCGGCCGCTTCACGCCGCACAATTTCGCGGTGAGCGGCAACGCGCCGTCGTTCGTTCCGGCCTGTTCCGCCGGCGGATTCACCTACATCGGCCAGCCGTTCGCCTACGGCGTGGCGCCGGTGCTGACGGTCACCGCGCGCAACCTTGCCGGCGGAACGACCCAGAACTACAAGGGCCCGTTTTTCAAGATCACCAATGCCAGCCTCACCGGCAAGGCCTACACGGCGGCGACCGGAACGCTGGACGTCAGCGGCATCACGGGCGCCGATCCGGCGATCGCCGACAACAGCGACGGCACGGCGACCCTGACCTTCAATTCGGGCACCGGTCTCCTGTTCACGCGCTCGACGCCGGTTACGCCCTTCGATGCCGACATCTCGCTGGCGATCAACGTGATCGATACCGACAGTGTTGTCTACACCGCCAATCCGGCGCGTTTCGGACAGGCTGCCGCGGGCGACGGCATTGCATTCACCGGCGGCAAGGCCATGCGCTTCGGCCGGCTTCGTCTCGGCGGCGCCAGCGGCTCGCAACTCCTGCCGCTGCGCGTGCCGTTCGAAGCGCAGTACTGGTCGGGCGCGTTTTTCGAGACCAATACCGCGGATACCTGCTCCACGTTCGCGCCCGGCAATGTCGGCCTGGGCAACTTCATCGGCAACCTCAACGCCGGCGAGACCACGGTGACCGCGATCACCAGTCCGTTGCAGGGCGGACGCGGTTCGATCAGGCTCAGCGCGCCCGGCGCGGCGAACAATGGCAGCGTGGATGTCTCGCTGAACCTCGGCACCGGCGCCGCGGCCGATGCCTGCCCGGCGTTCGCGCCGGCGGCAACGGCCGGCAACAGGGCCTATCTGCGGGGAAACTGGTGCGCGCCGCCCGGCGCGCATACCAGGGATCCCGCGGCCCGGGCGCGTTTCGGCATCCTGCGCGGCAGCGAGGAGACGATCTATATCCGCGAGACGGTGAACTGAACATGGCGAGAACGATCCCGGCGCGCGGTGTTCTGATTGCGGGGCCGTCCGATGGCGGCGGCCCGCGATGGCGGAATGCAAGGATCCAGCGGCTGCGTATTGTCACTGACGATATAAAAAAATATCAATAAAAACAATAACTTAATTTGATACATGGTATCTGCAGCTCAAAGCTGCCCAAGCTTTATGAACATGAAAATGCTTGCTGCTCGGAATGATTCGGAAGGCCGGACCGGCGAACGCGGCTTGGCTGCGTGCTTTCTGTTTCTGTTGTTCGCGGCGATGCTGGTCTTCGGCTTGGCCGGAGCGAACGACGTGCGGGCGGCGGCGCCGACGTTTCAGGCGGCGGGCACGCAGCAGAGCGGCACGGGCAATGTCACCGTGCCGTGGCCTGCGCACGTGGCGGGTGATGTCGCGCTGCTCTTCATCGAGAGCACGGGAGGACAGGCGGCCAATCTCGGGACCGCCAATGGATTCGTTGCGGTTGCCAACAGTCCCCAGAATACGGGCACCGGCACAAACGGGACGCGACTGACCGTGTACTGGGCGCGTGCCACGTCGGCTGCCATGGCTTCTCCGGTGGTGACCGATCCGGGCAATCACGTCTATGCCCGCATCCTGACCTATCGTGGCGTCATCGGTGCTGGCAATCCGTGGGACGTGACCGGTGGTGGCGTCAAGGCCACAGCCAGCACTTCAGTCACGGTGACGGGTGTGACGACAACGGTGCCGGATACGCTGATTGTGCAGGCCGTGGCGCGCGACAACGATTCGGCAGCGGCGGCATTCGGTACCCCGACCAATGCCAATCTGACAGGAATCACCGAACGCTCTGATGCGGGCACGACCTCGGGCAATGGCGGCGGTATCGGCATCTGGGATGGCGTCAAAGCAACTGCGGGTGCGACCGGAAACACGACTGCCACGGTAACCAGCTCCATCAACGCATTCCTGACCATCGCGCTCAGGCCGCCACCGCCGAACTATTACAGCCGCAACGGCGGCGGCAACTGGTCGGCGACCGCGACCTGGAGCAACACGGCGTGTAACGGCGCGGCAGGCGCGACGATCCCGCATGCCGACGCGACGGTCACCATCTGCAACAACGACACGGTCACGCTGAACCAGAATGCGACCATTGCCGAGTTGATCGTGGGCAGCGGGAACAACAATTCCACACTGACGCATACGGGGAGCAATGCGCTGACGACCGGCGGTGTCACGTTCAACCGGGGCACCGGCGGCACCAAGGCCTGGAACGTCAACGCCGGCAGTGCAACGGTCAACGGCAACGTGGTGATGGGCAGTTGGACCAACGGCATTGCGCGGATCCAGTTGACCAGCGGCACGCTGGACATCAACGGCGACCTGGGTTTCTTCAACAACACGCTGGGGCAGGCCGTCATCGATGCCAGTGGCGGCGCGGCAAACATCTTCCTGTCCGGCGCGATGACCGATCTCGGCAATGCCCAGATCCTGCCGGGCACGGCCAGCACCTTCACCTACGACGGTGGCAACCAGAGCGTGTGGCTGGGCGTCGGCGGCATCAGTTACTACAACCTGACGCTCGCCGGCAGCGGCACCAAGCAGCAGCAGTACGGCGGCGCGGCCACGGTCGGCGGCGCGACGACTGTCAATGCCGGCGTGACGTTCACCAACTCCGGGGCCGTCACTTTTTCCGGGGCCTTCGTCAACAACGGCACGACCAACGCCAGCCAGACCAACGATTACCAGGGCAGCTTCACCAACGCCGGTACCTATACCAGCAGCGCCGGCGGCGGGCAGAACTACCGCGGCAATTTCAGCAACAGCGGCACGTTCAATGCGGGCAGCGCGCAGCACCGCTTCAACGGCAGCGCGCTGCAGACGCTGACGGGCGCGACCACCTTCCAGAACCTGGAAGTGAACAACAGCGCGGGGCTGGTCATCAACAGCAACGTGACGGTGACGACGCAGGCGACACTGACCGGCGGCGTGGTCACGACCGGCGCCAACGTGTTCATCGTGCAGCAGACGACCTGGAGCGGGGTGAGCCGCGGCAGCGGCTATATCAACGGCAATCTGCGCCTGCGCATGCCGACCGGCGGCACGTCGCGCGTGTTCGACGTCGGCGGCGCGAACGGCTATCGTCCGGTGACGGTGGCGTTCGCCAATATCACCACGCAGGGCGATCTGACCGTTTCGGTCAGCGACCCCGGCGGCGATCATCCGGATATCGGTGCCTCCTCGATCGATCCGGCAAAAAGCGTCAATCGCTGGTGGACGCTGACCAACGGCGGCATCGCGTTCAGCGGCAATTACAGCGTCGTCTTCAATTACCTGGCGGGCGATATCGACGGCGGTGCCAATCCCGCGCAGTTCAACATCCAGCGTTTCAGCGGCGGGACTTGGAACGATGTCACGACCGGCAACCGCACCGGCACCAGCATCGAGGGCACGGGGCTGAGCGCCTTCGGCGCGTTCGCCATCGGGCAGCGCCTGATCCTGACCACCTGTCCCGCCGGCGGAGAGCTGATTCCCGGACTGTTCGGCTCGTACTACAACGTCACCGGCGGCTTCCCGCCGGCGCGCCCCTCGGGATTGCCGAACGGCACGCGCGCCGACGGCCCGGTGGACTTCAACTGGGCCGCCGCCGCGCCCGGCGTGAGCGGCATCGGTGCCAACCAGTTTTCGGTACGCTGGGACGGCTACATCTATGTCACGGTCAGCGGCAACTACCAGTTCCAGACCGAGTCGGACGACGGCGTGCGGCTGTGGGTCAACGACATGACGACGCCGGTGATCGACAACTGGACCGACCATTCCGCGGCTACGGACACCAGCGCCAACGTGGCATTGACGGCGGGACAGTTCTACCCGATCCGGCTGGAGTTCTACGAGAACGGCGGCGACGCGGTCATCCGCCTGCGCTGGCGCTTGCCCAGCAGCGGTTCCTATGTCGCGATTCCCGCGGGCCCGGTGCCGACGCCGGGGGCGGGGCTGTACCACTGCAGCGAGCAGCAGGTCCCGGGCCTGCTGGCGCATTACGCCATGGACGAAGCCGCGTGGAACGGCACGACCGGCGAAGTCAAGGATGCGAGCGGCAACAACCGCCACGGCACCGCGCTCGCGCCCAACGGGCCGGCCACGGCCAACACGGCGCCCGCGCGCCCGGGCAATCCCGGCACCTGCGGCTATGGCGTGTTCGACGGCAGCAACGATTACGTCACCGTGCCGAATCTGCAGACGATCCTCGGCGGCACGGCGAGCCTCGCGTTCTGGATCCGGACGACGCAGGGCGGCAACAACACGGCCTGGGAGGCGCCGGGCGTGACCGGCGTGGAGGAGAGCGGCGGCGGCAACGACGTGTTCTGGGGATTCCTGCGCGGCAACGGCCGCATCGCGATCCAGAAGGGGAACGGCGCTTACGCGGAATCGGCGGCGGCGGTCAACAACGGCAACTGGCAGCACGTGGTGCTGACACGCAATGCCACGAGCGGCGCGGTGCAGGTGTATCTGAACGGCAGCCTGTCCGGCTCCGCGACCGGCGAGACGGGCACGGTGACCACGGCGTTCTCGAGCATCGGGCGGATCGAGGACACCGGCGGCACGCCCATGTACTTCAACGGCCAGATCGACGAGATGCGTGTTTACGACCGTGTGCTGACCACCGCCGAGGTTGCCGTCGTTTACGATCTCAAGCGTCCCTGCGACGTGGAGGCCCTCGACCATATCCGCATCACACACGGCAGCGGCAGCGGCCTGACCTGCAATCCGTCGACGCTGACGATCCGCGCCTGCGCGAATGCCGATTGCACGATCGAATACACGGGCGGCGTGGCCGGATCGCTGACCGCGACCGGCGCGACGACGAACTTTGCGGGCGGCGCTGGTTTTGCGATTGCCTCGGGTTTGGGGGCCGTCACCAAGGACATCCAGGTGACGGCGACGCCCAGCGCGATGATCGGCGCGACCAGCATCAGTCCAGCACCGGTCAACCCGGTGGCCTGCAATTTTGGCACGCCCGCCTGCACCTTCACGGCGGCGGATTCGGGTTTCGTGTTCGACGTGCCGGATCATGTGTCGGACACGATCCAGAGTTCCATTACCATCTCCGCCGTGCGCAAGGACGATACGAGCCAGCGCTGCGTGCCGGCATTCCAGAGCACGACCAAGACGGTCGGTTTCTGGTCGAACTACCTGAATCCGGCCACCGGTTCGCTCGCGGTCAGCGTCAATGGCAACAACATTTCCGGAACCAGTCCCGGAACCGGCATGAATCTGAACTTCAACGCCTCCGGCGAGGCGACGATACAGGTGCGGTATCTCGACGTCGGCCGGATGCGGCTGCACGCGCGCCACGACGGTTCGGGTATCGCCGGGGGGCTGGTGATGCTGGGGCAGGATGAATTCGTCAGCAAACCCGCAGGCTTCGTGATTTCGGGCATACAGAGAACCGCCGACAGTTTCGCCAATCCGGCGGCGGCCAATGCCGCCGGCGCGGTGTTCATCCGCGCCGGCGAAAACATCACGCTGACCGTGACTGCGCGCAATGCCAGCAACAACGCGACGCCCAACTTCGGCAGGGAGTCGCCCGCGGAAGGCGTGCAACTGACATCCGCGCTGGTCGGCGGGCTCGGGCTCAGCGCCAATCCCGCGCTTGGCAATGGCCTGATCGCGGGCGCCGCGTTTACCGCCGGATCGGCTACGGCGACCAACGTGACCTGGGGCGAGGTCGGCATCATCACCCTCACGCCGCACCTCGGCGACGGCGATTACCTCGGTACCGGCGACGTCATCGGCACGGCGAGCGGCAATGTCGGGCGTTTCATCCCGCACAATTTCGCGGTTGCGTTCAACGATCCGGCGTTCGCGACGGCCTGCACCGCGGGCGGATTCACCTATGTCGGACAGCCTTTCGTTTACGCCACGGGGATGTCGCCGGTGCTGACGGCCACCGCGCGCAATCTTGCCGGGGGGACGACGCTGAATTACCGGGGCACTTCGCCGGCGTCCCAGGCGTTTTTCAAGATCACCAACGGCTCGCTGACCGGCAAGGCATATTCCGCGGCCAGCGGCACGCTCGATGTCAGCGGAATCACCGGGACGGACCCCGTCATCGTGGACAACGGCAACGGCACGGCGACCCTGACGTTCAACTCCGGCAGCGGGCTGGCGTTCACGCGCGGCAATCCCGTGTCGCCGTTCGATGCCGAAATTTCGCTGGCCATCAACGTGCTCGATACCGACGGTGTCGCGTATTCGTCGAATCCGGCGAGATTCGGACAGGCCAGCGCCGGCAACGGCATCGATTTTCCGGACGGAAAGGCCATGCGTTACGGCCGTGTGCGGCTGACGGGCGCCAGCGGATCGCAGGTGTTGCCGCTCCGGGTGCCTTTCGAGGCCCAGTACTGGACAGGCACGTTCTTTGCAACGAACACCCTCGATACCTGTACAACACTGAGCGCAGGCAACGTGGGCATGGGCAATTACATCGGCAACCTGAACGCAGGCGAAACCACCGTGACATCGATCACGGCGCTATCCGCGGGACGCGGCACCATCGTCCTGGGAGCGCCCGGAGCGGGCAACAACGGCAGCGTCGATCTTGCCTTCAACCTCGGCGATGGCACAGTTGCTGCGGCCTGCCCGTCTTTTGCGCCGAATGCCGGCGCGGGCAACCTGCCGTGGCTGCGCGGCCAGTGGTGTGGCGCCGCCCATGACCGGGATCCGTCGGCCAGAGCGCGCTTCGGCATACGCGGCGGCGGCGACGAGCGGATTTATATACGTGAAAATTATTAATCAAAACAATGGATTAACTTTCCCGATCGTGCGGCGTCGTGCAAATACGCCGTAAGTCTTTGACAACATTGGAAAATATGTTAGTTTGGGAAAATTTTGTGACTTTGCGCACAGCGATCAGACGAAGATGAGCTTTTTTGGTAAAAAACAGCGACCGGGATGGTTGTGCCTCAATCTCCATGCGGATCGCATCGATCTGTCCCATGTGCTGGTCGAAGGCAAGCCGCGTCCCGAAATCCTGCTTTGCGAATCGTTTCGCAAGGAGGGCAGCGACTTCGATACGTTGAGACGTTTGCGCAAGGAATTGAGTCTCGACCGTTACCAGTGCGCCACGCTGCTGAAGACGAACGAATACCAGTTGCTGACCGTGGATGCGCCGAACGTGCCGGCGGCTGAAGCGAAGAACGCGTTGCGCTGGTCGATCAAGGACATGGTCGATTATCCGGTCGAGACCGCGGTGGTGGACGGGGTCCGCGTGCCGGGCGCCGAAAACGCGGGCCGTCCCGCCCAGATGCTGGCGGTCGCGACGCGCAACGAGGTGATTGCCGCCGCGGTGAAACCCTTCAACGACGCCGACATCGACCTCGAAGTGGTCGACGTGCCGGAGCTTGCCCAGCGCAATCTGGCCGCCCTGTTCGAGCAGGACGGGCGCGGACTGGCGATGCTCTGTTTCGGTGACAACGGCGCGCTGCTGACTTTCACCAGCGGCGGCGAGCTTTACCAGGCCCGCCGCATCGATGTGTCCCTTCGCGACTTTGTGCCGGGCGCGGACGAAGCCGAGCGCTACGACCGCATTGCGCTGGAACTGCAGCGTTCGCTGGACCATTTCGACCGCCAGTTCCGCAGCGTCTCGGTGTCGCGCCTGGTGATTTCGCCGGTGCCGGACGGCGCCCGCCTGGCGGAGTACCTGGGCGCGAACCTGACGGTGCCGGTGACCCTGCTCGACCTCGGGCAGGTCATGGATTTCCCGGGGGTGCCGGAGTTGCGCGATCCGCTGCGGCAGTCGCAATGCCTGCAGATGATCGGCGCATCGCTGCGGGAAGGAGCGGCCGTCTGATGCGCCAGTACGTCAACCTGCTCGGCCCCGAATTTCGCAGGCAGCGGCAGTTCCTGACGCTGGGCCGCGCGCTGGCGCTGGTCGCCGTCGTCGCGGCGGTCATGGCCATGCTGCAGTTTCATGATGATCACCGGCTCGCCGGCCTGCGCGAGGAACTCGCTTCGGCGCAGACGCTGCTGAAGGCGCAGACGGCCTACACCGCGGGCCTGAAGGGCGAGGGCGCGGCGAAGCCGGGCAACACCGGACTCGATGCCGAAGTGCAGCGTCTGGAAGTGGAATTGAAGACGGCCCGCGAGAGCATGGCCGTGCTCGAGGGCGGCGGTCTCGGCAACCGTAACGGTTTCGCCGGTTACTTCCAGGCTTTTTCGCGGCAGGCGCTCGACGGTCTCTGGCTGACCGGATTCACGGTCGGCGGCGCCGGCGAGGTCGCGATACAGGGGCGGGTGATGGCGCCCGACCTGGTGCCGGCGTACATCCAGAAACTCAACAAGGAGCCGGTGTTGCAGGGACGCGAGTTTTCGGCGCTGGAAATGCGCCGGCCCGAGGCCGCGCCGGCCAAGGACGCCGGCGGCAAGGCCGAAGTGCCGCGGTATATCGAGTTCGTGCTGGCGACCGTGAACGCCGCCGAGAAAACCGAAGCGGGCGGAGCGAAGAAATGATGCCCCAACTCCTCGAACACTGGCGTCAATGGAGCGCGCTGTTCAACGCGCGGTCGCTGCGCGAGCGGGCGCTGATGACGGGCCTGGGCGTGGCCGCCGTGGTATTGCTGTTCGATACGTTCTCCCTGTCGCCGATGGCGGTCCAGCACAAGCGCCTGTCCGGTCAGTTGACCGAAGTACGGGCGGCGATACGCGCCGGGGAAATGGCCTTGGCGGCCAATCGCGGTCAGGAAAATCCGGACGACGTGAAGCGGCGCTACCGCGACGAATTGCGCCGGCAGATCGCCCAGATCGATGAACGCCTGCAGGGATTGCAGAAGCAGTTGGTGCCGCCGGACCAGGTGTCCAGGCTGCTCGAGGGCGTCCTGGGCAAGGAGCGCGGACTGGTGCTGGTCAGCCTGCACAAGCTGCCGGTGCAGCGTTACCAGACCAACGGTGCCGCCAAGGCGGCCGATCCCAAGACGCAGGAGGCGGACACCGGCCGCGGCATCTTCCAGCACAGTTTCGAGCTCCGGGTCGAGGGTTCGTACGCGGAGCTGCATGCCTATCTGAAGCGGCTGGAAGCCCTGCAGTGGCAGCTGTTCTGGGGCAAGGCCGAGCTGGATGCGACCGGCCATCCGCGGCTGCGCCTGACGTTAACATTGCATACCCTCAGCCTGAACAAGGCATGGCTGGTGGTATGAGCGCGGCGATGATGAAACAGGGGCTGGCACTGGCGGGCATGCTGTTTGCCGCGGCGGCAGCGGCGCAGGGACTCGCGGATCCGACGCGGCCGCCGGCGGCGCTTGCGTCAGCGGGCAGCGGCGCGGCAGCGGGCGGTCCGGTGTTGCAGTCGGTGATGCTGTCGCCGGGACGTAAGGTGGCGATGATCAGCGGCGAAATGGTGGTATTGGGGGAACGCTACGGATCGGCGCGCCTGGTGCGGCTGACCGAAAGCGAGGCCGAGCTGAAGGATGGAACGGAAACCATCGTGCTCAGCCTTTATCCACAAGTGCGGAAACTTCCTGCGGGCAGGGTGCAGCGCGCCGAAACCAGGACCGGTACGGGTAAAACGAAAAAATGAACATGACGAACAGGCGCAATGACATGCAACGATGGATGACCATCGCGATGATCGTGCTCTTCGCGGGCTGCGCGGATCTGCCGCAACGCCCCAACGCGGCGCAGGATACGATCCACAGGGAACTCGACCAGGCCGCGCGCGAGCGCAAGCCGGTGACACCGGAGGCGGTCAGCCAGGCCCTGCTGCCACCGCTGGTGGTGGAAATGCCGCGGGCCGACATCCAGAAACCCGAAACGCGCTTCGACCTGTCGGTGAATAACGCGCCGGCGGGCCAGGTGTTCATGGCCATCGTCTCGGGCACCCGTTACAGCATGGTGCTGCATCCCGACGTGAAGGGCGAGCTGTCGGTCAACCTGAAGGACGTCACGGTGACCGAGGCGCTGGACACCCTGCGCGATCTCTACGGTTTCGACTACAACCTGCAGGGCAGCCGCATCATCGTGCTGCCGGCGACGCTGCAGACGCGCATTTTCCAGGTCAATTACCTGCAGGCGCAGCGCCGCGGCCAGACCCAGACCCGGGTCAGCTCGGGTTCGATCACCGATGCGCCGTCGAGCCCGGGCACCCCGACCGCGGGCAGCGTTCCGATACCGACGACCGGCCCGACCGGCGCCGGCAACACGCGGACGGCCGAAAGCACGCGGGTCACCACCAGTTCCGATTCGGATTTCTGGAGGGACATCCAGAAATCGCTGAGCGCCATTCTCGGCGGCGGCGAAGGCCGCAGCGTGGTGGTCAATGCGCAGTCGGGCGTGATCGTGGTCCGCGCGATGCCGACCGAACTGCGCGGCGTCGAGCAGTTCCTCCGGTCGATGGAGGCGATCGTCGCGCGCCAGGTGGTGCTGGAAGCGAAGATCATCGAGGTCACGCTGCGCGACGGCTACCAGGCGGGCATCAACTGGGCGGGATTCCGCGACGGCAGCACCCGTATTGGCGCCGGTGTTCTTGCGCCGGGCGCGGTGCTCGATCGCAGCGGGGTCATCAGCGCGCCGACGGCGCGCTCCGCGGATGGCACGGTGTTGAGCAACTCGGCGCTGATCGGCGGGTCGGCCGGCGCCGTGGCCGGCGCCATGGCATTGGGCACGGGCGCGGCGGGCGGTGTTTTCGGCCTGGCGCTGCAGACCAAGAATTTCGCGGCCCTGCTGTCCTTCCTCGAGACGCAGGGCGACGTGCAGATCCTCTCCAGCCCGCGCGTGGCGACGCTGAACAACCAGAAGGCGGTGCTCAAGGTCGGCACCGACGAGTACTTCGTCACCAACGTCAGCACGACCTCGAGCACCAGCGGCACTAACACCGTTACGACGCCGACGATCACCGTCGCGCCGTTCTTCTCGGGCATCGCACTGGACGTGACGCCGCAGATCGACGGCAGCAACAACATCATCCTGCACATCCATCCGTCGGTGAGCAACGTGGTGGAGCGGCAGAAAATAATCAATCTGGGTACGTCCCTGGGCACGTTCACGCTGCCGCTGGCTTCCAGCGACGTCAACGAGACCGACACCATCGTGCGCGTGCAGGATGGCAACATCGTCGCCATCGGCGGGCTGATGCGACAGCAGTCGGTCAGCAACCGCAGCCAGGTGCCGGGCGTCGGCGATGCGCCGGGCATCGGCAATTTGTTCCGGCAGCGCGATTCCGGCAATGTGAAGAGCGAGCTGGTGATCCTGCTCAAGCCGACCATCATCCACAGCGACCGCAACTGGCAGGAAGACCTGGTGCAGACGCGGGACCGCATCCGTGCCATGGGCGCGCCGGAGCCGCAACGGTGACAGGCCCGCGCCATGTACGAAGCGCATTTCGGGCTGCGTGAGCCGCCGTTCGGCATTACGCCGGACACCAGCTTCGCCTATGCCTGCAATTCCCACCAGGAAGCGCTGAACACGCTGCTCGTCGCGCTGCGCAACGGCGAAGGGTTTATGAAGATGACCGGCGAGGTCGGCACCGGCAAGACGCTGCTGTGCCGCCGTTTCCTGGGCGCGCTGGATCCGGCGCGTTTCGTTTCCGCCTACATCCCCAATCCCTACCTCGAGCCGCAGACGCTGATGTTTGCGCTGGCCGACGAGCTGGGCGTGAAGCTCGACCGCGGCGCCGACCAGCATCACCTGTTGCGGGAGCTCAACCACGCGCTGCTCGATTTCGCGCGCGCGGGCAAGACGGTGGTGGCCTGCATGGACGAGGCGCAGGCGATGCCGCAGGAGACGCTCGAAGCGCTGCGCCTGCTGACCAATCTCGAAACCGAGAAACGCAAGCTGCTGCAGGTCGTGCTGTTCGGCCAGCCCGAACTGGACCAGCGCCTCGCGCAGGAATCGGTCCGGCAGCTGCGCCAGCGCATCACCTTCCAGTACCGGCTCACGGCGCTGACCGTCGCCGAGGTAGAGCAATACCTGGCCCATCGCCTGCGGGTCGCGGGCTACCGCGGCAGCCGCCTGTTCATGCCGGCCGCGGTGCGCCGGCTGCACCGGGTAAGCCGGGGCGTGCCGCGGCTGGTCAACATCGTCGCCCACAAGTCCCTGCTGCTGGCCTTCGGCGAGGGCGTGCAGCAGGTGCAGCCACACCATGTGCGCAGCGCCGCCGCCGATACGCCGGCCGCGGCCTCGATGCCGCACCGCTGGTGGTTCGCCGCGGCCGCCGTCGTGCTGGCGGCGGGCGGCATCACGCTGGCCTGGATGCGATGAGCGTCATCAACCAGATGCTGGCCGAACTCGAGCGGCGCCACGCTTCGGGCGCGGAGCGCGACCGCATTCCCGATCACGTGCGCGCGCTGCCCGGCGATGCGCAGTCGCGGCGCCTGCCGCTGACCGGCATTGCCGCGGTGCTGGCGGGCGTCGCGCTGCTGGCGGCGGGGGCCTGGTGGTGGATTTGGCAGGGTGCCGCCCTGCGGCCCGTTCCGGTGGCCGCGGGCCCGGCGCTGCAGGAAATGGTGCCGCAGGAGATGGCGCCGCGGCCGGAAGAGTGGATCGCGCGCCGCCTTACCCTCGATCTGCCACGGGAACCGGAGGCGGCCGCGGAAACGTCGATGCCGATCGCGACCGCGTCCATCGTGGCATCGCATGCCGCGGGTCCGGCAGTCATGCAGAAGCCGGCGGAATCCGCGCCCGCGCCCCGTCCGCCACAGAAGCCGCCCGTTGTCGAACGGGTAGCGCTGGAGAAAGTTTCGCCACCGGCGGCAAAGGCGGCGCAGCCGCCTGCCGAAATCGAAAAGCAGGTCCGCGAACCAACGCCCCGGCAACGCGCCGAAGCCGAATATGCACGCGGGACGGCGGCGCTGCACCGGGGACAATTCGCCGAGGCGCGCGACGCCTTCGAGGCGGCGCTGCAGATCGACGCAACGCATCACGCGGCGCGCCAGGCGCTGGTCGGCGTCCTGCTCGACGGCCGCCGCCAGGCGGATGCGGCGCGGGTGCTGCAGGAAGGCCTGCAACTGGCGCCCGCGCAGCACGGCTTCGCGATGACGCTGGCGCGGCTGCAGGTGGAGGCCGGGGAACTCGATGCCGGCGCGCAGACGCTGGCGCGCAGCCTCGAATATCCCGGCGCCAGCCCGGACCATGTCGCTTTTTACGCCGGACTGCTGCAGCGCCAGCAGAAGCATGCCGAGGCCGTCGTGCAGTTCCAGCAGGCGCTGGGCCGGCGCGGCGGCGTTGGCGTGTGGCTGCTCGGGCTGGGCGTTTCGCTGGAAGCGCTGGGGCGGATGGACGATGCACAGGAGGCTTATCGCGGCGCCAGGGCGAGCGGCAACCTGTCCGCCGACCTGCAGGCTTTTGCCGAGCAGCGCCTGCGCTGAACGCCGCCGCGGCGGTCAGCCGCCGGCGGTACGCGCGATCACGTAACCCGTCACGCTGGAGGCGCCCGCGCGTTTCAGGTTGCGCGCGACCTCGCCGAGCGTCGCGCCGGTGGTGAGCACGTCGTCGACGACGGCGACGTGGCGGCCGTCGAGGCTGCCGAGCACGACAAAGGCGCCGCGGATGTTCTTGCGCCGCGTTTTCCAGGGCAGGCGGGTTTGCGGTGCCGTGTCGCGGGTCTTGATGCACAGCCCCGGGTCCACCGGGACATTCAGTTTTCTGCCGATGATCCGCGCCAGTTCGAGCGCCTGGTTGAAGCCTCGTTCGCGCAGGCGCTGCGCGGTGAGTGGGACCGGCAGGATCAGGTCGGGGCGCGTCCGGATGCGCGGCAGGAGCAGCGCGGCCAGCGCCGGGCCGGTGGCGAGACGCCCGCCGTACTTGTAGGCCTGGATCAACCCGTCCAGCGGGAAGGCGTAACGGCAGGCGGTGACGATGCGGTCGTAATGCGGGGGTTCGGCGATGCAGCGGCCGCAGATGCCCGGGTCCGACAGCGGATGGGCGCAGATGCGGCAGGCCGCCGCATCCAGCCATGGCAGATCGCCGAGGCAGACTTCGCACAGGTTGCGACGGCCGGCGGGAGCGGCGCAGAGCAGGCAGCGGCTCGCCAGCATGCGCGCCAGTCTTGCCCCCAACTTGTCAAACAGATGATTTGCGCTATTTGACAAGAATAAGGTCTTCCGCGATAATGGATATATATAAGTATTTGTTTTTATTGATATTTTTAAGAAAGCAGCCCGTCATGGACACTGTCGTGGACATCCCCACCCTCAACGAAGCCGGCAACGTTTCCGCCGACACGCCCCGCTGGAGCGTGCCAGCCATCGAAGCGCTGTTCGCGCTGCCTTTCAACGATCTGCTGTTTCGCGCGCAGCAGGTGCACCGCGAACACTTCGATCCGAATGCGGTTCAGTTGTCGACGCTGCTGTCGATCAAGACCGGGGGATGTTCCGAGGACTGCGGTTACTGTCCGCAGGCGGCGCGTTACCACACGGGTGTCGAGAACCAGGAAACCCTGTCCGTCGACGAGGTGCTTGCCGCGGCGAAACTGGCGCGGGAGAAAGGCGCAACCCGTTTCTGCATGGGCGCAGCCTGGCGCGGCCCGAAGCAGCGCGACCTCGACAAGGTCGTCGCGATGGTGAAGGCGGTCCGGGGCCTCGGCATGGAGACCTGCGCCACGCTGGGCATGCTGAAACCCGGCCAGGCCGAGCAACTGCGCGACGCGGGCCTCAATTACTACAACCACAACATCGACACCGCCGCCGACAACTACGCCAACATCATCACCACCCGCGAATATGACGACCGCATCGGCACCCTGGAACAGGTGCGCGAGGCGGGATTGCACGTCTGCTGCGGCGGCATCGTCGGCATGGGTGAAACGCGCACCGCGCGGGCGACGCTGATCGCACAACTCGCCAACATGAATCCCTATCCGGAGTCGGTGCCGATCAACAACCTGGTGCAGGTGCCGGGCACGCCGCTGTACGGCACGGAAGCCCTCGATCCGCTGGAGTTCGTGCGCACCGTCGCCTGCGCGCGCATCACCATGCCGAAGGCGGTGGTGCGCCTGTCCGCCGGCCGCCAGGAAATGGGCGACGCGATCCAGGCGCTGTGTTTCCTGGCCGGCGCGAATTCGATTTTCTACGGCGAGAAGCTGCTGACTACCGGCAATCCGGATGCCGACAACGACCAGGCGCTGTTTGCCCGGCTCGGCCTGCGGCCGATGAATCCCGCGCTGTCCTGAGCCGCGCGGTTCCGGTTCGTGACGCTGCATGCCGAACTGGCCGCGGAGCTGGCGGATCGTGATGCCCGGGGCCTGCGGCGCCGGCGCCGGCTGCTGGCTTCGCCGCAGCGGGCGCATGTCGCCGTCGACGGCCGCGATTACCTCGCGTTCTGTTCCAACGATTATCTCGGGCTTGCGGCCGATCCGCGGCTGATCGCGGCGGCCCGGGCCGGCGCGGACCTTTACGGCGTCGGCGCCGGCGCGTCCCATCTGGTCCTCGGGCATGGCACGGCGCACCACCGGCTCGAGGAGGCGCTGGCCGGCTTCGTCGGACTGCCGCGGGCGCTGCTGTTCTCGACCGGCTACATGGCGAACATGGGCGTGATCAGTGCCCTTGCCGGGCGCGGCGACGCGCTGTTCGCCGACCGCCTGAACCATGCGTCCCTCAACGATGCGGCGCTGCTGTCGCGGGCAGCCTTCCGGCGCTATCCGCATAACGACCTGGCCGCGCTGGAACGCCTGCTCGCGGCCACCCCGGCGCGCCGCCGGCTGGTGATCGTCGATGCGGTTTTCAGCATGGACGGCGACATCGCGGCGGTGCCGGCGCTGCTCGACCTCTGCGCGCGCCATGATGCGTACCTGCTGATCGACGATGCCCACGGTTTCGGCGTGCTCGGCGCGCAGGGGCGCGGCACGCCGGCCCACTTCGGCCTGGCTTCGGAGCGGCTGATCTACATGGCCACGCTGGGCAAGGCCGCCGGCGTTTCCGGCGCCTTCGTCGCCGGCAGCGAGACGCTGATCGAAAGCCTGCTGCAGAACGCCCGCACCTACATCTACACCACGGCCACGCCGCCCCTGCTGGCGCATGCGTTGCTCACCAGCCTGCAGATCATCCAGCAGGAGGAATGGCGGCGCGAACGCCTGCGCGAACTGATCCGGCGGCTGAAGCAGGGGTTGCAGGATGCCCCCTGGCGTCTGCTGCCGTCGGACACGCCGATACAGCCGCTGCTGGTCGGCGGCAATGCCGAGGCGCTGGCGC
The DNA here is from genome assembly GCA_026125585.1 of Burkholderiales bacterium. Taxonomy (GTDB): domain Bacteria; phylum Pseudomonadota; class Gammaproteobacteria; order Burkholderiales; family SG8-41. The sequence goes on from JAHCLD010000001.1 coordinate 59,167, forward strand.
TGTCGGCGCGGCTGGCCGCGCAGGGCCTGCTGGTGCCGGCGATCCGGCCGCCGACCGTGCCGCAGGGCACCGCGCGCCTGCGCATTTCGCTGTCGGCCGATCATGCGATGGAAGATGTGGACCGTCTGGTCGCCGCATTGCGGGAGCCGGCATGAGCGCGGCGGCCACGCTGGTACTGCTGCATGGCTGGGGCGCGCATGGCGGCGTCTGGGCGGAAGTGTCGGCCCGGCTCGGCGGCCGGATCGCCGTGCAGGCGCCGGACATCGACGGTGGCGGCAGCATGGACGATGCGGTGGACCGCCTGGCGGCCCGGTCGCCGGCCCGCTGCGTGGTGGCGGGCTGGTCGCTCGGCGGGCAACTGGCCTTGTCCTGGGCGCACCGCCACGCCGCGCAGGTGGCGGGACTGATCTTGCTGGCGGCGACGCCCCGGTTCGTTGCGGCGCCGGACTGGGAGCATGGCATGCCGGTGGAGGCATTCGAGGAATTTTCCGCCACGGCGGAGGTCGATGCCGCGGCTGCTCTGCGGAGATTCCGGCTGCTGGAAACCCGGGGCGACGCGCGCGCGCGCGCCGTGATCCGCGAGCTGGACCGGCTGCTGGATGTGCGGGCAGCGGCCGGCGCCGTGGCGCTTGCGCGCATGCTGGACTGGCTGCGGCGCACCGATCTGCGCAACCTGCTGCCGGCGGTCGGGCAGCCGGCGCTGGTCATCCACGGCGACCGTGACGGTGTGGTTGCGCCGGCCGCCGCGGATTTCATGGCCGGCCGGTTGTCTCGTGCCCGCATCGAACGCATTGCCGGCGCGGCCCACGTGCCCTTCGTTTCCGCGACCGATCGCGTGTGCGAACTGATGGCCGGGTTCTGCGATGGACACTGAATTCTCCATCGACAAGCGCGCGGTGCGCCGCGCTTTTGACCGCGCGGCATCGACCTACGACGCGGCTGCGGTGTTGCAGCACGAGGTGTGCAGGCGCAATCTGGAGCGCCTCGATTTCATCCGCCATGCGCCTGGGCGTATCCTCGACGCCGGCAGCGGCACCGGCAATGCCTGGCCGGGGCTCGCGCGGCGTTATCCGCGCGCGCAAATCGTTGCGCTGGACCTTGCGCCCGGCATGCTCCGTCATGCGCGCGGAAGCCAGCCCTGGCACCGGCGCCTGCTCGGCCGGATCCCGGCGGCCGTCTGCGGCGATCTCGAGCAGTTGCCGCTGGCCGGTGCGAGTATCGACCTCGCCTGGAGCAATCTCGCGCTGCAGTGGGTCAACGCGCTGCCGCGGGCCTTTTCCGAGATGCGCCGCGTGCTGGCGCCGGGCGGATTGTTCATGTTCGCCACCTTCGGTCCCGATACGCTGAAGGAGTTGCGCGAGGCGCAGCCGGATGCCGGCGAGGCCCGCATCAGCCGTTTCATCGACATGCACGACATCGGCGACATGCTGGTCAAGGCGGGTTTCGCCGATCCGGTGATCGACATGGAGATGTTCACGCTGACCTACGACAGCGTGCGCGAAGTGATGCGCGACCTGCAGGCCATCGGCGCGAACAATGCCAATGCCGGCCGCTCCCGCGCATTGTCGGGCAGGGCCTGGCTTGCGGCGGTCGAACGCGGCTACGAGGCGCGCCGCCGCGACGGCAAGCTGCCCGCGACCTTCGAGGTGATTTACGGCCATGCGTGGCGGCCGCTGCCGCGCACCGGACCCGGCGGCCGTCCGGTGATCGACATCAGGGCGGCCGGTGGCGGCTGAGCGGCGCCCGGCCGCGGCGCGCGGCGTGTTCGTCGCCGGCACCGACACCGGCGTCGGCAAGACGCTGGCGGCCTGCGCGCTGCTGCACGGTTTTGCGGCGCTGGGCCTGCGGGCGGTGGGCATGAAGCCGGTGGCCGCGGGCGCGGTGCGCCGCAACGGCGCGTGGCACAACGACGATGTAGCGCAGCTGCGTGCCGCCTCCAGCGTCGAAGCCGGGCTGTCTTCGGTCAATCCGTACTGTTTCGCGCCCGCGGTTGCGCCGCACGTCGCGGCCGCCGAGGCGGGCGTGGTGATCCGCACGACGACGATCGCCGCGCATTACGCGAGGCTGGCGCGTGTCGCGGACGTGGTCGTTGTCGAGGGCGTGGGCGGGCTGCTGGTGCCGCTGGGCCGCCGCAGTTGCGCCTCGGAAATCCCGCTCCGGCTGGGGATTCCGGTGGTGCTGGTCGTGGGATTGCGCCTGGGCTGCCTCAACCACGCCCTGCTGACGGTGGACGCGCTGCGGATGCACGGTCTGCGGCTCGCCGGCTGGATCGCCAACCAGATCGATCCGCGGATGTCGCGGAAGTCGCAGAATCTCGACACCCTGCGCCAGCGGATCGGAGCGCCGCTGCTCGGTCTTCTTCCGCATGCCCGCAATCCGCGGCCCGACAGGCTGTTCCGCAGGCTCGACATAAACGCTTTGAATACACGTGTTTGAGTGAGCATTTGAGAGGGAAAACCGACTGTTTCCAAGGGGTATTTCGATTGCGACCACCCCCTCCGGTGTGCTACAGTCCGCGCGATTGAAAGGAATGGTCGGTACGGTGATTGCACATCCCGTTTTCGGGCCGATTCTGGAACAGGAAGGCGCCGGATTCACGTATTTCAGACGCCATGCCGGTTCATTCGAATTGCGCACGTTTACCCTGGTCTTCGGTTCGCTGGCCCTGCTGTCGCTGGTGATCGCCGGCGGGTTCGCTGCAGCGGGTGCTTGGCTCATCGTTCCTTTTGCCGGACTGGAAATCGCCGCCTTGCTGACTGCCGCGGCGGTTTTCCTGCGCAGAGCCGGGGATTTCGAGCGGGTGGCGGTGCTCGGCGACCGCGTCGTGGTCGAGTTCCGGGAGCGGGGTTTGGCGGAGAAGTTTGAATTTCACCGTGGCTGGGCGCGGGTGGTGACCGGGAAATCCGGAATGCCCGCGTTGCGCTCCCACGGCAGGACAGTGGAAATAGGACGGTACTGCGGTGATGAAGGGCGCCAGATGCTGGCGCGTGCGCTGCACAGCCGGCTTGGCGGCCACCGGACTTGACGGATCAATCGGGCTTTAGGAGCGGGGGAAGAATGGGCATCAAGGGGATCAAGGGTTTTGGCGCGGCGCTTGCGCTGTTTTTCTGGTCGGCTGCCGCCTGGGCCGAGTACAAGCTCAATCTGCAGACGCCGCATACGCGGCTCGGCGAAGAGATCTACAACCTGCACACCATCATCACGGTCATCTGTTTCGTCATTTTCATCGGCGTGTTCGGCTTCATGTTCTACGCCGTGTTCAAGCACCGCAAGTCGGTCGGACACAAGGCGGCGCAGTTCCATGAAAACACCGCCGTCGAGGTGACTTGGACGCTGATCCCGTTCGTGATCCTGATCGCCCTCGCGGTGCCCGCGACCGGCACGCTGATCGCGATGCGCGACACCACGGAGCCGGACATGACCATCAAGGCCACCGGTTACCAGTGGAAGTGGGGTTATGACTACCTCAAGGGCGAGGGCGAAGGCATCAGCTTCTACAGCACCCTGTCCACGCCCCGCGCGCAGATCGACGGCAGCGACGTGGCCGGCCGCAAGGCCAATCCCAACTACCTGCTCGAAACCGACACCCATGTCGTGGTGCCGGTCGGCAAGAAAATCCGCGTCCTGGTCACCGCGGCCGACGTGATCCACGCCTGGTACGTGCCGTCCCTGGCGGTCAAGCAGGACGCGGTGCCGGGTTTCATCCGCGACGCCTGGTTCAGGGCCGAGAAGACCGGGATCTTCCGCGGCCAGTGCGCGGAACTGTGCGGCAAGGACCACGGTTTCATGCCTATCGTCGTCGAGGTGGTGGAACCCGCGCAGTACACCGCTTGGGTGAATTCGCAGCAGAAGAAGGCCGCCGCGGAGAAGGTCGATCCGGACAAGGCCTGGACCATGGAAGACCTGAAGGCGCACGGCGAAAAAATCTATGCCCAGAACTGCGTGGCCTGCCACCAGGCGACCGGCATGGGCGTGCCCGGCGCGTTTCCCGCGCTGTCCGGCTCGAAGATGGCGACGGGCCCGAAAGAGGATCAGGTCAAACTGGTGCTGAACGGCAAGCAGGGCACCGCGATGAACGCGTTCAAGCATCTGTCGGACGTTGACCTGGCCGCGGTGGTGACCTACACCCGCAACAGCTGGAACAACAAGACCGGCGACATGGTCGCTCCCGCCGACGTCAAGGCGCTGCGCTAACGCGGCAGGCAACGAAGGCAGGCAACGAATACAGGCTCCAGGAGACTCCCAAATGGAAGCAGCACACGCACACCACGGTCACCAAGGTCACGACGATCACGCCCACGGCCATCCCACCGGGATCATGCGCTGGATCAAGTCGACCAACCACAAGGACATCGGCACGATGTACCTGTGGTTCAGCTTCACGATGTTCATCGTCGGCGGCATCATGGCGCTGATCATCCGTTCGGAACTGTTCCAGCCGGGCCTGCAGATCGTGCAGCCGGACTTCTTCAATTCGATGATCACCTACCACGGCCTGATCATGGTGTTTGGCGCGATCATGCCGGCCTTCGTCGGCTTCGCGAACTGGCTGATCCCGATGCAGATCGGCGCGCCGGACATGGCCTTCCCGCGGATGAACAACCTGTCGTTCTGGCTGCTCCCTCCCGCCGCTTTGTTGTTGATCGGCGCCCAGTTCATGCCGGGCGGCGGCGCCGGCGTCGGCTGGACGATGTACGCCCCGCTGTCGACGCAGGCCGGCCCGGCGATGGACCTGACGATCTTCGCCATACACATCCTCGGCATCTCGTCGATCATGGGCTCGATCAACATCATCACCACCGTCCTGAACATGCGCGCCCCCGGAATGACGCTGATGAAGATGCCGCTGTTCTGCTGGACCTGGCTGATCACCGCCTACCTGCTGGTCGCGGTGATGCCGGTGCTCGCCGGCGCGGTGACGATGACGCTGACCGACCGCCACTTCGGCACCCATTTCTTCAACGCCGCGGGCGGCGGCGATCCGGTGCTCTACCAGCACATTTTCTGGTTCTTCGGCCATCCCGAGGTCTACATCATCGCGATTCCCGCCTTCGGCGTCGTGTCGCAGGTGATCCCGGCGTTCTCGCGCAAGCCGCTGTTCGGCTATGCCTCGATGGTCTACGCCACGGCGTCGATCGCGATCCTGTCGTTCATGGTCTGGGCGCACCACATGTACACCGCCGGCATGCCGGTCGAGGCGCAGCTGTATTTCATGTACGCGACGGCGCTGATCGCCGTGCCGACAGGCGTCAAGGTGTTCAACTGGGTGGCGACGATGTGGAGGGGCTCGCTGACCTTCGAGACGCCGATGCTGTTTGCGCTGGGCTTCCTGTTCCTGTTCACGCTCGGCGGCTTCACCGGGCTGGTGCTGGCAATCGTGCCGGTGGACGTGCAGCTGCATGACACCTATTACGTGGTGGCCCATTTCCACTACGTGATGGTGGCCGGTGCGCTGTTCTCGGCTTTCGCCGGCATCTATTTCTGGCTGCCGAAGTGGACCGGCAGGATGTACAACGAGACGCTGGGCAAGCTGCATTTCTGGCTGTCGCTGATCTTCTTCAACGTCGCGTTCTTCGTGCAGCATTTCCTCGGCCTGGCCGGCATGCCGCGGCGCATTCCCGACTACGCGCTGCAGTTCGCGGAGTTCAACGCGATTTCGACGATCGGCGCCTGGGGATTCGGCCTGTCGCAGCTGCTGTTCCTCTACATCGTGATCCAGTGCATCCGCGGCGGCGAGAAGGCCCCGGAAAAACCCTGGGAAGGCGCGGACAGCCTGGAGTGGACCCACCTGCCGACGCCGGCACCGTGGCACAGCTTCGAAACGCCGCCGGTGCTGAAATAAGCCGATGGTGCCCGCCGAGACCAGGCGCAACAACCGCCGTACGGCCGCCGTGCTGTGGCTGATTGTCGCCGGTTTCTTTTTCGGCGTGATGCTCAAGTACTACCTGCTTGCCCGATGAAAAAAGAGCGCGCAAACAAGAGGCTGCTGGTCCGTTTGTCGGTCTTTGCGGTGGCGATGTTCGGTTTCGGCTTCCTGCTGGTGCCGTTCTACGAGAAGATCTGCGAGGTCACCGGCATCAACAACCTGATCAAGCCGGCGGCCACCGTCGAGAACACCCAGATCGACAAGTCGCGCTGGGTGACGCTGGAATTCGATTCCAATGCGCACCGGCTGGACTGGGACTTCCGCCCGGTGCAGCGCAGCGTGCGCGTGCATCCCGGCGAAATGATCCAGATCGAATATGAGGTGCGCAACAACGGCGACAAGGCGATCGTCGGCCAGGCGATTCCGAGCTACGCCCCGAAACATTCGGCGCCCTACGTGAAGAAGCTGGAATGCTTCTGCTTCCGCCAGCAGCCGCTGCAGGCAGGTGAGGGCAAGCGCATGCCCGTGCAGTTCGTCGTCGACTCGACGCTGCCCGCCGACGTCAGCACGATTACGCTGTCCTACACGTTTTTCGAAGTCAAGGGCGCTTCGGCGGCGGCGCCGAAAAGCGGCGGGCAGGGATGATGATGGAGGGCGTGATGAACAAGGGCCCGCGCAAGGCCACGCTGTTCCAGGTGTTGCGCATGGTGCTGTCGGCCTTTCTGGGCATCCGCAAGCGCGCCGAGCATGAGAAGCTCGAGGTGTCGCCGCTGCAGGTCATCACCGTCGGGGTGATGGCGGCGGCGCTTTTTGTGCTCACGGTGGTGAGCATCGTGCAACTGGTCATCCGCTGACCGGCCACGGAAACCGATCTAGGGTAAGGGATTCAGGGGAGAGACAAGCATGTCCAGTCAAGCATCAGGCAACTATTACCTGCCGCAACCGTCGCACTGGCCGATCGTGGCTTCGTTCGCGTTGGGATTCCTCGGCTTCGGGGCGTCGTTTTCGGTCAACAAGATGCCGCTGGGCTATGTCCTGCTCGGTATCGGCTTCCTGATCCTGTTCTTCATGTTCGCCGGGTGGTTCACCACCGTCGCGCATGAATCGGAGTCGGGCAAGTACAACAAGCAGGTCGATGTGTCCTTCCGCTGGGGCATGGGCTGGTTCATCTTTTCCGAGGTCATGTTCTTCGCCGCGTTTTTCGGCGCGCTGTTCTACATGCGGGCGATCTCCGTGCCCGATCTCGGTTCGCTGGAGCACCAGGAACTGCTGTGGCCGGGCTTCAAGCCCGAATGGCCGGCGACCGGCCCCGGCATCAAGGAAACCTTCTCGCCGATGGGGGCTTGGGGCATCCCGGCGCTGAACACGGCATTGCTGCTGTTGTCCGGTGTCACTCTCACCTGGGCGCACTGGGGGCTGCTGAAGAACAGCCGCTGGCAGCTGATCTGGGGGCTGGTGCTGACCATCGCCTTGGGCATGGTGTTCCTCGGTTTCCAGATCTACGAATACGTGCACGCCTACGGCGACCTGAACCTCAAGCTGAACATGGGCGCGTACGGCGCGACCTTTTTCATGCTGACGGGGTTTCACGGCTTTCACGTGACCGTCGGCACGATCATGCTGTGGGTGATCCTGTTCCGCAGTGTCGCCGGCCACTTCAAACCGGACAACCATTTCGGCTTCGAGGGTGTGGCCTGGTACTGGCACTTCGTCGACGTGGTCTGGCTGCTGCTGTTCGTGGTGGTGTACTGGCTGTAACGGAAAAGGCCGCGGACCGCGCAACGGAGCCTGCGTCAAAGCGTGGTTCGCACGGGGAGGAGGTCCCCCTGCGAGGGGATTCGGCGCCGCGGGAACGCGGCGTTTTTTTTCGGGGCAGGCCGCGGCTGGGGAAGAACGTGCCAGGGAAGCGGCGGTCGAATCTGTGCCCCCCCGGGCGGGTGCGTCAAAGGTGGGTGGTGATCAGGCCGGTCTTGAAGCCGATGATCAGCAGCAGGAACAGGGTCACCGACAGTGCGACACGGATGGTCAGCGCCCTTGCGGTGCGGTCGGTGGTGCCGCGATCCTTGAGCATGTAATACATCGCCGATCCCAAGCTGCCGAGGATGACGATGAGGAACAGGATGACGACGATGCGCATGACGGTCAGAGTTTAAACCCAGGTCGAAGCCGGGAACAGATGTTGTTTTCGATCAGGTTTGCGGGTTTCGAGTTCCGGCCCCGCCTCTGGTGGACGCTGGCCGCCATCGCGGGTGTCGCGCTGACGCTGGCGCTGGGCCAGTGGCAGGTGGGCCGCGCCCAGTACAAGGAAACGCTGCAGTCACGTCATGATCGGCTGGGGCGCCAGCCCGTGATCAGCCTCGGGTCCGGCCTGGTGGATCGCGACAGCGTGTTGCTGCGCCGTGTCGAGGTGCGTGGAACCTATGCCCCCAAATACACGGTGTTCGTCGACAACCGTATCCACAAGCACCAGCCGGGTTTCCATGTGGCCACGCCGCTGCGGATTTCCGGCTCCGACCGCCATGTGCTGGTCAACCGCGGCTGGATCGCCAGCCCGCGCGACCGCAGCCTGCCGCAGGTCGCGACGCCCGAGGGCGAGCAGCGGGTGCAGGGCATTGCCGTCGCCTGGAGCGAGCGTTACCTCGAACTGTCGACCAAGGTGGCCGAGGGCAATGTCTGGCAGAACCTGGTCTACGAGCGTTACCGGCAGGCGACCGGACTCGAACTGCAGCCTTTTGTGCTCCAGCAGACCGAAGATGCCGGCGACGGGCTAGTGCGGGAGTGGAGCCGCCCGGACCTCGGCCGCAACACGCACCTCGCTTACGCGTTTCAGTGGTACGCGCTGAGCCTCGCGATATTTGTCTATTACCTGGTGACCCATGTCAAACGAACCACGCCCCCAAAGCCGTAAGACCCTGTGGCTGGTCGCAGCGGTATGCATCGCGCCCTTCGTGCTGTCGTTCGCGGCGTATTATTTTTATCAGCCCGACGGACGGGTGAATTACGGTGAACTCGTCGAGGGCAGGCAGCTGCCCGATTCACCCCTGAAACTCGCCGACGGGAAGGCCTTCTCGTTTGCCCAGCTGCGCGGCAAATGGCTGTTCGTCACCGTCGATGCCGCGGCCTGCGATGCCTACTGCGACAAGAAGCTGTGGCAAATCCGCCAGGTGCACAGGACCCAGGGAAAATATCCGGAACGGATCGAACGTGTCTGGCTGATCACCGACGGCGGCATGCCTGGAGAGCACCAGCGCAGCGAGTACGAGGGCACCTGGTTCGTCAATGCCGCCGGCAGCGCCGTTCTGGATGCGCTGCCGCATGCCGGTGCGCCGGGCGATCATGTTTATCTGGTCGATCCGCTGGGCAACGTCGTGCTGCGTTATCCGCGCGATGCCGACCCCACCGGCATCAAGAAGGATCTGCAGAGGCTGCTGCGCATTTCGCGCATCGGATAATCATAAGTATTTGTTTTTATTGGATTTTTTGTAATGTATCGAAAGCTGGTCTGGTTGGCGGTGGCATACACCTTCGTGGTCGTGGTGGTCGGCGCCTACGTGCGTCTGGCCGATGCCGGTCTCGGCTGCCCGGACTGGCCGGGCTGTTATGGCGAGCTGACGCCGCACCACGCCCGTGACGACATTGCGAAGGCGGTCGAGGAGCAGGGCGGAACCCACGGCCCGGTGTCGATGGGCAAGGCATGGAAGGAAATGTTCCACCGCTATATCGCCGGCGGGCTCGGCCTGCTGATTCTCGCGATCGCGGTGACGGCGTGGGCGCGCCGGCGCGAGCTCCGGCAATCGTCGCTGCTGGCCACCGGGATACTCGGGTTGGTGGTATTCCAGGCCGCCCTCGGCATGTGGACGGTCACGCTGCTGCTGAAGCCGGTGATCGTCACGCTGCACCTGCTCGGCGGCATGGCGATTCTTGCGCTGCTGGCGTGGCTGGCGCTGCGCCAGCAGATGCCGCGGCCCCTGCCGCCGGCGGTGGTGAAACTGAGGCCCCTGGCCGTTTTCGCGCTGCTGGTGGTCGTCGCCCAGATCGCGCTTGGCGGCTGGGTGTCGACCAACTATGCCGCGCTGGCCTGCACCGATTTCCCGACCTGCCACGGCGAATGGCTGCCGCAGATGGATTTCCGGCATGGTTTCCAGCTGGTGCGCGAACTGGGCAAGACCGCCGACGGCGCGCATCTCAGTTATGACGCGGTCACCGCGATCCACTGGACCCATCGCGTGGGCGCGCTGGTCACGCTGATCGTGGCCGGCGGGCTCGCGCTGCTCCTGCGGCGCGATTCCGCCTCCGCGCGGCTGGGAGGCGTGCTGCTGGCCGTGTTGCTGGCGCAGGTCGTTCTGGGCGTCGCCAATGTGCTTGGCGGGCTGCCGCTGCTGCTGGCGGCCGCGCACAATGCCGGTGCCGCAATTTTATTGCTGACCATGGTGGTGATAAACTTCAGCCTCAGCCAGAAGCCGGCCTCCTGATGTCTTCCACCGCAGTCCGCACACCGCAGTCCTCCCGCATCCGGCAGTTTTACGCGCTGACCAAGCCGCGCGTGGTGTCGCTGATCGTGTTCACGGCGGTGATCGGCATGTTCCTGGCGACGCCGGGCATGGTGCCGCCGGCGATCCTGCTGGCGGCGACGCTGGGCATCGCGCTGGTGGCCGGCGCGGCCGCGGCGGTGAACTGCCTGGTCGAACAGAAGATCGACGCATTGATGGCCCGGACGCAGTTCCGCCCGCTGCCGCGCGGCCAGATCACGCCGCTGGAGACGCTGGTGTTTTCCGGCATCGTCGGCGGCATCGGGCTGGCGCTGCTCTATCACTGGGTCAACGCGCTGACGATGTGGCTGACGCTGGCGACCTTCGTCGGCTACGCGATCATCTACACGGTGATCCTGAAGCCGATGACGCCGCAGAACATCGTCATCGGCGGCGCTTCCGGCGCGATGCCGCCGGTGCTCGGCTGGGCCGCGGTGACCGGCGACGTGACGCCGCAGGCGCTGACGTTGTTCCTGATCATCTTCGCATGGACGCCGCCGCATTTCTGGGCGCTGGCGCTCTACCGCAAGGACGAATACGCCAGGGCCGGCGTGCCGATGCTGCCGGTGACCCACGGCGACAAATTCACCCGGCTGCACGTGCTGCTGTACACCATCATCCTGCTCGCCTGCTCGACGTTCCCGTTCGTGACCCGCATGAGCGGCCTGCCGTATCTCGCCGCGGCGCTCGGCCTGGGCGCGGTGTTCATGTACTACGCGGTGAAGATCTACACCGATTACAGCGACGCGCTGGCGCGCCGCACCTTCCGCTATTCGATCCTCTACCTGACGCTGCTGTTCGCGGCGCTGCTGATCGATCATTACTTGCAACTGTTCCTGTGAGCACGCGCTGATGTCCGGTTTACGGCGCCGTTTCCTGGTGCTTGCCGCCGCGGCCGTGCTCGCGGCCGGCTGTTCGGATGCGCCCGAAACGCCGCGTTTCAGGCTGACCGACGTCACCGGCGCCTCCTTCGGCAAGGAACTGGCGCTGACCGATCACAACGGGCAGCGGCGGACGCTGGCCGATTTCAGGGGCAAGGTGGTCGCGGTGTTCTTCGGGTTCACGCACTGTCCCGACGTCTGCCCGACGACGCTGGTGGAAATGGCCGCAGTGATGAAGGAACTCGGTGCCGACGCCGAACGCCTGCAGCTGCTGTTCGTGACCGTCGATCCCGAACGCGACACCGCGGAGGTGCTCCAGCGCTACGTGCCCGCCTTCCATCCCTCGTTCCTCGGCCTGACCGGCTCGGCGGACGACATTGCGCGCACGGCGAAGGAGTTCAAGATTTTTTTCCAGAAGCAGAAACTGCCCTCCGGCGGCTACACGATGGACCACTCCGCCGGCACCTACATCCTCGACGGCGTGGGCCGGCTGCGGCTGTTCGCGCAGTACGGCGTCGGCGCGCCGACGCTGCTGCACGACATCCGGTTGCTGCTGAAGTAATTCGGCTGAAGTAATGCGGCCGAAGTAAAAAAGCCCCGGCGATTGCCGGGGCTTTGCTTTCATGTGCCGGGGCGGATTCAGGCGGCAGTGATCAGATCCTTCATCCTGCCCAGGGCCTTCGCCTCGATCTGGCGGATGCGTTCCGCCGACACGCCGAATTCTGCGGCGAGATCGTGCAGCGTGAGCGCCTCCTTCTCGGTCAGCCAGCGGGCTTCGATGATGCGCCGGCTGCGCGCATCGAGGCCGGCCAGCGCTTTTTCGAGGCCTTCGCCGCGCAGGCGGGCGGTCTGTTCGGCCTCAAGCACGGCCGCCGGTTCCGCGTTGTCCGCGGCGAGGTAGGCGATCGGCGCGTACTGTTCGCGCTCGTCGTCGCCGGCCGGCTCCAGCGCCATGTCATGGCCGCCGAGCCGCGTTTCCATTTCGACGACTTCCTCGGGCTTGACGCCGAGCTCGCGCGCGATGTTTTTCACTTCGCCGGCGCCGAGGGTGTCCAGCCCCTGTTTCATGCTGCGCAGGTTGAAGAACAGCTTGCGCTGGGCCTTGGTGGTGGCGATCTTGACCAGCCGCCAGTTGCGCAGCACGAATTCATGGATTTCGGCGCGGATCCAGTGCATCGCGAACGACACCAGGCGCACGCCGCGTTCCGGATCGAAACGTTTCACCGCCTTCATCAGGCCGATGTTGCCTTCCTGGATCAGGTCGGCCTGCGGCAGGCCGTAGCCGGCATAGCCGCGGGCGATGGACACCACCAGGCGCAGATGCGACAGCACCAGCTGGCGCGCGGCTTCCAGGTCGCCGCTGTCGCGCAGGCGGCGCGCGTATTCGGTTTCCTGTTCCGGGGTCAGCAGCGGGAACCGGTTCACGGTCTGGATGTAGCTTTCCAGGCTGCCCGAGGCCGAAGGCACGGGCAGTGCGATGGCATTGGTCAGAGCGTTCATGGTCGTCTCCCTCATGGCGGCAAGTTTAGCACTCTCGCTGTAGGAGTGCCAATGACGACCGGAGTTCCCGCTCTTGGGATATTAAAAATATAAATAAAATCAATTATTTATATGGGGTCGTGAGCGTTGAGGTGACGCCGCACGGACAGCCAGGCACCGAACCAGCCGAGGGCCGCGGCAAAGAGCAGGGCCGCGCCGCTGTCGCCCCTGTCGAGATGGGTCAGTTGCAGCGGGATGCCGTAGAGCGCGGACAGGGGCTGGAGCTGGCTGTTGAACACCGCCAGCGCGCTCCAGATCATCAGCCAGGCCACCGCGCCGCCGGCGGCGCCGGTGATCGCGCCGAAATAGAGGAACGGCCGGCGGATCCAGCCATCGGTGGCGCCGATCAGCTTGGCGACCTCGATCTCGTCGCGCTGGGTCAGGATCTGCAGGCGGATGGTGTTGAAGGTCACCGCGACCAGCGCGAAGGCCAGCGCGGTCGCCAGCATCAGCACGGCGTGACGGCCGAGGGCGAGCAGGTTGTCGAGCCGTCGCGCCCAGTCGGAATCGACGTGCACTTCGGCGACTTTCGGCCATTGACGGATGTCCGCGCGCAAGGCATCCAGCGTCGCGGCATCGGCGCCGGCGGCGGTCACGATCCAGGCATCGGGCAGGGGATTGCCGGGCAGGCCGGCGATGATGTCGGCGAGACCGGTGCGTGATTTCAGCGTTTCCAGCGCTTCGGCGCGCGGTACGAAGCGGCTTGCGGTGACACCGGCGCGGGCTTTCAGGCGCTCGCCGGTGGCGCGGGCGTCGGTCGCGGTGGCGTCCAGCGCGAGGAATACGCTGAGCTGGGGCTGCGGGGAATGATCGCGCGCCAGTCCCTGCAGGTTGGCGAGCACCACGTAGAAACCCAGCGGCAGCGCCAGCGCGGTGCCGATCACCGCGATGTTGAACAGGCTGGCGAGCGGCGCGCGGATCAGGCGGGCGAGGGTGCCGGCACAGGCGCGGCGGTGCGCGGACAGCCAGCTATTCATGGTGGACCCTGCCGCCGCGGATTTCGACCAGCCGCGGCTGCAGGCGCGCGGCAAGCTGCATGTCGTGCGTGGCCAGCAGCACCGTGACGCCGACCTGGTGAAAGTCGCGGAACAGTTCGCCGATGTCCGCGGCGTAACCGGCATCGAGGTTGCCGGTGGGCTCGTCGGCCAGCAGGATCGACGGGCGGTGCACGATCGCGCGTGCGATGCACAGCCGCTGCTGCTCGCCGCCGGAAAGGGTGATCGGACGCGCTTTTTCCTTGTGCAGCAGGCCGACCTTGTCGAGCGCGGCGCGCGCGCGGCGCGCGCCTTCGCGGCGGTCGAAGCCGGTGATTTCCAGGGGCAGCATCACGTTGTCGAACACGTTGCGGTCGAACAGCAGCTTGTGGTCCTGGAACACCAGCCCGAAGTGGCGGCGCAGGAAGGGAATGCCCCGGGCGCGCAACGCGCCGACATTCTGGCCGTTGACGACGACCGAGCCCGCGGTCGGACGCTCGATGGCCGCGATCAGCTTCAGCAGCGTGCTTTTGCCGGCGCCTGAATGGCCGGTGATGAACACCATTTCGCCGGAATCGATTTCGAGGGAAACACCGCTCAGGGCCTCGTTGCCGCCCGGATAACGCTTGCTGACGCTGCTGAGGGCGATGTGGCTCACGCGTCGAGCAGCGCCGCGACAAAGTCTTCGGCGACGAAGGGGCGCAGATCTTCGATGCCCTCGCCGACGCCGATGAAACGCACCGGAATCGTCCTGCCCCCGGTGCGGCTGTGGGCAATGGCGGCAATCACGCCGCCCTTCGCGGTGCCGTCGAGCTTGGTCAGCGCGAGACCGGTGACGCCGATGGCGGCATCAAAGGCCGCCAGCTGGGCCAGTGCGTTCTGTCCGGTGTTCGCATCGAGCACCAGCAGCACTTCGTGGGGCGCCCCCGGCAAGGCCTTGCCGATGACGCGTTTGACCTTGCGGATTTCGTCCATCAGGTGCAGCTGCGTGGGCAGCCGGCCCGCCGTATCGGCCAGCACGATGTCGGTGCCGCGCGCTTTTGCCGCATTGACCGCGTCGAAAATCACCGCCGCGGCGTCGCCCGAGGCCTGGGCGATCACCGCGACATTGTTGCGCTCGCCCCAGGCAGCCAGCTGTTCGCGGGCGGCGGCGCGGAACGTGTCGCCGGCGGCGAGCAGCACCGATTTGCCCTGGGCCTGGAAATGATGCGCCAGCTTGCCGATGGACGTGGTCTTGCCGGCGCCGTTGACGCCCGCGAGCATGATGACGAAAGGCCGGTGACCCGCGGTGTCCAGCGGCTGTGCCACGCCCTGCAGCAGTTCGAACAGCGTTTCACGCAGACCCGAGCGCAGTTGTGCCGCTTCGGTGTAGCGCTCGCGGCGGGCGCGGGCACGCAGGGAATCGAGCAGGTGTCCGGTCGCGGCAACGCCGACATCGGCAGTCAGCAGCGCGGTTTCCAGTTCCTCGTAAAACGCCTCGTCGAGCTTGCGGCCGGGGCTGAACAGGCTGCCCAGGCGTTCTCCGAGCCGGGCGCGGGTTTTGCCCAGTCCCTGTTGCAGCCGTTCGAGCCAGCCCGGGGCCGTGGCGGCCTTTTCGTCTTTTTTGCCGAAACCAAACATGGATGAGACGGTCTGACTCCGGCGGCGCGCACAGCTTTTGTTTTACCAGGGCGCCGGAGGCAATGAATTGGATTGGTTACAATTCTAACAGGGGCTGCCGGCCGGCATGCCCCGTTTCGACAGGACATGATGAATCCAGCCATCCGTTTTCTGCAGGCGGCGTTGACTGTCTGCCTGCTGCTGGCGGGCCATGCCGCCGCAGCCGCACCGCAGGCCGTGGCCGAACACGAACTTGCCAACGGCCTGCGCATCATCGTCAAGCCCGACCGTCGCGCGCCGGTTGCCGTCACCATGGTCTGGTACCGCGTCGGCAGCGTCGATGAACAGAACGGAACCACCGGTGTCGCCCATGTGCTGGAACACATGATGTTCAAGGGCACGAAGGCCGTGCCGCCGGGCGAGTTCTCGAAGCTGATTGCCGCCGCCGGCGGGCGCGACAACGCCTTCACCAGCCGCGATTACACCGGGTATTTCCAGACGCTGCACAAATCGGAACTGCCGCTGTCCTTCCGGCTGGAGGCCGACCGGATGGCGAACCTGGTGCTGTCGCCCGGGGAATTCGCGAAGGAAATCAAGGTCGTGATGGAGGAGCGGCGCTGGCGCACCGACGACCGGCCGCAATCCGTGCTCTACGAGCGGTTGATGGCCGCGGCCCTGGCCGCCCACCCTTACCGCAATCCCGTGATCGGCTGGATGAGCGACCTGGAGAATCTCACCGTCGAAGACACGCGGACCTTCTACGAGCAGTGGTACGCGCCCAACAACGCCATCGTGGTGGTGGTCGGCGATGTCGTCCCCGCCGAGGTGTTTGCGCTGGCCGAGCGCCATTTCGGCGGCATTGCGCGCAAGGCCCTGCCGCCGCGCAAGCCGCAGGACGAGCCGCCGCAACTGGGCATCCGGCACCTGACCGTGAAGGTGCCGGCGGAACTGCCGCAGGTGCTGATGGCCTACCGGGTGCCGAAGCTGCGGAATCCGGATGAGGACTGGGAGCCGTACGCGCTGGACATGCTCGAAAGCATCCTGAGCGGCAACGACGCCGCGCGCCTGCCGCAGACCCTGGTCAAGACCGGACGCATGGCAGTGTCCGCCGGCGCGAGTTACGACGGCATCGGGCGCGGCCCGGGCTTCTTTTTCCTGAGCGGCACGCCGGTCGGCGGCCGCAGCGTCGGGGAAGTGGAGCAGGGCCTGCGCCGCGAGATACGGCGCATCGTCGACGAGGGGGTCACCGCCGATGAACTCGGGCGCGCCAAGGCGCAGGCGATCGCCTCGCAGGTTTACCAGCGCGACTCCATGTTTTTCCAGGCGCGGATGATCGGCTGGCTGGAGACGGTGGGGCTGCCGCACCGCCTGCCCGACCTGTTCGTCGAGAAGCTGCAGAACGTGACTTCCGAGCAGGTGCAGGCGGTGGCGCGGAAGTACCTGGTCGACGATCAGCTGACGGTCGCCTACCTGGATCCGCAGCCGCTGGAAGGCGGGGCGCGCAAGCCCGCGCCCCCCGCAGGAGCGCGTCATGGCGACTGAGATGAGAACCGGCCTCGCGCGGATCGCCGCCGCCGCCCTGCTGTGCCTGGCGCAGCAGGCGTTCGCGATACTGCCGATCGAACAATGGCAATCCCCCTCCGGCGCAAAGGTGCTGTTCGTCGCCAACCGCGACCTGCCGATGCTCGACGTGTCCGTCGATTTTCCGGCGGGATCCGCCTACGACACCCGCGAGAAATCCGGCGCGGCCGCGATGACGCGCGGCCTGCTCCGCCTCGGCGCGGACGGCCTCGCCGAAGACGAGATCGCGCGGCGTTTTGCCGATGTCGGCGCGGTGCTCGGCGGGCGTTTCGATCCCGACCGCGCGGGCTTGCACCTGCGCACGCTGTCCGATCCGCAGCGGCGCGGCACGGCCATCGATCTGCTCTCCCGGATATTGCGGGCGCCGGAGTTTCCGGCGGAAGTGCTCGAGCGCGAGAAGGTGCGCCAGATCGGCGCGTTGAAGGAGGCCGACCTCAAGCCGGATACCCAGGTCGCGCGTCTGTTCTACCAGATGGTGTTCCGCGAGCATCCCTACGCCCTGCGCAGTTCGGGCGACGTGGCGACCGTCGGCCGGTTGACGCGCGGGGATCTGCAGGCATTCTATCGCCGTCATTACGTGGCGGATCGCGCGGTCGTGGCGATCATGGGGGACGTTTCACGGCAGGAGGCCGAGGCGATCGCCGAGCAGCTCACCGCCGGTCTGCCGCGCGGCGACGGGCAGGCGACACCCCTGCCGCAGGTGGAATCTTTGTCGCAGAGCGTGACCCGCGTGGTCGCGCACCCGGCGACTCAGAGCCACATTCTGATCGGCGCTCCCGGCATACGCCGCGATGACCCGGACTATTTCACGCTGTTCGTCGGCAACTACATTCTCGGCGGCGGCGGGTTCGTGTCGCGGATCACCGAGGAGGTGCGGCAGAAGCGCGGCCTGGCCTATTCCGCCTACAGCTATTTTTCGCCGCAGCAGGCAACCGGGCCTTTCATCATCGGCATGCAGACCCGGCGCGACCAGGCCGAGGAGGCGCTGTCGGTGTTGCGCGCCACGCTGCGCGAATACCTCGAAAAGGGCCCGACCGGGGAAGAGCTTCGCGCGGCGAAGCAGAACATCATCGGCGGCTTCCCGATGCGCATCGACAGCAACCGCAAGATCCACGACTATCTCGGATTGATCGGCTTTTACGGCCTGCCGCTCGGTTACCTCGAAGATTTTGTCGGCAATATCGACAAGGTCACCGTCGACGGCATCCGTTCGGCTTTTGCCCGCCACGTCGATCCCGACCGCATGGTCACCGTGGTGGTGGGGGCCGATAGCGACCGGACGGTCATGTCGCCGGCGGCGCGCTGAAGCGCGCCATGACCCGGAAAAGCGGCGAACTGCGCATCATCGGCGGCGCCTGGCGCAGCCGGAAGATCCGTTTTGCCGATCGCCCGGGCCTGCGGCCGACGCCCGACCGCGTCCGGGAAACGCTGTTCAACTGGCTGGGCCAGGATCTCTCGGGACGCGAATGCCTGGACCTGTTCGCCGGCAGCGGCGCGCTGGGTTTCGAGGCCGCGTCGCGCGGCGCCAGGCGCGTGCTGATGGTCGAACGGGACGCGAGCGCGCTGCGCGCGCTGCGCGCCGGCAAAGCCCTGCTGCAGGCGGATGCGGTGGAAGTGCTGGGCGCCGATGCGCTAGAATTCCTGCGGCATCATCCGGCGTCATATGACGTCGTTTTTCTGGATCCGCCGTTTACCGCCGACTGCTGGGCGCAGTTGCTGGAACTGCTGCCGCGATGCCTCAAGCCCGGCGCGCTGGTGTATTGTGAACGCGCCGAGGCGCTGGATGCCCTGCCCGGCTGGAGCGTCGTCAGGGCCGGCCGCGCAGGCCAGGTCAGTTACCAACTGCTGAAAAGAGCGGAGCATGAACAATAAGGCGGTGTACCCCGGCACCTTCGATCCGATGACCCTCGGCCACGAGGACCTGGTGCGCCGCGCCGCGCGCCTGTTCGGCCATGTCGTGCTGGCCGTGGCCGACAGCCGCACCAAGCGTCCGCTGTTCACCCTCGCCGAACGCATCGACATCGCGCGCGACACGCTGAAGGACGTCAAAAACGTGTCGGTCGAGGGGTTTTCCGGATTGCTGATGGATTTCGTGCAGGAGCACAAGGCGCGGGTGGTGGTGCGCGGCGTGCGCGCGGTAACCGATTTCGACTACGAGTTCCAGCTGGCCGGCATGAACCGCAAGCTGTATCCCGAGGTGGAAACCGTGTTCATGACGCCGGGCGAGGAATACATGTTCCTGTCGGCGACGCTGGTGCGCGAAATCTCGGTGATGGGCGGCGACGTGTCGAAGTTCGTGTCGCCGGTCATCGCCGGGCGCCTCAAGGCCAAGATCAGGGAGCTCGGGGGCAAATGACGCAGGGCAGGACATCATGGCGCTGATGATCACCGACGAGTGCATCAACTGCGACGTCTGCGAACCGGAATGCCCGAACGAGGCGATTTCGGCGGGGGAGGAGATCTACGTCATCGATCCGGACAAGTGCACCGAATGCGTCGGCCATTTCGACGAGCCGCAGTGCCAGAAGGTATGCCCCGTCGACTGCATCCCGCTCGATCCGGAACGCCCCGAGACGAAGGAGGAGTTGCAGCGCAAGTACGAAGGGCTCGCGGCGCAGAAGGTCGCCTGAGCGCTAGCGCTTCTGGCACCGCGGGCAATAGCAACTGGCCCGCTGTCCCTGCCGCAGTTCCCGGATCGCCGTGCCGCAGCGCATGCAGGGCTCCCCGCCGCGTCCATAGACGAAAAAACGGTTCTGGAAATGCCCGGCCATGCCGTCGCTGCCGACGTAGTCGCGCAGCGAACTGCCGCCGGCCTCGATCGCCTCTCCCAGCACGGCCCTGATTTCCCGCGCCAGCGCATCGCAGCGCGCGCGGCTGACGCGCTGCGCCGGCGTGCGCGGATCGATGCCGGCGCGGAACAGCGCCTCGTTGGCGTAGATGTTGCCGACGCCGGCGACGACGTGGCCGTCCATGATCGCGAGCTTGATCGCCGCGCCGCGCGACCGTGTCGCGCGGTGGAGGACCGCGCCGTCGAAATCCGCGGTCAGCGGTTCCGGCCCGATCGACGCCAGCAGCGGATGCGCGAGCGGATCGCCTTTCAGCCACAGCACCAGCCCGAAGCGCCGTGGATCGCGCAGGCGGATCGCGCGGCCGCTGTCGAAGACGAGATCGAAGTGGTCGTGTTTTTCCGGCGGAATCCTCGCGTCGACCAGCCACAGACGCCCCGACATGCCGAGGTGCACGAGCAGCGTGCCCGCTTCGCGATCCGCCGTTTCGCAATCGAACAGCAGGTACTTGCCGCGGCGCGAGAGGGCGCGCACGTGGGCGCCGGCAAGCCGCCGCTCCAGTCCGTGCGGCACCGGCTGGCGCAGGCCGCGATGGCGCACCACGGCGCGCAGGATGCGGCGCTGTTCCACCAGCGGCGCCAGTCCGCGGCGGGTGGTTTCGACTTCCGGCAATTCCGGCATTTATAAGTATTTGTTTTTATTAATTATTTTTGACGGAAACCAGGCGTCCGGGATGCGTCAGGAGCGCCTGTCCGGCACCGGCGAGGAAGGTGTACTGCAGGCCGTTGTCCTGGCGTAGCAGAACCAGGTTGGGTTCGCGCTGCAGCACCGGGAACACCAGTGGCGCGCCCTCGCGCAGTTCGATGCGCACTTCGGCCAGCGGTTTGCGCCCGTCATGGGGTTCTGCGCGCGCGGCGGAGGCCTGGCGCCAGCGGTCGACGAAGGCCTGCAGTTCGTCGGGACCGGCTTCGGCGGCGGCAGGCGTCAGCGTCCAGCGCCCGCCGGTTTGCCGCACGCTGAAATCCGGCAGCAGGATTGCCGACGGAATTTCCTGTTCCTGCAGCAGCACGCGGCGAATCAGCGCCGCCGGATCCGCCGGCAGCGCCGCGCCATGCCGCAGCGCCACCACGTACACGGTGTCCCCGTGCATCACGTACTGCTCGCGGGTGACCGTGTTGATGCCGCCGAAGGCGTATTCGTTGCCGTCGACCGTCAGCCGCGCCAGCGGTGTCTGGAGGTCGAAACGCTCGAGGTCGGTCGCCGGCAGCCGCGCGGCGGGCCTGGCTTCAAGCAGCGCCAGCATGCGCAGCACCTGGAATTCATCGGCGCGCGCGCGCAGCGGCGCGGTGATCAGCCATTGCGCATCGCGCCGCTCGAGTTCGATCGCGGGCTGTCCCGGGCGCGCCAGGCTGACCCGCTGCGCCTGCGCCGGCGGCAGGGCCGACAGCGGCGGCGTGTTGTCGTCGCGCGCCGGCGCAAGCCAGGCCAGCAGGCCCAGGCCGGCGGCGACCGCAAGCAGGGCGAGCAGGGACAGCCAGCCGTGTTTCATGCGCCCTCAGGCGGCATTGCGCCGGCGCCACCAGACCACGGTCCCGGTGAGCGCGAAGGCCAGCGGCAGCAGCAACAGCACGATGACGGCGATCGCGTACAGGTGCATGGTGCCGATTTCGAGCCGCGTGTCCGCCGCCGGCCGCGGATCGATGGTGACCAGCGCGTCCTCGCCGGCCAGCCAGTTCATCATGCTTACGCCGAGCGCGAGGTTGCCGCCGTTGCCGATGAAGCTGTTGGACAGAAAGTGCCCGGTGCCGACGACGATGATCCGCTGCTCGCGGTCGCCGACGGTGCGTTCCAGCGCGGTGGCGATGTTGACCGGGCCGGGAAAATCCCGCGACTTGTCGAAAGTCGACTTCGCGTCGAGCTTTCCGGTTTCCACCCAGCCGCGCGGCGCCACGTCGATCAGCGGCGTGACGCGCCAGCCGGCGCCGTCGTCGGCGCCGATCTGCCGCGCGTGCGGGAACAGCGTGTTGTACTGCAGCGCGCCGGCCACGGGATGACGCGCATAGTTCGCGGCGACGGCAAACACCGGCGGGCCGCTGCGCGGGGCCAGCGCGGGATCGATGACGGTGCCGGGCGTCAGCACCAGTCCCAGCTTCTCGGCGAGCGGCTGCAGGCCGCGCAGCGGCTCGGTGTCGATCAGCCACAGCAGGTTGCCGCCACGGTCGACGTAGGACAGCAGCTTGTCGGTTTCCGCGGACTGCAGCTCGACCTGCGGGTGCGTGACCACCAGCAGCGCCGCGTTGGCCGGCACTTCCTGGGCCAGGCCGAGGTTGATGCTGCTGGTGCTGAAACCCTTTTCGCGCAACTGCTGGCCGAAGCTGCCGAGATCGTGGTTGGCGGGGCCGTCGAGCTTGCGTTCGCCGTGCCCGTCCAGCCACAGCACCAGGCTGTTGGCGCCGCGCAGCAGGCGCACCAGCGCGTTGGCGAAATTCTGCTCGTTGAATTCGTTGAGCGGGATCTGCTCCGAGCGGCGCTGGTATTCGATGACCAGCGCGTTCGGCGAGCGCAGTCCCGCCTCGGCCGCCGCTTTCGGCTGTTCGCGCGGGTCGACGACGCGCAATTCAAGGTCGCGCTTGGCGCGCTGGTAGTTGCGCACCCGCTCCTCGATCATGCGGTGCACGTTGCCGCCGCCCGCGTCCTGGCGCACCGCGTAGGCGGTGACCCGCAGCGGCCCCTGCATCTGCTGCAGCGCGCCCAGCGTCGCCGCCGACAGCGTGTTGCGCGCGTTGCGGGTGACGTCCTTTTCGTAGCGGTACTGGTAGGCGAGGTAGGCGAGCAGCGCCGTGATCACGGCGAGCAGGATCACGAATACTCCGCTCTGGATTCTCAGCTGCCAGCGCAGCCTGCGGGTGATTTGCATCGCCTAACCCCGCAGCCGCCGGCCGTCGAGGCGGCGGATCGCCAGCACCAGGAAACCCGCGGTGAGCAGCAGGGAACAGACGATGGCATAGCTGTCGATCATGCCCCGTCCCAGCGGTTCGAAATTTTTCAGCGGCGAAAACACCTGGATGAACGCCGCGGGCAGCTGCCAGCCGCGCGCGCGCAGGCTGTCGCCGGCGGTTTCGCCCATGAACAGCATCGCCAGCAGCATGCCGAAGCCGAGCAGCGCGGCGGCCATCGGCTGCGCGGTCAGGCTGGAGGCATAGAGGCCGACCGCCGCGAATCCGGCGGCGAGCAGCAGCAGCGCCAGCGTCAGTCCGCCCAGCAGGCCGAAATCGAGCCGGGTGCCGGTCATCAGCAGCAGGGGCATCGCCAGCACCAGCAGGATGATGATCAGCAGGAAGGCCATCAGGCCCGCGAACTTGCCGAGGACGATCTCGGTCATCGACACCGGCGCCGACAGCAGCAGGGTCAGCGTCTGGTTGCGCCGTTCCTCGGCGATCATGCGCATGGCCAGCAGCGGCACCGCGAACAGCAGCACCGCGGCGGCGGTGGCATAGGTCGGCGCCGCGACCAGTTCGGTCAGTCCGGGCGGGCTGGTCATCTGCGCGAGCTGCGGCTGGATTTGCAGGAAATCGTCGAGCCGGCGCAGGAAGCCGTAGCCGAGCACGACCTGGACGACGGTGAGCACGAGCCAGGCCAGCGGCGAGGCGAACAGCGCGCGCAGTTCCTTGCCGGCGATGGTGAATATCATCCCGCGTTCCTCATGCCGCCGCACCGTTCCCGGCCGCGTCATCGCGCGTCAGCTGCACGAAGACGTCCTCCAGGCTGCTGCGCGCCGGCGTCAGTTGCTGCAATCCCCAGTTGTGCGCCGCCGCCGCGCCGACCAGCGCCGCGGACGGATCGCTGTCCCGGGCAAAACGGACGCGGAAGCGTCCCTCGTTGTCCGTTTCCACGTGCTCGACCCCGGGAATGGCGGCAAGCGCGCCGGCTGCCGGAGGG
>JAHCLD010000010.1 GCA_026125585.1 Burkholderiales bacterium
GTCGCCGCCAGCACCACCCGCGGCGCGCGGCCGGCGTCGAGCGCCTCGCGCCAGCGCGGCGCGCACAGGCACCAGCGGTCGCCGGGCTTGAGGCCCGGAAAGCCGAACTCCGGCACCGGCGTCGACAGGTCGTTGCCGCGCGCCTTGCTGAATTCGAGGAATTCGGCGGTCATCACCGCGCAGACGGTATGCACGCCGGCGTCTTCAGGGCTGGTGTTGCAGCAGCCGTCGCGGAAAAACCCGGTCAGCGGCCGCTCGCTGCAGGGCTGCAGTTTGTCGCCCAGCACGTTGCGGGCATGTTCATAGGGATCGAAACGGCGCATATGCGGTTCCTTTCAGGTCAGGCATGCACATGGCGGGTGTGGATGGTGACTGTGATGGTGGCGGGCGCGATGCCGGACATGGGCGCATTATCGCATTGACAGGTGACCGCCCCCGGGCGTTTTTGATACCCTAGCGCATTCATTTTTTTCAGGAAGCACCGTCATGGCACAACGACCCGATCAGGCGCCCGAAACGAAAATGGACGCCGCCTCGCTCTACCGCGAGGACATCGTCACCGACCGCAAGGTCGGCACCATCCGCCGCATGACGCCGCTGAAGATCGACGGCAGCGACGACGGCTCGCGGCCGACGCTGTACGTCGGCGAGGCGCAGATCATGACCAACGCCGGGCCGCTGCCGATCAATTTCGACATCGAGGCAAAGGACCTCGCCGAGGCCGTCGAAAAATTCGGCGATTCCGCCAAGGAGGCGGTGGAGCGCACCGTCCGCGAACTGCAGGAGCTGCGCCGCCAGCAGGCGTCCTCCATCGTCGTGCCGGGCATGGGCGGCCCCGGCAGCAAGATCCAGATGCCGTGACCGCCAGTCCCGCGACGGTTGTCCGCTCCGCCGGCGTCGTCATCGCAAGGCGCCGCGGCGGCGACTGGCGGCTGCTGGTGCTGCGCGCTGCGCGCCACTGGGATTTTCCCAAGGGCCTGGTCGAGGAAGGCGAGGACGCGCTGGAGACCGCGCGCCGCGAAGCCACCGAGGAAACCGGCATCGCCGACCTGGCTTTCGATGCCGCGGAATCGCACAAGGAAACCATCGCCTACGGCACCGGCGAGGTCGCGCGTTACTACCTCGCCGTCACCAACACCGAGGCAGTCACGCTGCCGATCGCGCACGAGCTCGGGCGCCCCGCCCACGACGAATGGCGCTGGGTGACCTTCGACGAGGCGGAGGACGTGCTGCCGCCGCGGCTGGCCGCCGTGCTGGAATGGGCGCGCGACACGCTGGAGCCGCGCTGAGCGGCTGACGCCATGCGCCGGGGCGACCACCGCGTCTGTTTCGTCGGCGATTCCTTCGTGCAGGGCACCGGCGACACCGCGGGCGGCGGCTGGGTCGGCCGCGTCGCTGCCGCGGCCTGCGCCGCGGGTTACGACATCACCGCCTACAACCTCGGCGTGCGCCGCGACACCAGCGCCGACATCGCCGCGCGCTGGCAGGCAGAATGCGACGCACGGCTGCGCGCCGAGTGTTCGCCCTATCTGCTGTTTTCCTTCGGCGCCAACGACATGACCGCGGACGGCCAGACCCTGCGCGTGCCGATGCCGGCGAGCATCGAGAACTTCCGCGGCATCGTCGGCGAGGCTCGCGCGCGCTGCCCGGTGCTGGTCATCGGACCGCTGCCGGTCGGCGATTCCGCGCAGGACACGCGCATCGTCGCGCTGTGCGCCACCTATGCCCTGCTCGCCGCCGAACTCGGCGTGCCCTACCTGCCGCTGGCGCGGGATCTCGCCGCCGATCCGGCATGGAAACGCGCCGTGGCCGCCAGCGACGGCACGCATCCCGATGGCAGCGGTTATGCGCTGGTCGCGGAACGCGTGCTGCGGTGGCCGGCGTGGTGGTTTCGCCCGGATTGACGACGACCGAAGCGCCCCCTCAAATCATCAGCAGCGCCTTCAGCTTGGCGCGGACATGCTGCGTGACCTCCGCCGCCACAACAGCCTTTTTCCGAGCGCGCCTGACTTTCCAGTCCAGCGACTTGGCCTGATCCGACAGCACCGCACAGGCAGTGCCTTCGATTTCCGTAAGCACCTCGAAGGGGTAGCCCTTGATCTGCGTGGTGATTGGACAGCAGATCATCAAACCGGTTTTTCCGTTGTAGACTGCCGGGCTCAGCACCAGGGCCGGCCGATGGCCAGCCTGCTCATGCCCGGCCTGCGGGTCAAACTCCAGCCAGACCACATCACCGGCGTCCGGCACATAACGTTTTACCGCCATCAAAGCAGCTCTTTTCCTGCCGGCGCCCCGAAGTCGGACTCATCATGAAGATTTCGCGGGGTAATGCCGTCAAGCAATTCGTTCAGCTCGTAATCAAGCTTTCGCGATGGCTGGATCACGATCTGGCCACGCCTGACCACCAGCTCGACTTTCTGCTCGAGTCGATATCCCGCCTCCTTCAATACCGAAGACGGCAGCCGCAGTGCCGGGCTGTTGCCCCATTTGCGGATTACGGATTCCATTTCGCAACTCCCGTGATGCCCGATAAAGTATCTACATTGTAGATACACTCCGAAGCTGGCGCAATCCCCCGCGCATCGTCTACCGCCCCCGTTTCGGCGGAATGACCGGCAGCATCAGGTACGACGGCGTGCTGCCGCCGGCATGGACGGTGTTCACCGCGCCGGCGTTGTAGTCGGCGTGGTAGTGGGTGTACGGCGCGCTGCCCTGGCCGTCGCGCGGCTGGATGTCGACGCGGATGCGGTGGCCCTTCCTGAACACCATGCTCGTCGGCCACACTTCGATCCGGCATTCGACGACCTCGCCCTTCTTCAGCCACTGCCGCTCGTCGTGCGCGTGGTAGGGCCGGTACGGCAGCGATTTCTTCGGATCGAGCTTGCGGTGGGATGCGCGCAGCCAGCCCTTGGTCACGCAGGGCACCGGCTGGCCGTGCTGTCCGACCTCGCAGACATCATGACCGTCGGGGCCGATGTTGCGCAGCGTGACGAAGACGTCCATGTCCTCCGAGGTGCTCGACACCCACAGGTTCGCGACCAGCGGACCGGTGACTTCGGTGTCCGCCGCCAGCGGCGGCGTGACGAAGGAGATGCCGGTGCGTCCGGTGTTGCCGTGGGTCGTCGCCAGCGAGGAGCCGCCGGCGACGCCCGCCGAGGTCACGCCGCTGGCCGAATACGACAGCCTGCTGCGGTTGCGCGGCGCGGTCTTCGCGAGTTCACCCTCGACTTCGTCCGGACCGCCCGGCCTGCTGCGTTCGGGTTTCAGGTACAGCCTCGTCCATTTCGTGCGCTTCAGCGGCCATTCGTTCTCGGCGCGGAAGGCATAGGGCTTCGTGCTGCCGCCGGTGCGGATCTCCAGCTTCACCGGCGGCTCGTCCATGATGCCGGTGTCGCGGTCCTTCAGCCAATGGTCGAACCAGCGCAGCTGGTCCATGCGCCCCTCTTCGGAATGGAAGGGATGGAAATGGGTGCCGGTGTGGATGCGCAGTTTCCTGTGCCTCGAAGCCGCGTTCATGAAGCCCTCGGTGTTGCCGCGCAGGTGCATCGAGAAGCCGCCCCAGTTGCCGACGCTGTAGACCGGCACCTTGATGCGGTCCCACTGCGCGCTGTTCATGCGCCAGTACTCCGAATCGAGATCGTTGCGCATGAACTGCCACATCATGTCGTTGCGGAAGGCGTCGGGGTTGTAGCTGCGCGGCTTGCCCAGCAGGTGGTGCGCGGTGTGCGTCAGCCACCAGTTGCCGATGAAGCCCAGCGCAAAAATGCCGCCGTGGTAGGCCTGGTCACGGTACTGGTCGGCACGGCCCTCCCAGGGCATGATCGCCTTCAGCGACGGCGGCTGCAGGTTGGCCGCGCGCCACTGCGAGCTGGCATGGTACGAGATGCCCAGCATGCCGACCTTGCCGGAACACCAGTCGCGCTTCGCGATCCACTCGATGGCGTCGTAGGTGTCCAGCCCTTCCTGGTACGAGCTCGGGTCCGACTTGCCCGGCGATTTGCCGGCGCCGCGCACGTCCACGCGCACGCAGGCGTAGCCGCGCGGGCACCACCATTCGGGATTGACGGTCTCCCAGTTCATGTACGGGTTCGCCTTCTCCTCAAGGTCCGCCGGCGGCCGCCACAGCTTGTCCTTCTGGTACGGCCCGACATTGAGGATCACCGGCACCTTCTCGCGGAAATTCGGGCGGAACACGTCGGCATAGATCATGCTGCCGTCGCGCAGCGGGATCTGCACGTCCTTCTCGACGACCAGCCTGCATTTCCTCGGTTTCGACACGTTGCGGGACTTGCGGGCGGCTCTGGCGTTCATGTTTTCCTCCTCTGGCGGGATGCCGGCGCGGCGGCGCGGCGGTCGGCATGATTCTGGGCGCGCTGTTATGATCGGTCCATATTGATTCATGAATGATCGTCATTCTCCACATGAATGAACCGGACGCCGATTTCCGCCTGCTGCGCTGCTTCGCCGCGCTGATGGCCGAGCGCAGCGTCTCCCGCGCCGCGCTGCGCCTGGAGCTGTCGCAGCCCGCCGTCAGCCACGCCCTAGCCCGCCTGCGCCGCCTGTTCGACGATCCCCTGCTGCTGAAAGGCCGGGACCGCATGACGCCGACCGCGCGCGCGCTCGAACTCGAGGGCGAGGTGCGCGCGCTGCTCGCCGCCGCGGAACGGCTGCGCGCGCGTCCGGCGGAATTCGCGCCGGCGACCGCGCAGCAGCGCTTCGTGGTGATGTCCCCGGAATTCGTCGAATACCTGCTCGCGCCGCGGCTCGCCGCCCACATCGAGACCCATGCCCCGGGCATCGACGTCGCCTTCCGCACCTCGGACCCGGAGCACGCGACGGGCTGGTTCGAAAGCGGCGAGATCGACCTGCGCCTCGGCTGGCTGCCCGACCCGCCGCCCTCGTTGCGCATGAAACTGCTGTTTCGCGATCCGCTGGTGTGCATCGCCCGCCGCGGCCACCCGCGGCTGAAGGGCCGCATCGGCGCGGTGCAGTACATGGAAGCCGCCCATGTCCGCGTCGAGCAGCCGCGCACCCGCGTCTCCACCGGGGCGGTCGACGCCGCGGTGGCCGCGCTCGGCGGCCGCCTGCGCATCGCGCTGCAGGTGCAGAACGCCTTCGCGCTGACGCGCGCGGTGTCGCAATCGAACCTGCTGTCCACGGTGCCGCAGCGGCTGGCGCGGGCGATGGCCGCGCACCATCCCCTGCAGATCCTGCCGTTGCCGGTCGACGTACCCGACGCCCGCATCGCGATGTACTGGCACGAACGCAATCACAAGCCGCCGGCCCAGCGCTGGTTCCGCCAACTGATCGCCGACACCGCGCGCGCGCTCTGAACGGGCCGTGCGCGCCCGGGCCTCTGGTAAACTCGCCGCTCCACAAAGCGCGGTAACCACCCGGAGGACACCATGATCTACGAAGTGCGCACCTACGACATCAAGCCGAAATCGCAGCCGGAAGTCGAAAAGCGT
The DNA here is from genome assembly GCA_026125585.1 of Burkholderiales bacterium. Lineage (GTDB taxonomy): Bacteria > Pseudomonadota > Gammaproteobacteria > Burkholderiales > SG8-41. The sequence goes on from JAHCLD010000010.1 coordinate 5,469, forward strand.
TTCGGCGAAGCCTACGAATATCGCAAGAAACTGTCGCCGCTGGCCGCGTTCTGGCACACCGAGATCGGCCCGCTGAACCAGATCATCCACGTCTGGCCGTACAAGGATCTCGCCGAGCGCGACCGCATCCGCGCCGAGGCCGTCGCCGGCGGCAACTGGCCGCCGAAGATCGGCGAATTCATCGTCAACATGCGCTCGGAAATCTACATCCCCTTCGCCTTTTCCCCCGAAATCAAGCCGGGAAAAATGGGGCCGTACTTCGAGATGCGCACCTACACCTTCGCGCCCGGCGAACTGGGCAAGATCGCGAAGGTCTGGGAAAAGGCGATGCCGGAGCGCGTCAAATACAGCCCGCTGGTGGGCGTCTGGTACACCGAGTTGGGCGGACTCAACCGCTTCACCCATATCTGGTCGTACCCGTCGCTGGACGCGCGCAACCAGGTCCGCGAAAAAGCCGTGGCCGCCGGCATCTGGCCGCCTTCGGCCGTCGCCAAGAAGGAAAACATGCCCGATCCGCTGCTGGTCGCCCAGGAAAACAAGATCGTGATGCCCTCGGCGTTTTCGCCGCTGCAATAAGGGATCCGGATCACCGGAACCGGGAGCGGCGCATGCCCGTCGGCAGGCTCGATCACTATTCGATCCGCACGCCCGACATCGAGGCGTCGCGCCGCTTCTACACGGAGGTCATGGGATTCACGGCCGGCTTCCGCCCGCCCTTCAATTTTCCCGGCATCTGGCTCTACAACGGCGCGCAGTACCCGGAGACCACCGGCGTCGTGCACATCATCGGCATCGACCCGGACGATCCGCAGGGCCTGAAGGATTACCTCGGCGACCGCGACCCGGCCGCGCTCGAAGGCACCGGCACCGTCGACCACATGGCCTTCACCGCCACGGGACTCGCGGACATGCGCGCGCGGCTTGCACGCCACGGCATCGCCTTCCGCGAACGCACGGTGCCTGCGCTGGGCCTCCACCAGCTGTTCTTCGAGGACCCCAGCGGCGTCACGCTCGAACTGAACTACCCCGCCGCCGAGGCCGCGGCGGCCTGAACCGGCATGGCCGCGGCATCGCGTCCGCCGCGGGCGCTGGTCATCGGCGGCTCCCTCGGCGGGCTGTTCGCCGCGAACCTGCTGCACCGCGCCGGCTGGGACGTCGAAGTGTTCGAGCAGTCCGCGGAGCCGCTCGCCGGCCGCGGCGCCGGCATCATCACCCACCCCGACATTTTCGACGCGCTGGCGCGCATCGGCATCGCGACGGACGAAGGCATCGGCGTCGACATCGAGGGCCGCGTCGCCTTCGGCCGCGACGGCGGCACGCTCGGCACGCTGCCGGTCCGACAGTGCCTGACCACCTGGGGCCGGCTGCACGAACTGCTGCTCGCGGCGTTTCCGGCGGACCGCTACCGCCTCGGCCATGCCTGCAGCGGCGTCGAACAGGATGCGAAGGGCGTCACCGCGCGTTTCCGCAACGGCGCCTCGGCGCGCGGCGACCTGCTGGTCGGCGCCGACGGCATCCGCTCCGCGGTGCGCGCGCAGCTTTCCCCGGAAACAGCACCACGCTACGCCGGCTACATCGCCTGGCGCGGCCTCGTCGGTGAGAACGACCTGACGCCGCAAACCCGCCGCGACCTGTTTCCGAAGTTCGCCTTCAGCCTCGCACCGCGGGAACACATGCTCGGCTACCCGGTGGCCGGCTTCGGCCATTCGACACTCGCCGGCGAACGTTGTTTCAACTTCGTCTGGTACCGCCCGGCCCACGCGGAGCGCGAGTTGCCCGGGCTCTGCACCGACATTCACGGCCGCATCCACGACATGTCGATCCCGCCGCCGCTGATCCGGCTGGAGGTGATTGCCGCCATGCGCGCCGCCGCGCGGGACAGCCTGTCGCCGCAGTTCGCCGAGGTCGTTGCCCGTGCCCGGCAGCCCTTCTTCCAGGCGATCTTCGATCTCGAATCGGCGCGGATGCACTGCGGCCGCATTGCCCTGCTCGGCGACGCCGCCTTCGTCGCACGGCCGCATGTCGGCATGGGCGTGTCCAAGGCCTCAGGCGATGCGATGGCGCTGGCCGGCCTGCTGCGAAAGGCGGACAACGACCTCGCGGCGGCACTGCCGGAATATTCGGCGCAACGCGCGCGCTTCGGACGCGCGGTCGTGGCCCACGCCCGCGAACTCGGCGCCTACCTCGAAGCCTGCGCCGCCGGCAAAACCACCGCCGCCGAACGCCACACTCCGGAAGCGGTGATGCGCGACATCGCGGTGACACGGACATTCTGAAACCGGTCGCGCCGCCTTTCACGGCGGCGTCCGGTATGACCGGCATCATCCTTGCCGGAGTTCCCTGTCGTGACCGTCACTCCGCTCTGCGCCGTCATCCCCGGACTGGTGTCCGTCGCCCTCAGCGCCGGTATTCGCCGGGGTTGAGACGGTCGATGTCAGCCTGCACCTGTTCGCGGCTGCGCTCGTAGACGATCTCGCGCCCCATCACCGAGCCGGCATAGGCCAGCCCGTTGCGGGTCGGCGTCAGCTCGCATTTGACGCTGTGCACGCCGCTGCCCAACACCACTTCGATGGACGAAGCCCGCTTGCTGAACACGACGACGTCCATCAACTGGCGGGTTTCGGTAACGCGGACCTTGATGGTTTCCGGGTTCAATTCGATTCTCCGGTGACACGCGGCTCTGCCGCAGAATGCGGACGTTGCGCCTGCGGGATCCAGCTTAGCCGGGCGCCCGCGACGCGGCAAGCCGGGGCAGGCAACGGCTGCGGCAAGGAGAACGCGGGGAAAAAGCAGAGAGAAAATCAGACCAATTTGGCCGCGCTTTGCCCGGCGACGCCTGCCTTATAATTTTCTTCCTTTGCGCCGTCCCCGGCGCGCGCGCAGGCGGATCAAACCCACCTGCGGTGGATCACGACAACCCGAAACCCGAGGACCATGACATGGCGGATCGCTTCAAAACTTCCGACGGCTGCGAAATTGCCTACACCCTGCACGCCAGCGCCGGTCCCGCCGCGCCGCGCGTGGCGCTGGTGCATTCACTGGCGCTCGACCGCGACATCTGGGACGGCGTGGTGCAGGCGCTGGCCAAAGACGCGCAGGTGCTGACCTGGGACTGCCGCGGCCACGGCCGCTCCGGACAGCCGGTGATGACCTACACGCCGCAGCTTTTCGCGCGCGACCTCGCGGAGCTGATGGATCATGTCCAATGGCCGTCGGCGGTGGTTGGCGGCTGCTCGATGGGCGGCATGGTGGCGCAGGCCTTCGCGATTGGCCACCCGCAGCGCACGACGGGCCTCGTGCTGATCGACACCACCGCCTGGTACGGCGCCGACGCGCCGAAGGTGTGGCGCGAACGCGGCGCCACCGGCAAGGAAAAAGGCATGGCCGCGCTGGTCGAATTCCAGACCGGCCGCTGGTTCGGCGACGCCTTCCGCGCCACCGAAAAAGCCACCGTCGACCGCCTGGTCAGGGTTTTCCTCGACAACAATGTCGACTGCTATGTGAAGACCTGCGAAATGCTCGGCGACGGCGATCTGCGCGCGGGCCTGGCCACGATCAGGGTACCGACCGCCGTGGTCGTCGGCGAAGAGGATTACGCGACGCCGGTGGCGATGGCCGAAGCGCTGCACCAAGGCATTGCCGGTTCCACGTTGACCGTGATTCCCGGCGGCCGCCACATCACGCCCGCCGAAAAACCGCAGGACATCGCCGCGCGCATCCGCGAGGTGCTTGCAAAGGCGGAATGAGCCGGACGGGCCAGACCGCCGGGCCGCGCCGGCGCGCGGTGACGATCAGGGCTTGCCGAGGTCCTTGTCGGGATGGTCGGCGCTCATCAGCGCGCGGAAGGTGAGCACCGGAATCGACGAGCGGTGCAGCACGCGGCTCGCCTCGCTGCCGAGGATCAGGGAAACGAGGCCCTTGCGGTGGCGCGAGGTCATCACGATCAGGTCGCAGCCGCGTTCGTTGGCGGCATCGACGATGGCGTCATAGGGCTGCGGGCCCTTGGCGATCACCGTGTCGCAGGCCACGCCGGCGGCATCCGCGGTTTTCTGGACAAAGGCGAGGAAGCTGGCCGCGCGCTCGCGTTCGCGCTCTTCCATGCCCTCCTCCAGTTCCGTCGGCGCCAGCCCCTCGGGGCCGATCATCATCCGGTAATCCTGCATCACGTGGATGCCGGTCACCCGTGCCCCGCACAGCCGGGCCAGTTCGATGCCGCGCTCGACGGCGCGTTCGGAATGCTCCGAACCATCGGTGGGCATCAGGATGTGTTTGAACATGAAAACTCCTCGCTCGGTTGCTGGTCATCCGTGCCGGCAACCACCCCGCGGCCGCCGCCACCCTCGTCGTCGCACGATACGTTGCCGTGCTGCCGCATGTTCGCCCAATTTGGCATGCAACGTCCAGCATGTGTTGACCGGCGGGCAGGCGCCGCTGTTTTAACGAAAAAAAACAGCGACTTGCGATCTGTCACCGCGCGGCGGCACCGGCCCCGGCCTTGAACGAAGCCGCGCGCTGGCCCTGCTTGCGCAGGGCCCCGGGGAGCATGCGGCCCGCGCAGCCGCGCCTGTTACTGCCCTCGCAACCGGGGTCCGGTTGCTCTTATTTGCCGCTGCGGGTGGCCACCCAGGGCGAAGTCTTGCCGCCGGCGGTCACCGTGCCTTCGATGCGGTCACCGTTGACCTTGCCGGCATAGCGGCCCGGACCCGCGGTGAAGCTGATGTCTTCGCCGCGCATGCGGCCGTTGAGCACCGGCGCGAGCTTGCCGCCGCTGCCGACCGAGCCGTGCACCATCTGGTATTCCTGCGCGAACTTGAACTCCTCGTTCCCGGATTTCCAGATGCCAGCCACCTTCGCGGGCACGATCCACAGATAGGCCGTGCAGTAGCTGCTGCAGTTGTCCTTGGCGCTCTGGGTTTCGTCCGATTTCCAGTCGCCCATCGTGAAGGAGTTCGACACCACGCGGGTGCCCGGCTTCATGTCGAGGATCTTCGGGCGCAGCTTGACGTTGAGTTCGGGCAGCAGGAACAGCGTGATCACCGTGGCGCTCGAGAAATCGGTCTCGAAAATGTCACCGTGGATGAAGGTCGCCTTGCCGGCGAGCTTCTCCTTGGCCGCGTTGCGGCGCGACAGCTCCACCATGTCCGGGTTGTACTCGACGCCGTAGGCGGTAGCGCCGCGGCGCGCCGCGGTGATCACCGTGCGGCCGTCGCCGGAACCGAGGTCGTAATGGATGTCCTTCGTGGTCAGCTTCGCCATGTCGAGCATGCGGTCGACGAGGCCCTGCGCCGTCGGCACCCACACCACGTCCTTGCCGGACTGGCCGACCTCGGGGACGAACTCCGATTTGGCTGCGGGTTGCGCCTGCGCGAACGCACCGGCGGCAAACAGGGACAGGGCAAGCGCCAGCACGGCGCGGCGCGAGGTGTTCGATAAGCTCATTGCGGTCTCCGGATTGATTGAGGGCGCCTGACAGAATGCGCGCCTCCCGCCGACGGAACCCGGTGCCTCCCCTCTCCCCGCATGCGGGGACAAGGGAACACTTGAAGCATGGCAGCGGGCTGGGGTGGGGGGCTGCAAAAAACCATTCGATCCGGCACTCTGACGATGGTAACGAAAAAGGGAAAAGCTGCCGCTGGATGATACCGGATTCGGCACTGCGCAGCGGACCCGGGCGGCTTCGGACTATCATCGGGTTTTGCCCCGCGAAGCCTGCCATGGACACCGCCCTGCCGCGCCGCCACATCGTCAAGGCCGCCTGCCCCCACGACTGCCCTGACACCTGCGCTCTCGACATCACCGTCGAGGACGGCCGCGCCGTGGCGGTGCGCGGCGGCGACATGCCCTTCACCGCGGGCACGCTGTGCACCAAGGTGGCGCGTTATCTGGACCGCACTTACGCCCCGTCACGCATTCTTTACCCGATGAAACGAACCGGCCGCAAGGGCGAGGGCCGTTTCACGCGCATTTCCTGGGACGAGGCGCTGGACACCATTGCCGCGCGCTTCTCCGCCATTGCCGCCGAAGACCCGCAGCAGATCCTGCCGGTGAGCTACGCCGGCACCATGGGCCTGGTCAATTTCGCGGCGATGGACCGGCGTTTTTTCCATCGTCTGGGCGCGACCCTGCTCGAACGCACGCTGTGCTCCTCGGCCGGCAAGGCCGGCGTGAAGATCACCCTTGGCGGTTCGGTCGGCAGCGATCCGGAGCAGGTCGAACACGCCGGACTGATCATCATCTGGGGCTCCAATCCGGTCACCTCCAACCTGCATTTCTGGTCACGCTGCCAGCAGGCGAAGCGCCGCGGCGCGAAACTGGTCGCCATCGACCCGCGGCGCAGCGAGACCGCGGAAAAATGCGACCTGCACCTCGCGCCGCTGCCCGGCACCGATGCCGCGCTGGCGCTGGCGATGATGCACGTCATCGTCGGCGAGAAACTCACCGACGACGACTACATCGCCCAACACACGCTGGGCTACGCCGAACTCGCCGCACGCGTGCGGGAATGGACGCCACAGCGCGCCGCGGCGGTCTGCGGCATCGGCGCCGCGGACATCGCCGGGCTCGCCCGCGAATACGCCGCCACCCGCAAGGCCATGATCCGCATCAACCACGGCCTGCAGCGCCACGCCGGCGGCGGCATGGCCGTGCGCACCATCACCTGCCTGCCGGCGCTGACTGGCGCCTGGCGCGAACCCGCGGGCGGCATGCTGCTGATGACCAGCGATTTCTACGGCATGAACCACCGCGCGCTGGAACGCCCCGACCTGCTGCGCGGCAAGCCGCGCACGATCAACATCGCCGCGCTGGGCGACGCGCTGACCGCGGCCGACCCGCCGGTGAAGGCGGCCTATGTCTACAACAACAATCCGGTCGCGGTCTGCCCCGATTCGCGCAAGGTTATCGCCGGCTTCGCCCGCGGGGACCTGTTCACCGTCGTGCACGAGATTTTCCAGACCGACACCGCCGACTACGCCGACATCCTGCTGCCGGCGACGACGCAGCTCGAACACACCGACATCCACAAGTCCTACGGCCACTTCTACGTGCAGGCGAGCCGGCCGGCGATCGCGCCGCTGGGCGAAGCGAAGCCGAACGCCGAGGTCTTCCGCCTGCTCGCCGCGCGCATGGGATTCGGCGAACCCTGCTTCCGGGACAGCGACGAGGATCTCTGCCGCCAGGCGCTGCAGTCGGCCGCGCCGGCCATGCAAGGCATCGACTGGGACACGCTGAAGGCGCGCGGCTGGCAGCGCCTGAACGTGCCGGCAGCCCCCTTCGCCGACGGCGGCTTTCCGACGCCGTCCGGCAAATGCGAGTTTTACAGCGAGACCGCGAAGGCGCTGGGATTCGACCCGCTGCCGGGCTACACGCCGCCGCGCGAAGGCCCGACCAGCAATCCGGAACTGGCGAAACGCCATCCCCTCGCCTTCATCTCGCCGCCGCACCGGCATTTCCTGAATTCGTCCTTCGCCAATCTCGACTTCGCGCTGCAGGATGCCGGCGTGCCGACGCTGGAAATCCATCCGGACGATGCGTCGGCCCGAGGCATCGCCGAGGATGCCGAAGTGCGGGTGTTCAACGGCCGCGGCGAATACACGCTGCGCGCCCGCATCACCGACCGCGTGCGGCACGGCGTCGTGTCGGCGCCGTCGGTGTGGTGGAAAAAGCTGTCGCCGGACGGGCGCAACGCCAACGAACTCACCTCGCAGGCGATCGCGGACATGGGCGGGGCGACGACGTATTACGATTGTCTGGTGGAAGTGGCCCGCACCAATCTGCCGAGTAAGGCGCAAACAGATGAACCCGGACAGCAACATTGAATACGCCGTTTGTGCCGGAAATTCAGCGCCGCATTCGATCTTGCGGAACGACATTACCCTCAAGAATTTTCAGATGATTATTGGCGCCAAGTTATCAGACAAAACTGTCGCCCGAAATGAGAGTTAGATGCCATTCAACCGCACGACGATTCTCAAGATTCTTGGAGGCGTTCTTGTACTTCTGAGCGTCTACATGCTCATGGGAGTGCTTCAAGCTGCCTCTCTGCTCCGCGGCGTCCACGCCCTACGCAATGCAAATCTGTGGGGTTCGTTGTCACTAATTAGCCTCTTGCTCGCAGTCATATGCTTCCGCCAAGGTCAAGGATCTCACTTACCGGAGTCGCGCCGCGCGGCGTTACCTGTCATCTGGGGTACCGTCGCATTGCTTGCAGCAGCGTGGCTTTTGTGGCCCGTGTTATCGGACATTTTTGCCGCTGACATCTGCGTGGATGTTGGTGGTAGTTTCGATTATGTTTTGTCGGTCTGTGACATGCAGCAGTCTCAGCCTTATGTGTCAATTCTGGATCGACAGGGCTTTCGCCTAGTGGGCGCGTTCGTATTTGGCGTAATCGGCGTAGGCATATTGGCCTCCAACTTTGGTTGTGCGAACGCACAATAAGCGCGCGCCGCCAAACATGACGCCAGCCGCCATGGGCACACCGCCCACTCCACAGGATCGAATGGATACCGCTTTCGATAACTACTTTGCATTATCGGAAATACTTCGGCAGGATCTGACCACTCTGCTCGATGGCGAGTCCGACTCTCAGCAATGGCGCCGCAACTACATCCGGGTCAGCGCCTCGCTGATCGAAGGCTACGTGCACTGCTTGCGTGATATGTGCGCTGTCAGCTTCGCATGCACCGCACCGAACATCTCGGCAAAAGAGGTTGAGGCCATTCAATCCGAACGCAACTTCGATGCAAACGAACGACTGAAACTCACATTGCGCGCGGCGTACAAGCTTTTTGAGCTATCACCACCCCCGGATTTCGGTGGTTCCGAATGGCTGCGCGCGCAGCGCGTTCTCACAAAGCGGCATCTACTCATGCATCCAAAGACGCCTGCCGATCTCGAAATTCCCGATGCACTATGGCTGGAACTGCGAGAAGACGTTACTTGGTTGATCGAGCAACTGTTCAATTTCATTTCCACCTTGCAGAAAAAGTATGGTGGCTAACCCAAACGTTATGCTGTCTACTCACCACTCACCATTAAAACCTTTGTCACTTTTGCCTGCCTGAATTGCTTCGCACAGACCGATTTGTGCACAAAAAAGCCCGCAACCGCGGGCTTTTTGTTTAACGCGAAGCCGCGCAGCCATCTACTTCGCCACCACCGGCTTCCACCCGTAAGCCTTCGCGCAGGCCCCGCCCATCAGCATCGCCCGCTCGCTGTCGCTGATGCGGTCGGTCATCCGGAACGGTTCCACCGCCTGCTCGTAGTTGACGACGGCGAACGCGCGGGTCCAGTCGGTGCCCCACAGGCAGCGTTCGAAACCCCAGGCGTCGAACACGCGCGCGAGCGGATCCCAGATGTCGGGGAAGGGATACGGCATTTTCGACAACGTGCAGGCGCCGCTGACCTTGATGACCAGGTTCGGGCGCTTGGCCAGTTCCAGCACCTGCGGCAGATCGGCCCAGGGTTCCGCCGCGCGCGCGGCGGGCTCGTGCGGCTGCAGGATGCCGAGGTGGTCGAGGATGAAGCGCGTTTCGGGATGGCGGTCGAAAAGCTGCGTGCCGGCCTCGAGGTTGCCCCAGCACAGGATGTTGACCGGCAAGTCGTGGCGCGCCGCGGCGCGCAGCATGCGGTCGAAGCCCGGATGGTCCGGACCGGGCTCGACACCCTTCTTCAGCAGCGCGCGGATGCCGACGGCGCCGGGCGTCTTCTTCCATTCGGCGACGGCATCCTCCACGGCCGGATCCTCCGGATCGAGCGGCTTGACCAGGCCGAACTTGCCGGGATGGGCCTTCTGCACTTCCAGCGCATAGCTCGCGTCGTAGCCGTACATCGAAAACGAAGAAATGAATATCGCGCCGTCGACGCCGACCTTGGCCATCGCCGCGACCATCTCGTCGCCGGTGGCGGACGGCGGCCAGTTCGGCACTGTGCGCCAGGGCCGTTTCGGGGTGTTGGCTTCGTAGGCATGGATCTGGGAATCGATTATCATGGTCTGGTAACTCCGGTCATTGGAACGGGGGGGGGGGACAAGGTCAGATGCAGCCGAGCGCCACCACCGCCCGGGCCACCTTGATGAACCCGGCGACGTTGGCGCCCACCACATAGTTGCCCGCGGCGCCGTATTCCTCGGCGGTTTCGTACGTGCTGGCATGGATTCTGGTCATGATGTCGTCGAGCTTCCGTTCCGTGTATTCGAAGCTCCACGAATCGCGGCTGGCGTTCTGCTGCATTTCCAGCGCCGACGTGGCCACGCCGCCCGCATTCGCGGCCTTGCCCGGACCGTAGGCGATGCCGGCATCGAGGAAAATCTTCACACCTTCCGGGGTCGTCGGCATGTTCGCACCCTCGCCCACCGCGATGCAGCCGTTGCCGACCAGATGCCGCGCGTCGTTGCCGTTGATCTCGTTCTGCGTCGCCGAAGGCATCGCGATCTGGCAGGGAATTTTCCAGATATTGCCGCCGGCCAGGTACTTCGCGTCCTTGTGGTGATCGGCATAATCCGAGATGCGCCGGCGCTCCACCTCCTTGAGTCTTTTGACGAGATCGAGGTCGATGCCCTTCTCGTGGACGATCACGCCGTTGGAATCGGAACAGGCGATGACCTTCGCACCGAGTTCGGCCAGTTTCTCCATCGTGTAGATCGCCACGTTGCCGGACCCGGACACGATGCAGGTCTTTCCCTCCAGCGATTCCTTGCGCATCTTGAGCATTTCGCGCACGAAATACACGGCGCCGTAACCCGTGGCCTCGGTGCGTACCAGCGAACCGCCCCAGCTGATGCCCTTGCCGGTGAGCACGGTGGATTCATAGCGGTTGGTGATCCGCTTGTATTGCCCGAACAGATAACCCAGCTCGCGGCCGCCGACGCCGATGTCGCCCGCCGGCACGTCCGTATGCTCGCCCAGGTGGCGGTACAGCTCCGTCATGAAACTCTGGCAGAAGCGCATGATCTCGTTGTCCGATTTGCCCTTCGGATCGAAATCGGAACCGCCCTTGGCGCCGCCGATCGGCAGGCCGGTCAGGGCGTTCTTGAAAATCTGCTCGAAGCCCAGGAACTTGATGATCCCGAGATAGACCGAGGGATGAAACCGCAGGCCGCCCTTGTAGACGCCGAGGGCGCTGTTGAACTCCACGCGAAAGCCCCGGTTGATATGGATCTCGCCGCGGTCGTCCTGCCACGGCACCCTGAAGATGATCTGCCGTTCGGGCTCGCTGATCCGCTCGATGATCTTCAGTTCCGCGAACTCGGGATGCTTGACCAGCACCGGACCCAGCGACTCCAGGACCTCCTTGACCGCCTGATGAAACTCGGTCTCGCCCGGATTCCGGGCCACGATCCGCTGATAAATCGCCTCGACGTTCTCCACCATTGCATTGCTCACGCTGATTCCTTTCTGCTTTCTTTTCTGCCTACCGTTGAAAATCGACCTGCATTGAAAAACCGGTCCGCCATTGCCGCCGGCCCGCGCATGCATCGAGGCGGACGGAGCAGCCATCGGATCGACGAACCGAACCGTGCCCGGCAAACCCGATTCCGCCCGGAACCGGTTTTGGAAAAAACCCAGGCTCCGGCTAGCGCACCCCGAGCAGGGTGATCTCGAACACCAGCGTCGCGTTCGGCGGAATCACCCCGCCGGCGCCGCGCGCGCCGTAGGCAATCGACGGCGGGCAGGTCAGCCGTGCCGCGCCGCCGACCTTCATCATCGCCACGCCCTCGGTCCAGCACTTGATGACGCCGTTCAGCGGAAACTCGATCGGCTCGCCACGGCTGTACGAACTGTCAAACTCCTTGCCGTTCGGAAACATGCCGCGGTAATGCACCTTCACCGTCGATGCCGGCGAAGGCTGGGTGCCCTTGCCCTCCTTGACCATCTCGATCACGAGGCCGCTGGGCATCACCTTCGCGCCCGGGGCTTTCGCGGCGGCGGCCAGCGCGGGATCGGGTTTACCCTGGGCCAAGGCCGGGAAATGGAAGAGGAAGAAGAAAACGGGGCCGGCGACGCCGGCAAGCAGGCATTTGAACATTGCGGAAATCATGGCTTGCGGTCCTTCGGGTTGCGTGCGGTGGAATTCAGGATTTTTTCGGAATGACCATCTGGGTCTGCGTGACGATCGCCACCCGCGTGCCGTCGGGGTTGCGGATCGTCGTCTGCCAGACCATGGTGCTGCGCCCGATGTGCAGCGGCAGCACGGTTGCCGCCAGCGTATCGCCTTCGCCTGCGGCAAAAAAATTGGTCTTCGACTCCAGCGTCGTCGTGCGGCAGCCGTCGGGCAGGTTGGCCACCGTGCCCATCGCGCCGAGCAGGTCGGCGAAGGTCATCAACACGCCGCCGTTGACGCGGCCGCTGCGGTTGATGTGATCGGCGGTGACGCGCATCTCGGCGTCGATGCGCTTTTTCGACAGCTTCCGCAGGCGGATGCCCAGCGCGCGCGCCATGCCCATGGACAGCGACCGCTCGATCATTGCGCGGTTCGCGGCCGGCAGCGTATTGGATGGAAGCTTCACGCGTGTTCCGGCGGATGTGGATCTGCCGGGAGATTTTTTGATGCCCGTCATTGCCCTGTTTTCATAGGTGAATTATAAGTATTTGATTTTAAACGATATTTTATTGCAGATGGCTGTGAACCCCGGCGAACGCACCGCTCAGGTCTTGTAATCGGGATACAGCTTCTCCACCAGTGCGAGGCTCGCCACCCAGTCGCGGCTGTCGGAATCATAGACGCCGGTGCGGCCGAACTTCGCCGCGCGCGCCGCGCATACCGCCGCGTCGGGCAGGATCAGTTTGCCGCCGCCGGCCAGCGCACCGATCTGCGCGCGGCAGGCCAGTTCGAAGAAGTGGTGATAGATGTAGGCCTCGGGCAGCGTCGTGCCGCAGACCAGCGCGCCGTGGTTCTCCAGCAGCATGATCCATTGGTCCCCGAGCGCGGCGGCCAGCCGGTCCGCGCCCTCGCGCGTGGTGTCGTCGACTTCGTTCGGATAACGCGCGATGCGCCCGTGAAAACGCATCGCCTGCTGGGTCAGCGGCAGCAGCCCCTGCTGCTGCGCCGACACCGCGAGGTTCGCCGGCGTGTGCGTATGCACCGCAGCGCGGATTTCGGGCCGCGCCTGCAGCACCGCGGCGTGCAGGTTGTAAGCGGCCGGGCTCGCCTTGAACGCCGAAGCGCCGACCTGGCGGCCGTCGAGGTCGTACTTGACCAGACTGGACGCGGTCACCTGCTCCATCAGCAGGTTGTCCGCCTTGACCAGGAAATGCCCCGGCTCGCCGGGCACGCGCAGCGAGATGTGGTTATAGGTGAGATCGGCGAACATGAAATGCCCGATCAGGCGGTGCGCCGCCGCCAGCTCGCAGCGCGCCTGCCACTCGGCCGCGCTGGTGCGCGTACGCGCGGCCCGCGACCGCGCGGCGCGGGTGACGGCGTGTTTCTTCTTGGCGCGGGCGACCATGAGCTGTCTGTCCGGTGGCGGACTCAGTCGATGCGCGCGCCCGACACCTTGACGATGCGCGCGTACTTCTCCATGTCGCGGCGCACGTAGGCCGTGAATTCCTCGACGCTGCTGCCTACCGGATCCGCGCCCAGCGCGACGAAGCGCGCCTGCATCTCCGGCGATTTGATGGTGTCGACCACGGCGCTGTTGACGCGGTTGACGATGGCGCGCGGCGTCTTCGCCGGCGCGAACATGCCGAACCAGTTCACCGCCTCGAAGCCGGGCACGCCGGACTCGGCGATCGTGGGCAATTCCGGCATCTGCGGCGAGCGCTGCAGGCTCGCCACCCCCAGCACGCGCACCTTGCCCGACTTGATGTGCGGCACGATCGGCGCGATCGAGTTGAACATCAACTGCATGTGGCCGGCGAGCACGTCGCTGACCGCCTGCGGCGCACCCTTGTACGGCACATGGACGATGTCGGTGCCGGTCATCTGCTTGAACAGTTCGCCGGCGAGATGGTTGGCCACGCCGTTGCCGGCCGAGGCGTAATTGAGCTTGCCCGGCTGCGCCTTGGCCAGCGCGATCAGTTCCCGGATGTTCTTCGCGGGCACCGAGGGGTACGCCATCAGCACGAAGGGTCCCACCGAAATCAGGCTCACCGGCTGGAAATCGCGCAGCGTGTCGTAGGGCAGTCCCTTGCGCAGGTGCGGCAGGATGGTCAGCGCGCCGGGGCTGCTGATGAACAGCGTGTAGCCGTCGGGCGCGGCCTTCGAGGCGATTTCGGCGCCGATCACGCCGCCGCCGCCGGCGCGGTTGTCCGCCACCAGCGACACGCCGAGCTGCTGCGACAGGCCGGGGAAAATCAGCCGCGCGGTGAAATCGGGCGTGGCGCCCGCGGGCACCGACAGAATCACGCGGATCGGCTTGTCCGGCCACTGCTGCGCCGCCGCTGCCGGCGGCAGATGCATGATGCATAGCAAAAGCGCCGCGATCCGCCACGATCCGGACACTCTCGTGTGATTCAGATTCATCATTGCGTTCATGCGCGGCCCCTCCTTGTTTCAGGTGCTGCATGGTAATGCCTAATCGTTAGCCGGTAAAATCCGGTGGCAGGCACCGCGGGCGCATCACGTCCACCGCGTCACGCCCACCGCATCACATTCACCGCATCACATTCCACTTCACGTCCACCTCGCAGAATCCGGAGGAACATCATGGCAGCAGGCAGGGAACTCGCAGGCAAGGTCGCGCTGGTCACCGGCGCGGCGCGCAACATCGGACGCGCCATCGCCATCGCACTGGCGGAAGCGGGCGCCACCGTCGCCGTCAACGCACGCGCCGCGAAGGACGATGCGGAAGCGGTGGCGAAGGAGATCCGCGATGCCGGCGGCAAGGCCGAGGTGTTCATGGCCGACATCGCCGACGGCAAGGCGGTCGACGCGATGGTCGGCGACATCGTCAAGCGTCACGGCAAGATCGACATCCTGATTCTCAACGCCTCGATCCGCAAGGAAACCGCGTTCATCGACATGAGCTACGAGGAATGGCGCAGCCTGCTGTCGATCACGCTCGACGGCTCGTTCTTCTGCACCAAGGCCTGCCTGCCGTCGATGATCAAGGCGGGCGGCGGCAGCATCGTCACCCTCGGCGGCATGACCGCGCTGTCCGGCGCGAAGAAACGCGTGCACGGCTCGGTCGGCAAACACGGGCTGTGGGGCATGACCCGCGCGCTGGCGAAAGAACTGGGCGAGCACGGGATCAACGTCAACTGCGTCGCCCCCGGCCAGATGGACACCGCGCGCGCCGCCGACCGCTCGGCGCGCGCCCCGGTCAGCAACGTGCCGATGGGCCGCCGCTCGTCGCCGGAGGAAGTCGCCGGCATCGTGCGCTACCTGTGCACGCCGGCGGCAAGGATGATCAGCGGCCAGCTGATCTACGTCGACGGCGGGCAGCAGATGTTCTGAAGGACTGCTTCAGGGCTTGATGCGCATGCTTTGTCCGATGTGTTCCACCCGCGCAATGTGGCGCGGGTAGAACACCAGCCGCGGCGCCATGTAGAGCAGGGCAAACAACTCGCCGCGACTGGTCGCCGCGTAACCGACGCCCGCAAGCTGGACATTGTCGATCTTGCGCACCAGGGAATATTCGAAACGGAGACCCTTCAGGTCCCCCAGGCTCACCGGCTCCAGCTTGCTCAGCCGGTAACGCGATCCGTCGCGGGTCAGCATGCCCTCGAACAGGGCGGCAATCTCGTCGGGCTGCATGTTCGACCGGTAAGTCATGCTTTTCTGATTGTCGTTTCCGCCCCCGGAATGCACGGCCTGCCCGTCCCTGATGCCCGAATACAGCAGCAACTGGTCGACCGCCATGCCTTCCATGGTCCAGACTTGCGCCGGCCCCATGCCCGGCGCATTGATGTGATTCCAGGCACCCTCGATGTTCACGGTCAGGCGGTCGCCGACAGCGTGCTGCCCGGTTTCGATCTTCGCGATGGACACGCAACCGGACAGAACCAGCACGGCACACAGCAATACGATTCTTTTCATGAGCCCAGCTCCTCCATGTAACTTTTGATCATCGCCTGGTCCGGCGCGGCCGGCGCCATGTCCAGGTAACGCAGAAAACTCGCCTTCGCCTCGGCGGGCTGGCGGCGGATGCGGTAGATGAGCCCGAGCGCGCGATGCGTTTCCGGCGGTTCGCCGCCCAGCGCCGCCGCAGCCCGGAAGTCTTCCAGGGCAAGATCGAGGTCGCCTTCTTTCGCGCGCAGCCGGTACACCTCGCCGCGCGCATAGCGGTAATCGGGCACGGCCGTCGAGCCGCCGCTCATGCGATCCAGCAGAGCCAGGCTCTCTTCGTGCTGGCCACGCTTGATTTCCTCGAGCAGCCATTCCCGGCGGAACGGCCTGATCTTCTGCTCCCAGACATCGGCATTGGTCGCGCCGCCGCCTAGCGTCGCGGCAAGCCTGGCCAGCGTATCGCTGCGCTCGTCGGCAGGGGGATGGGTCGCAAACATCGGACTTTTCAGCGCCGGATCGCCGTCCGGCCGCGCTTTCAGTTCCAACAACAGATTGGACCAGATTTTGGCCGCCTCTCCGGTGTCATAACCGGCGCGATGCATCAACGTGGCACCGATCACGTCGGCCCTGCGCTCCTGATCACGGGAAAAGGAAAACATGCCGGCAAGAACGGCCAACTGGCCAAGCGCGCCCACCAGCCCGAACAATCCGATGAACTGCGCAAACGCGGATGCCGACCTGGCATCGCGCAGCCGCTCCAGGGAATGCTTTTCGAGATAATGCCCGATCTCGTGGCCGATCACCGCCGCCAGTTGCGCCTCGTTCTCGACACGCAGCAGCAGACCGCTCCACACCTGCATCATGCCGTTGGGCGCCATGCTCGCGTTGAACAGCGGCGTATTGACGATATGCACGCGCATGTCGGGGCAATGATCGCCGGCGAGCCGGCAGGCTATGCCCTGAACGTATTCATTCAGCGCGCGGTCGCGGATCACGAAGGGGCTGCGCCGCAGGTTGCGCTCCTCCCTGTCCATCATCGCCCACAAGCCGCCCTCATCCGTGGAAAGGTCGGGGCGCGAGAAACGTGCCGGCGCCAGCCATGCGTCCTGCGCGCCGGCGCTTGCGGCCGCAAGCGCGCAGCAGGCGGCGCCGCCGGCGGCAATGAAGCCGCGGCGATTCATTTGGCCGCCGGAAATCTGGCGAGCAGCGACTCCAGCGTTTCAGCGGCGGGTTCCGGCTGGCGCAAATCGCCGCTGCCGCGGAACATCTGGTTGAACCAGACCACCCGGCCCGTATCCAGATCCACCAGGGACGCGTAGCCGACCTGCATCCCGCCGCCGACCCCGACGCCCAGCAGCGCGAGAGCGATCATCGCGACCGCGCGCTCGGCGCTGGTGTAGCTGTCGCGTATCCAGCTGAACAGCGCGTAATCCGCTCCGGTTTTTTCCTTGATGCCCCGGACCGCCTCGCCGAGGGACCAGTCGAGCTTGCCCTCCTTGGTCGGCAAATTCAGGAAGCCGGGACCGAAATGATGGGCGGAAATCGCCCGCGCCACCGCCGCATGCAGCGTATTCACTTCCGCAAGTTCGTCGGCGTCCTTGTCGGACAGATCCACCGTGCCGACGCCAAGCTTCCGTTTCTTCTCGATCAGTGCGGCCTTGAAATGGCGGGAAGCCGCATCGGTCCAGTCCGCCCTGGGTTCGAGCACGCCGCCGGCGCTGATCGAAAACAGCTCAATGTCCGTGGGCATGATCGCAACCTTGGCATTTTTAGCGAGTCCCGCGAATCCCGGTGCCAGATTTCTTTCCTGGGCGATGGCCGGGCCGGCAATCAGCATGCTGGCAACCAGAAGTGCAAACAGCCGCCACGCCCGTTTACAGGCATTGTTCATTGGATCCCCCCTGTGACATGCTGGACGCTTCCCGCCGGTCATGATGCAAAAAATATTACTCCGGAATAACAAGGCGCACCAGCGCCTGGGACGATTCGACGGCACTTCGTCCAATTACAGCGTTTTGCATGTCACTTTTGGTTACGACAGTGGATTGCCGGCACAGAACACGGAAATCAGATTTCCAGGCGACATTAACGGCCGTCGGGTCTCCGGCTTTAGCGCCGAACGGAAAGGACCGCGGGAATGCGGAGGGAGAACTGTACGACGACCGGCCCGCCGCTACTCAGGCCGCCGCGCCGCCGTGCATGAACTGCAGCCGTGCGAGATGGGCATACAGCCCGCCGGCGCGCAGCAGTTCGTCGTGGGTTCCGGCGGAATGCAGGCGGCCGCGGTCGAGCACCAGGATGCGGTCGGCATTGCGCACGGTGGCGAGGCGGTGCGCGATGACCAGCGTGGTGCGGCCGCGCGCGAGATGCTCCAGCGCCGCGGCCACCTGGCGCTCGCTCTCGGCATCGAGCGCGCTGGTCGCCTCGTCGAGCAGCAGGATCGGCCGGTCGGCGAGCAGCGCGCGGGCAATCGACAGCCGCTGGCGCTGGCCGCCCGACAGCCGGATGCCGCGTTCACCGAGGTCTGTGTCGAAGCCCTGCGGCAGCGCCTCGATGAATTCGAGCGCGTTCGCCGCGGCGCAGGCCGCGCGCACCGCCTCCATCGACGCGCCGGGGCGCCCGAAGCGCACGTTCCCGGCGACGCTTTCCGCAAAGATCACCGGGTCCTGGGACACCAGCGCCACCGACTGGCGCAGCAGCAGCGGATCGCAGTGGCGCAGGTCCACGCCGTCGATGAGGATCCGCCCGGACTGCGGATCATAGAAGCGCAGCAGCAGCGCGAAAATCGTGGTCTTGCCGGCGCCCGAAGGGCCGACCAGCGCGACGCGTTCGCCGGGCCGCACTTCGAACGACAGATCCGCCAGCGCGGGGGATTCCGGCCGCGCCGGGTAGGCGAAACCGGCCGCCTCGAAGCGGATCGCGCCGCGCACCGGCTGCGGCAGCGCCGCGGCCGGCGGTTCGGCGCGCAGCAGCGGCCGCGTGTCGAGCAGTTCCATCAGGCGTTCGGTGGCGCCCGCCGCGCGCTGGATCTCGCCCCAGATCTCGGACACCGTGCCGGCGCCGCTGGCGACGATGCCGGCGTAGAACACGAAGGCCGACAGTTCGCCGGCGGTGAGCCGCCCGGCGAGCACGTCATGGCCGCCGACCCACAGGATCACGCCAACCGCGCAGAACGCGATCAGCATCACCGAGGCGATCAGGAAGGCCTTGACGCGGATGCGGTCGACGCCCGCCGCGTACGCCGCTTCGGTGGCCGCGTCGAAGGCGGCGCGGGTGCGCGCCTCGTGGCCCCAGGCCTGCACCGTGCGGATCTCGTGCATCGCCTCGTCGACGTGCGAGGACACCTCGGCGACGCGGTCCTGGTTGGCCCGCGACAGCCGGCGCACGCGGCGTCCGACGATCAATATGGGCACCAGCGTCGCCGGCACGCCGAGCACGATCAGCGCGGCCAGTTTCGGGCTGGTGGCGAACAGCAGCAGCAACGCGCCGATCATCATCAGGCCGTTGCGCAGGAACATCGACAGCCCGAAACCGATGACCTGGCGCAGCTGGTCGCTGTCGTTGGTCAGCCGCGACACGATGTCGCCGGTGCGCGAAGCGTCGAAGAAGGCCGGCGACAATGTCAGCACATGCGCGAACACCGCGCGCCGCAGGTCGGCGATCACGCGCTCGCCGACGCTCATCATCAGGTAGAAGCGCGTGAAGGTCGCCATCGACAGCACCACGGCCACCGCGATCACGCCGGCGAGCGCGGTGTTGAGCATCGCCGGATTGCCACTGCCGAAACCGGCGTCGATGACGAAACGCAGCCCCTGCCCCAGCGCCAGCACGCTGCCGGCCGCCACGACCAGCGCCGCCAGTGCGCAGGCGACGCGCCAGCGGTAGGGCAGCAGGAAACGCAGCAGGCGCCGCAGCGGCGACGCCACGGCACCCGCGGCTGGCGGCGTCACGGCAACCATGCGTCGGGGCGGCACGGCGGCCGCTCAGGGCCTCCCGGCCGGCGGCACGTTGATGCGGACGACGAGCTGCGGCGCGTTCAGCGTCACCGCCGGCGGCTGCAGCGGCGTGATCGCCAGTTCGTATTCGGCTTCCCGGCGCAGATCGACGACCAGCAGCAACTGCCGCAGCACATTGGGTGCCGGCGAACTGTCCTGCGCGGCCTCGCCGGACTCGGGGCTGTTGACGGTGAACTCCACGGACTCGACCGTCCTGCCGCCCGCCCTCAGGGTCGCGCGGTAGCGGTCCCAGCGGCCGGCTTCCTCGCGCCGGCCCCAGGCGAATTCGGCATGCAGATCGAAGGCGACCGCGTTCATCTGCGGCCGCAGCAGGATGCGCACCGGCTCGAAACCGCCGCCGGCGATGGGTTGCAGCGGAATGCGCGCGACCTCCTCGCCGCCGAACCAGCCCTCGCAGCCGGCAAGCAGCGCCGCCAGCGCCAGGGCGGCGCAGGCCCGCCGCATCAGCCGCACACTTTCGCCAGGAAGCCGAGCATCGCCTCGTTGAACGCGGCGGGCTGCTCGATGTTCGACAGGTGGGCCGCCGCAGGAATGATCAGCAGTTCCGAACCGCGCAGATTCGCCTGGATCTGGCGTGCCATCTCCGGCGGTGTGCCGTGGTCATCCTCGCCGACGACGACCAGCGCCGGGCAGTCGATTTCCTGCAGCCGGTCGAGCACGTCGATTTTGGCGATGGCATCGCAGCAGCCGGCGAATCCGTCGACCGGCGTGCCGCGAATGCCCTCGGCGATGCGCGCCATCACCGCGGGCTGCGCCTTGCGGTACGGCTCGGTGAACCAGCGCTCCAGCGTCGACTCCACCAGCGCCCCCATGCCCTGCCCGCGCGCGAGTTTCACGCGCTCGCCCCACATCTGCTCCGCGTTGGGCGGCCGGCGGCCGGTGGTGTCGGCGAGCAGCATGCTGCGAAAGACGCCGGGATATTTCAATGCGTAGACCTCGCCGATCATGCCGCCCATCGACAGGCCGATCCAGTGCGTGTCGCGGATGTCCAGCGCGGCGAACAGGCCGTGCAGGTCGTCGGCCATCTGCTCCAGCGTGTAGGAGCCCCCGGGCGCATCGCTCGCGCCGTGGCCGCGGGTGTCGAAGCGCAGCACCTTGTACCCCCTGGAGACCAGCAGCCGCGCCTGCCCGTCCCACATCGACAGGTTGCTGGCCAGCGAGTGCGACATCGTCACCCACGGGCCTTCGCCCTCGACGACGCAGTTGAGTTCGATGCCGTTGGTCCTGATTTTCATGCGTAACGCTCCTTGTGCCGCCGATCGGATTCCGGTGTCGCCGCTTCTGGCAACGGAATGTGAACGACATCGACCCGCCATTGTTTATCGTTCATCGTTTCGAAGCACCGCATGGCTTTCATGCGGTCTCCACGCGCCGGCCTGCGGCCGGATCACAGGGCGCAGACTATACCAGCAGCGGCCACGCATCACAGCATGTGGACAACATGCGACCCGCATCGCACGCCGCGGCGTTCCCCGCTATGCTAGCGCTCCATCGCACACGGAACCCGGCGCATGAACGCAGCCACCGAACTCGCCGGCCAGGTCGCACTGGTCACCGGCGCCGCCAAAAACATCGGCCGCGCGATCGCGCTCGAACTCGCCGCGGCCGGCGCGAAGGTCGCCATCAACACCCGCGCCTCGCGCGCCGAGGCCGAGGCGGTCGCCGCGGAAATCCGCGCCGCGGGCGGCACGGCCGCGGTCGCCGCCGAACTCGGCGCGGTGGACATCCTCGTGCTGAACGCCTCGGTGCGCCGCGAAATTCCCTTCACCGAAATGAGCTTCGAGGAATGGCGGCAGGTGATGTCGATTTCGCTCGACGGTTCCTTTCACTGCGTGAAGGCCGTGTTGCCCGGCATGCTCGCCGCCGGCGGCGGCCGCATCATCACCCTCGCCGGCGACACCGCGCTGACCGGCGCCGTCGGCAAGGTGCACAGTTCCGCCGCGAAAAGCGGGCT
>JAHCLD010000100.1 GCA_026125585.1 Burkholderiales bacterium
AACCGAAGCCGCGCAGCAGTTTCTGCAGCAGGTGCAGTTCTTCCAGCGTCTGGTGCGGCGTCGCCAGCGCGCCGACGGCTTCGGCGCCGTGGGCGGCCTTGATGCGCTTCAGCTCGGAAACCACGAATTCCAGCGCCACCGGCCATTCCACGTCCTGCCAGCGGCCGTCACGCTTCAGCATCGGCTTCGCCAGCCGCTGCTCCGAATTGAGCGCCTCGTACGAGAAGCGGTCCTTGTCCGACAGCCAGCACTCGTTGACCGCCTCGTTTTCGCGCGGCAACGCGCGCATCACGCGGTTCTGCTTGACCTGCAGCGTCAGGTTGGAACCGAGGCCGCAATGCGGGCTGACCGAGGACTTGCGCGTCAGCTCCCAGGTGCGCGCGCTGTAGCGGAAGGGTTTCGAGGTCAGCGCGCCGACCGGGCAGAGGTCGATCACGTTGCCCGACAGTTCCGAATCGACGGTCTTGCCGACGAAGGTGATGATTTCCGAATGCTCGCCGCGGCCGATCATGCCCAGTTCCATGATCCCGGCGATTTCCTGGCCGAAGCGGACGCAGCGCGTGCAGTGGATGCAGCGCGTCATGTCGGTCGAGATCAGCGGCCCCAGGTTCTTGTTGGCGACGACGCGCTTGTCTTCCTGGTAGCGCGACCCGCTGGCGCCGTAACCCACGGCCAGATCCTGCAGCTGGCATTCGCCGCCCTGGTCGCAGATCGGGCAGTCCAGCGGATGGTTGATCAGCAGGAACTCCATCACGCCCTTCTGCGCGGTGACGGCGGCGTCGGAGTGCGTCCACACCTTCATGCCGTTGGTCACCGGCGTCGCGCAGGCGGGCAGCGGCTTGGGCGCCTTCTCCACCTGCACCAGGCACATGCGGCAGTTCGCCGCGATCGACAGCTTCCTGTGATAGCAGAAGTGCGGCACGAAGGTGCCCGCCTGGTTGGCGGCATCCATGATCGTGCTGCCTTCGGGCACTTCCATCAGCTTGCCGTCGAGTTCGATTTCGAGCATGGCGTCGGCCTGGACCTAGATATAAGGTGCGACCACGCACTTCTTGTGGTCGATGTGGTGCTGGAATTCGTCGCGGTAGTGCTTCAGGAAGGCGCGCACCGGCATCGCCGCCGCGTCGCCCAGCGCGCAGATCGTGCGCCCCTGGATGTTCTGCGCCACGTTGTCGAGCATGTCGAGGTCCTCGGGCCGGCCCTTGCCGTGCTCGATGCGGTCGACCATGCGGTAGAGCCAGCCGGTGCCCTCGCGGCAGGGCGTGCACTGGCCGCAGGACTCCTCGTAATAGAAATAGGACAGCCGCAGCAGCGACCTCACCATGCAGCGTGTCTCGTTCATGACAATCACCGCGCCGGAGCCGAGCATCGAGCCGGCCTTGGCGATCGAGTCGTAGTCCATGTCGGTGGCCATCATGATGTCCGCCGGCAGCACCGGCATCGACGAGCCGCCGGGGATCACCGCCTTGAGCTTCACGCCGTCGCGCATGCCGCCGGCCATTTCGAGCAGCTTCGCGAACGGCGTACCGAGCTTCACTTCGTAGTTGCCGGGACGCGCGACGTCGCCGGACACCGAGAAGATCTTGGTGCCGCCATTGTTGGGCCTGCCGAGATTCAGGAAAGCCTCGCCGCCGTTGTTGATGATCCAGGGCACCGCGGCGAAGGTCTCGGTGTTGTTGATCGTCGTCGGCTTGCCGTAGAGACCGAAGCTCGCCGGGAACGGCGGCTTGAAGCGCGGCTGGCCCTTCTTGCCCTCCAGCGATTCGAGCAGCGCCGTTTCCTCGCCGCAGATGTAGGCGCCGTAGCCGTGATGGGCGTGCAGCTGGAACGAGAAATCCGAGCCGAGGATCCTGTCGCCGAGGTAGCCGGCGGCGCGCGCCTCCTCCAGCGCCTCCTCGAAACGTTCGTAGACTTCCCAGATCTCGCCGTGGATGTAGTTGTAGCCCACGCTGATGCCCATCGCGTAGCCGCCGATGATCATGCCCTCGATCAGGATGTGCGGGTTGTAGCGCAGGATGTCGCGGTCCTTGAACGTGCCCGGCTCGCCCTCGTCCGAGTTGCAGACCAGGTACTTCTGCCCCGGAAACTGGCGCGGCATGAAGCTCCACTTCAGGCCGGTCGGGAAACCGGCGCCGCCGCGGCCGCGCAGCGAGGATTTCTTCAGCTCGTTGACGACGTTCTCGGGCGTGATGTTTTCCGCGAGGATCTTCTTCAGCGCGGTGTAGCCGCCGCGGGACTCGTAGTCCCTCAGGCGCCAGTTCGTGCCGTCGAGCCCCTTCAGGATCACCGCGTCGGGGCCGAACACGTCGCCGGAAAACGGAGGGATTGGCAACCCGGAAGGCAGGCCCGTCATTCGAGGTCCTTCAGCAGCTGGTCGATCTTTTCCGGCGTCATCGCGCACAGCATCCTGTGGTTGTTCTGCAGCATGACCGGCGCATCACCGCAGGCGCCCATGCACTCGCCCTCCTTCAGCGTGATGCGGCCGTCGGGCGTGGTCTCGTTGAAGCCGATGCTAAGCACTTTTTTCAGGTGCTCCGCGGCACGGGTCGCGCCCTGCAGCGCGCAGGGCAGGTTCGTGCAGACCGTCAGCTTGTACTTGCCGACGGGCTTGAGGTCGTACATCGTGTAGAAGGTCGCGACCTCGTACACCGCGACCGGCGGCATGCCCAGGTACTGCGCGACAAAATCCATGGTCTCGGTCGACAGCCAGCCCTTCTCGGTCTGGGCGATGGCCAGTGCCGCCATCACCGCGGAATCCCTGCGGTCCGGCGGATACTTGGCGACGGCCCTGTCGATCTTCGCCAGCGATTCGGGTGACAGGATCATGGGGGCGTTCATCGGTCAATCTCCCCGAACACGATGTCCTGGGTGCCGATGATCGCCACCACGTCGGCGATCATGTGGCCGCGCGCCATTTCGTCGAGCCCGGCGAGGTGGGCGAAACCCGGCGCGCGGATTTTCAGCCGGTACGGCTTGTTGGCGCCGTCCGACACCAGATAGATGCCGAACTCGCCCTTCGGATGCTCCACCGCCGCATAGGCTTCGCCCGGCGGCACATGCATGCCCTCGGTGAACAGCTTGAAGTGGTGGATCAGTTCTTCCATGTTGGTCTTCATCGCCACCCGCGACGGCGGCGCCACCTTGTGGCTGTCGATCATCACCGGGCCCGGGTTCTTCCGCAGCCAGTCGATGCACTGCCTGACGATGCGGTTCGACTGGCGCATCTCCTCGATGCGCACCAGATAGCGGTCATAGCAGTCGCCGTTGACGCCCACCGGCACGTCGAATTCCATGCGGTCATAGACCTCGTACGGCTGCTTCTTGCGCAGATCCCATTCGATGCCCGAGCCGCGCAGCATCGCGCCGGTGAAGCCCATCTGCAACGCGCGCTCCGGAGACACCACGCCGATGCCGACCGTGCGCTGCTTCCAGATGCGGTTGTCGGTCAGCAGGGTTTCGTATTCGTCGACATAGGCTGGGAACCGTTGCGTGAAGTCCTCGACGAAATCGAGCAGCGAACCCCGGCGGTTTTCGTTGAGCTCGCGGACCGCAGCCGCGTTGTGGATGCGCGAAGCCGAGTACTGCGGCATCAAATCCGGCAGGTCTCGGTAGACGCCGCCCGGACGGTAATAGGCCGCGTGCATGCGCGCGCCGGACACCGCCTCGTACATGTCGAACAGGTCCTCGCGCTCGCGAAAGCAGTACAGGAACACCGTCATCGCGCCGATGTCGAGGCCGTGGCAGCCGAGCCACAGCAGGTGATTCAGCAGCCGGGTGATTTCGTCGAACATCACGCGGATGTACTGCGCGCGCTCGGGCACCTCGATGCCGAGCAGCTTCTCGATGGCCATCACGTAGGCGTGCTCGTTGGCCATCATCGACACGTAGTCCAGGCGGTCCATGTACGGCACCGACTGGATGAAGGTCTTGTGCTCGGCGAGCTTCTCGGTCGCGCGGTGCAGCAGGCCGATGTGCGGGTCGGCGCGCTCGATGACCTCGCCGTCCAGCTCCAGCACCAGGCGCAGCACGCCGTGGGCCGCCGGATGCTGCGGCCCGAAGTTCATCGTGTAGTTCTTGATTTCAGCCATTTAAAAACCGAAAGACAAATCAGCCACAGAGAACACAGAGATCACAGAGAAAACCCCCTGCAACGTTCCGGTCCCAAGCATTTCTCCGTGTTCTCTTTGTATTCTCTGTGTCCTCTGTGGCAAATGGTTTTCAGGCAAGCTCAACCCTTGCGGAAGCCTTCGGAGTCCGCGTAATTCTCCTCGCGCACGATGCGCGGCGTGATCACGCGCGGCTCGATGGTCACCGGCTGGTAGATGACCCGCTTCTGTCCGGGGTCGTAGCGCATCTCGACGTTGCCCGACAGCGGGAAATCCTTGCGGAACGGATGCCCGACGAAACCGTAATCGGTCAGCAGGCGGCGCAGGTCGGGATGCCCCGTGAACATGATGCCGTAGAGGTCGAAGGCCTCGCGCTCGTACCAGTTGGCGGAAACCCAGACCCCGATCACCGAATCCAGCACCGGAAAATCGTCGTCCGGCGCGAACACCCGCAGGCGCAGGCGCCGATTCAGCGCAACGCTGAGCAGGTGATAGACGACGGCGAAGCGCCGTCCCCGCCATTCGCCTTCGCGATAGTCGCTGTAGTCGACGCCGCAGAGATCGATCAGCTGCCCGAAGCGCAGGGCCGGATCGTCGCGCAGCGCGGCGCAGGCCGCCAGCAGGGCATCGGCCCGGACCACGGCGGTGACTTCCCCCAGCGCCTCGTCAACGCTCGCAAGCTTGTCGCCGAGCGTGGCCTGCAGCGCGGCAATCAGGGATTCGTTGCGGGTGGTCATGGCGGTTGGCTGGTTTCAGGCTGGCGGACCGGCTAGCGGGCGATGGTGTTGGTGCGCTTGATCTTGTTCTGCAACTGGATGATGCCGTAGAGCAGCGCCTCGGCGGTCGGCGGACAGCCCGGCACGTAGATGTCGACCGGCACGATGCGGTCGCAGCCGCGGACCACGGAATAGGAATAATGGTAATAGCCGCCGCCGTTGGCGCAGGAGCCCATCGAGATCACCCAGCGCGGCTCGGCCATCTGGTCGTAGACCTTGCGCAGCGCCGGCGCCATCTTGTTGCACAGCGTGCCGGCGACGATCATCACGTCGGACTGGCGCGGGCTCGGCCGGAAGACGATGCCGAAACGGTCGAGGTCATAGCGCGATGCGCCGACATGCATCATCTCGACCGCGCAGCACGCGAGACCGAAGGTCATCGGCCACAGCGAACCGGTGCGGGCCCAGCTGACGACGTTGTCGACGGTCGTGGTCAGAAAGCCG
Source organism: Burkholderiales bacterium (assembly GCA_026125585.1). GTDB lineage: Bacteria > Pseudomonadota > Gammaproteobacteria > Burkholderiales > SG8-41. The sequence goes on from JAHCLD010000100.1 coordinate 5,327, forward strand.
CGCTGCGAGTACTGCTCCGCGGCCTCGGCGGCTTCGGCGTCTAGTCCCAATCGAGCGCCCCTTTTTTCCATTCATAGATGAAGCCGACGACCAGGATCGCGAGAAAGATGCCCATCGCAGCCAGGCCGGCGGCGCCGATCGCGTCGAGCGCGACCGCCCATGGAAACAGGAATGCGATCTCGAGATCGAACACGATGAACAGGATCGCAACCAGGTAGTAGCGGACATCGAACTTGCGGCGCGTGTCCTCGAAGGCCTCGAAGCCGCACTCGTAGGCGGAGAGCTTCTCGGCATCGCCGGGCGCGGTCGTGAAGAAGCGGCCGATCAGCACGCCGGCCACCAGCAGCAACACACCGATGCCGGCGGCAACACCCAGATAGAGCAGGATCGGAAGGTATTCGCTGAGCATGCTTCGCCACGCCGGAAAAGGCGGCGCGCATTGTATCAAAGGTGGTGCCGACGGGGAGATTCGAACTCCCACACCTTGCGGCGCTAGCCCCTCAAGCTAGTGTGTCTACCAATTCCACCACGTCGGCAAAAATACCTATTGCGGCTCCGGTGCCGGCGCTTGCGGCACGGGCGCGGCCTCGGGCGTCGGCACGGCCGGCGCCGCCTCGCGCGTCTCGATCTCGTCGAGGATCGTGCGCGGCGCTTCCTGCCCGCGCGTGCCGAGATACGCGAGCGCGAGGCTGTTCACCATGAACACCGCCGCGAACACCGCGGTCGCGCGCGACAGGCCGGTGCGCGCACCGCGCGCGCCGAACACGGTGCCCGACGCGCCGGCGCCGAAACCCGCGCCGGCATCGGAGCCCTTGCCGCGCTGGATCAGCACCAGCGCGATGATCGCGACGGAGCTGAACACCTGGACGAACATCAGTACGGTACGAAGCACGTGCGTCAACCTTGAGGTTATGGGGCCCGGCGCGCGGCCGCGACGATGGCCAGGAACTCGTCGGCCTTCAGGGATGCGCCCCCGATCAGGCCGCCGTCGACATCGGGCTGCGCGAACAGCTCGGCCGCATTGCCGGCCTTGACGCTGCCGCCATACAGGATCCGGACTTCGCCGGCGATTTTAGCATCGCGCGCGGCGATCCGCCCGCGGATGAAGGCGTGCACTTGCTGCGCCTGGTCCGGCGTGGCGTTGCGGCCCGTGCCGATCGCCCACACTGGCTCGTAGGCGAGCACCGCGGTGCCGAAGGCCGCCGCACCGACGAGTTCGAGGACCGCGTCGAGCTGGCGTGCGACCACCGCAGTCGTCTCGCCCGCCTCGCGCTGCTCGAGCGATTCGCCGACGCACAGGATGGGCACGAGACCCTGCGACTGCGCGGCCGAGAACTTGCGGGCGACCAGCGAATTGCCCTCGCCGTACAGCGCGCGGCGCTCGGAGTGGCCGACGATCACCATCGTGCAGCCGACGTCACGCAGCATCGCCGCCGACACCTCGCCGGTATAGGCGCCCTGCGCCTCGGCGCACACGTCCTGGGCGCCGAGCTTGACCGCGGAGTCGCGCAGCAGGCGCGCCACCTCGGCGAGGTAGACATAGGGCGGGCAGATGGCGCAATCGGCGGCGCGGTCGCCGTCGTGCGATGCAACGGCCTCGACCAGGCTCGCGTTCGCGGCGCGCGAGCCGTGCATCTTCCAGTTACCGGCAACGAGGGGTCTGCGACTCAAGGCACTCACGCGGCCGCGCGGGCCGCCCCGTAAAAGGCGCGCGATGATAGCGGCGCCCCTGCCGGGGCGCAATGTCCGTCAGCCGGCGGCCAGGGCCCGCCCCTGCTCAGGGCTCGACGGTGATCGTGATCCGCTTCGAGATCACCGGCGGGTCGTGCGGGATGTGCAGCATGTCGCCCAGCACCAGCTGCAGCGTGTGCTTGCCCGGCGGCAGTTCGATCGTGGTCTCGGTCTGCCCCTTGCCGAAATGGACCACCTTGTCGTTGGCGGGCAATGGCAGGTCGAGATTGGCCGGCACCTCGGTGTCGATCAGCAGATGATGGTGGCCGGTGTCGTCGAACTTGATGCCGGCCGGGGCCACGCCCATGCCCTTCAGTCCGAAGCGCACCGTGACCGGGCTCTTGACGGTGGCACCGTCGGCAGGCGACTGGAAATAGACCTCGGCACCTGCAGGCGACGGGGTGCGTGGCGTCGCAGCCTGCGCGATCAGCGCGGCGGCGGCAAACATCAGACCAACGGCAATGGGACGCATTTCGCTACCTTTCCCGGGCATCGGCCCCGGCTTGGAAATCCGAGGATAACGCGCTCAGGCCGCCGCGGCACGGACGGCCGCAGCAATCTCTTCCGCGCAGCGGCGGGTGACCGCCTCTTCACGGCCTTCGACCATCACGCGTATCACCGGTTCGGTGCCCGAGGCGCGCAGCACCACACGGCCCTCGCCACCGAGGCGCTGCTCGACGCCCGCGACCGCGGCGCCGACGGCCGGCACGCCCGCCGGATCGAAGCGCTCGGCCACGCGTACGTTCAGCAGCACCTGCGGGAAGCGCGGCATGCCGGCGGCGAGCTCGGCGAGGCTGCGCCCCGTCTGGCGCATCACGCCGATCACCTGCAGTGCCGCAATCAGCGCGTCCCCGGTGGTGGTGCGATCGAGGCACAGGATGTGCCCGGAGGTCTCGCCGCCGATGATGCCGCCGGTCTCCTTCAGCATCGCGAGCACATAGCGATCGCCGACCTGCGCGCGCTGGAAGCCGATGCCGCACTCGCGCAGCCCGACCTCGAGGCCGAGGTTGCTCATCTGCGTGCCGACCACCGGTCCGGTCAGCGTACCGGCCTCGTGCCGCGCGCGCGCGATGATGTAGATCAACTGGTCGCCGTCGACCAGCCGTCCGAGGTGATCGATCATCACGAGGCGATCACCGTCGCCGTCGAGCGCGATGCCGGCCTGCGCGCGCACGCCGGGCACCGTGAGCTGCAGCAGCTGCGGCGAAGTCGAACCGCAGCCGTCATTGATGTTGCGTCCGTTCGGCGAGCAGCCGACCGGGATCACCTCGGCGCCGAGATCGGTGAACACGCGCGGGCCGACCTTGTAGGCCGCGCCGTTGGCGCAGTCGAGCACGATTTTGAGGCCCTCGAGGTCGAGGCCCGCCGGCAGCGTCGAGGCGCAGAAGCGCTGGTACTGGATGCGTTCCTTGTCGACGCGCATCGCGCGGCCGAGTTCGCGCGAGCCGCGCGTGATCGTGCCGTTGCCGAGCTCCGCCTCGATCTCGCGCTCGAGATCGTCGGACAGCTTGCCGCCGCTCGCGTCGAAGAACTTGATGCCGTTGTCCTCATACAGGTTGTGCGAGGCGCTGATGACGACACCGAAGCTGCTGCCGAACACGCGCGTCATGTAGGCGATGCCGGGGGTCGGCAGCGGCCCGATCAGCCGCACGTCGACGCCGGCGGCGACGAAGCCCGCCTCGAGCGCCGCCTCGAACATGTAGCCCGACAGGCGCGTGTCCTTGCCGATCAGCACGCTGCCGCCGCGCGGCGCGAGCACGCGCGCGGCGGCACTCGCGAGCTGCAG
>JAHCLD010000101.1 GCA_026125585.1 Burkholderiales bacterium
GATGGCCTCGGCAATGGACAAACCGAGTCCGGAGCCGCCGCTCGCCCTGGCGCGCGAGGCATCCACGCGGAACAGGCGCTCGGTCAGGCGTAGCAGATCGGCCGGGGGCACGCCAGGCGAGGAATCTTCCCAGACCACCAAGGCCTGTCCCGCTTCCGCATTCAGGCGAACTTCCAGGGTCGCAGGCACCTCGCTGTAACGCAAGGTGTTCTGCAACAGGTTGGCAACCACTTGGGCAAGCCTCGATTCGTCCCCCATCACCCGCACCCCCGGCGCCAGATCCATTGTCAGGCTCAAACACCGGCTTTCCACCGCGGATCTGGCCGCAGACAACCCGTCTTCCAGAACTTCGCGCAAATCCACCGGCTCCTTGTGGTAAACGAGCGCGCCGATATCCGAGAGCGACAGCATGCGCAAATCCTCAACCAGCCGCGTGAGTTGCGCCAGTTCCTGAGCCAGAGAAGCCATGCCTTCCTGGCTGAGCGGACGCACGCCATCCTGCAGGGCCTCGATCTCGCCGCGCAGCGTGGCAAGCGGCGTGCGCAGCTCATGGGCAATGTCGGCTATCCATTGCTGGCGCATGCGCTGCGCCGCTTCCAGCGCTTGTGCCAGGTGATTGAAATCGACCGCCAGTTGCGCCAGCTCGTCATGCCCGCTGACCGGGATGCGCACAGCATAGTCGCCTTGCGCGAGGGCGGCTGCGCCGTCACTGAGCGCATGTAGGCGCCGGGAGAGCCAGTGCGCGATCAGGGCCGCGTTGAGCAGCACCGCAGCGAGCAACCCCAGGGCGATGGCGGCAAACCTGCGATTCTGCTGTGTGAGGAAAATCTGCTCCAGTGAGGTCACGACCTGCAGGCGCGGCACATAACCCAGATAGCCCACGATCTGCTCCCCCACCTTGATGGGCCTCAGCACCGCGAGGCCGGCACGCTCGGCCGGACCGAGTAGGACATCCCGACGGGCATCCAGCAGGAGCAGGCGGGGATCGATGGTCAACGGTGGCCGGCCGCCTTCCCTGTTGCCTGGCACGACGGGTGGCCGCGGCCGGGCAACCCCGTCCTTCGCTTCTTCCGGACCGCGCCGCGGCATACGCCCCACGCCCAGTACCTCGCGCACCAGGTCATGCCATTGTTGCCGGTCCTCGCTGATCCAGCGCCAGTCTCCATGCCGGCGGTAACCGTCGGCCAGCCGCGTCACCAGGGGAGACAGCCGCGCTTCGTCCGCCCGGTTCAGGTAATCCACCAGCCCCTGGTCAAAACTCCAGCCATAGATCGCATAGGCCACCATGACCAGCACGACATTGGCCCCGGCTATCGCCATGAACAGCTTGACGCGCAACGAATCCAGGCGCTGCATCATGGCGCCGAAAAAGGACTGGCCGAACGAAAAAAACGGGCGGAAATCACTCATGAACTGAGTCTAACGCCAAATTTGGCAAGCTTTGTGGAAACGAATGGATACGCTCTCACGCACATTCTTGCGCATTGTTTCCTTAGTTGACAGGCATGCTGGATCCGTTTCCACATCGAGGACGCAAGTCACATGAGCACGGATCGCGAAGAGCCCCCCCGCCGCCGGACCCTGTTGAAGCTGGGCGCCGCCGCGGCCGGCATCGCCGCGCTGGGCGGCGGCACCTGGTACGCCTGGAAAACCTGGGGCGGCGGGCGAAATGACGGGCAATCCTACATCAGTGCCGCAGTGTTGCGCGGAGACATCGAAGACCTGGTGGCCGCCACCGGATCACTACAGCCACTCGATTACGTCGACGTCGGCGCCCAGGTGTCAGGCCAACTGCGCAAGCTGTACATCGAAGTTGGCAGCGAGGTACAGGAGGGGGATCTGCTGGCTGAAATCGATGCTGAAACCTCAACGGCCAGAGTCGACGCAAGCCGCGCCCAACTGCGATCCCAGCAGGCGCAGCTGACCGAGCGCGAGGTCAATCTAGCGAAAGCCGAGAGGGATCTGCAGCGCCAGAAAAACCTGATGATCGAAGAGGCCACGACAGCGGAGGCGATGCAAAACGCCGAGACCGCGGTACAGACGGCGCGCGCGCAGATCAATTCGCTGAAAGCGCAGATGGAGCAACTGCAGGCCAGTACCCGCGTGGACGAAGCCAACCTCAAATTCACCCGCATCTATGCCCCTCTGACCGGCACGGTGGTCAGTATCACTGCGCGCCAGGGCCAAACGCTGAATGCCAATCAGTCGGCCCCCACCCTGATGCGCGTGGCCGATCTCTCCACCATGACGGTGCAAACCCAGGTCTCCGAAGCCGACGTAAGCAGGCTCGCCGTGGACATGCCCGTCTACTTCACCACGCTGGGCGGACAGGGGCGGCGCTGGCACGGCCAGTTGAGGAAAATCGAACCCACGCCCACCGTGACCAACAACGTGGTGCTCTACAACGCCTTGTTCGACGTCCCCAACGCCAATCGCAGCCTGATGACACAGATGACCGTCCAGGTGTTCTTCGTGGTCGCCGAAGCCCGGGACGTGCTGACAGTACCGATGTCCGCCCTCACCCTGCAGCGCGGCCGGGGAAACCGTGCCCGCGCAGACAAGGCAGGCTCGGGGCAGGATGCCGGCACGGCAGCCGCTGGCGAAACCAAGCCCCCCGCCGTCGCGCCGTTACCACCCGATTCGCAAGCCGCGCCCGCCGGACACCCCGTGCAGGCCACCGGGCGCGCCACCAAGGACCGCGAGAAAGAAAAACCGCGCTCCCACGAGGCCTCACCGCGGCGATCACCGGACGAGCGTCAGCGCCAGCCCGCGCAGACCTCGGAATCCGGCCGCCCTGCCGCGGAAGGAGGGCGTCCGCGTTTTAACCGCGAAGCCTTTCAGAAAATGTCGCCGGAGGAACGTCAGCGTCTGCGCGAACGCATGCAGGCCGAGCGCAGGGCGTCCGCCAAAACGCCGCTTTCGCCACGTTCCGGCAAGCCTGATATCAATGCCCGGAACAGCATGTCACAGGGTACGCGCAGCGCACCGGCCGCCACCGAAGTGGCCGCACGGCCCCCGCGGCCGCCCCGCAAAGCCACGGTGAAGGTCATCGCCGACAATGGCAGCGTGCAGGAACGCGAGGTGACGGTCGGCATCAGCAACCGCATTCACGCCGAAATCCTGTCAGGCCTCGCAGAAGGCGAACGCGTGGTCGCCGGCATCCGGCAGCCGGCACGCCCAAGCACCCCGCCCCAACAGCAGCGCAACCTGGGCCCGATGGGCTTCGGCACTCCGGGCGGAATGCCGAAAGGACGATAACGATCATGGATGCGCATGCCCTTCTGCCGCCGGCATCCACGCTGGATGCTTCGCACGCCACTGGAATCACGACCGCCACTCACGCGGATACCGTCCCACTGATTGAATTGAAGGGCATCACCAAGACTTACCGCAACGGCGATCTGTCGGTGGAAGTGCTGCACGGCATCGATCTCGCCATTTACCCGGGCGAGATGATCGCCATCATGGGTGCCTCCGGGTCTGGAAAATCCACGCTGATGAACATCCTCGGCTGCCTGGACCGCCCCACCAGCGGCAGCTACCGCTTCATGGGCCGCGACGTATCCGCCCTGAACCGCGACGAGCTGGCAGGGTTGCGCCGTGAGGCTTTCGGTTTCGTATTCCAAAGCTACAACCTGATCGCCAGTGCGACTGCGGCCGAAAATGTCGAGGTGCCCGCCATGTACGCCGGGCTGTCGCCCGTCGAGCGCCGGCAGCGCGCCACCGAATTGCTGGCAACCCTAGGCCTGGCCGACCGCGGGCATCACCGTCCCAACCAGTTGTCGGGCGGACAGCAGCAGCGGGTATCCATCGCGCGAGCCCTGATGAACGGGGGCCGGATCATTCTGGCAGATGAACCCACCGGTGCGCTGGACAGCAAGAGCGGCGCCGACGTCATGGCCCTGCTCAAGGATCTCTCGACAAAAGGCCACACCGTCATACTCATCACCCACGCGGCGGAAGTGGCGCAGCAAGCTAGGCGCATCGTAGAAATCAGGGACGGCCACATTCTCCGCGACTCCGGCTCCGCTGCGAAGAAAATGGAAAACGCAGTCGCGCCAGCCTCCTCGCCCCGTGGACACAATTCGCCGCTGTGGGATGCGCTGGAAGCGGCAAAAACCGCACTAAGGGGACTGCGAGCCAATGTTTTCCGGGCCATCCTGACGCTGCTAGGCATCGTCATCGGCGTGGCTTCGGTGATCGCCATGTTGGCCATAGGCGACGGCGCCAAACAGGCCGTGATAGACCGCATCAGTGCCATGGGCTCCAACCTGCTGCTGGTACGGCCCGGTGCGCCCAACCAGCGAGGCTTCCGCAACACCGCGACCCTGGTGCTGGCCGACGTCAAAGCCATTGGCCGCGACGTGCCCAACGTACTTGCCGCGGTGCCCGAGCAGGAAAGTAGCGTAACGCTGCGTTACACGGAGTACGACCACTCCACGTCGGTCATCGGCACTTCGTGGAACTACCCCCAGGCCCGCCGCTGGTGGCCGGCAAAAGGCACGTTCTTCACCGAAGAGGACGAGGAAAACTACGGCACGGTGGCCGTTCTGGGGCAGACAGTGGCCAATGCCCTGTTTCCCGGGGGGGCCAATCCGCTGGGCCAGTACGTCCTAGTCAACAACCTGATCTTCCAGGTGGTCGGCGTTATGGGCCCTCGTGGCGCTTCACCCAACGGGCAGGACCAGGACGATGTAGTGCTGGTGCCCTACCAGACCAGCCAGCTACGCTTGTCGGGCCAACGCTTCCTGCGCAACGTCACGGTGGCAGTGCAGGACGTGGAGCGCATCGATGAAACGCAAGCCGCAGTCGAGTCCCTGCTGGCCGAACGCCATGGCAAGATCGATTTCCAGATCAGGAACATGGCTTCCATCATGGAGACAGCCAGTGAAGCACAGGAAACGATGACCATACTGCTCGGATCCATCGCCGCGATTTCATTACTGGTGGGCGGCATAGGCGTGATGAACATCATGCTGGTCAGCGTCACCGAGCGCACGCGTGAAATCGGCATCCGCATGGCGACAGGCGCACGCATGCGCAACATCCTGCAGCAATTCCTGATCGAAGCCCTGGTTGTGACGGCACTGGGCGGCACGATCGGCGTGGCCGGCGGCCTCGCCACGACCGCCGTGATCGGCGCCACGGGAACACCCGTGCAATACGCGCTGTCCCCGGTGCTGCTCGCCTTCGGCTGCGCCTTCGCCACCGGCCTGATCTTCGGCTATCTGCCGGCGCGCAAGGCCGCGCAGCTGGACCCGGTCGTGGCCCTGGCTTCCGAGTGAGAATATGACGAAAACGAAAAAAACAACTCCGGGAGGCCTGCTTGCAGCCGTACTGATTGCACTTGCCGGCTGCGCGGTACACGAGCCGGTGACACGTCCGGTGCTAGAACTGCCGGCAACCTGGACGGAAACACCGGCCGCAGCTGCGACAGCGCCTGATGCCCTATGGTGGCGCAGCTTCGGCTCGCCCCAGCTCGACCGCCTGGTAAGCGAAGCCCGGGCCGGCAGCGCCAATCTGCGCATCGCCGCCGAGCGCGTTCATCAAGCCGAAATCGCTCTGCGCCTAGCCGGCACCGCACAACTTCCCGTCGTTGGCGCCAGTGCCGGCACTTCGGCGAGCCGCACGAACGCGCCAGGCTCGCCCCGGATCCAGCGCGAAAGCTCCAGCCTGGGGCTGTCCGCCAGCTACGAAATCGATCTCTGGGGGCGCCTGGCGGCCGGCCTCGAGGCCAGCACCGCCTCGCTCGCGGCCACCCGTTTCGATCTTGAGGCCGCCCGGCTCAGCCTGACCGGTGCCGTGGCGACCGGTTATTTCGAATGGCTTGCCACGGGCGAACGCCTCGCCATCGCACGCCACAACGTGAACATTGCCGAACGGGTGCTGAAAATCGTGGAATCCCGCTACCGCAACGGCGTGGCCACGCTGCTCGAACTCACGGAACAGCGCACCACGGTGCTGTCCCAGCGCGCGGCCGTGATTCCGCTCGAGGTACAGCGTCGCCAGCTGGCCTCCGCGCTGGCTCTGCTTCTGGGACGCATGCCGCAGGGTTTCGTGCTGCAACCGGAGGAATTTCAGCACCTGGCCGTACCGGAGGTAACACCCGGCCTGCCTTCATCGCTGCTGGCCCGGCGGCCGGACCTGGCCGCGGCGGAAGCCCAGCTCGCCGCAGCCGATGCCAACGTGGCGGCAGCACGCGCCGCCCTGCTGCCCAGCCTATCCCTGTCCGCCTCGGGCGGACTGGCCAGCGCCGAGTTGCTGCGTCTGGTGGACCCGACCCGGAGCCTGTCCGCCGGACTAGCCCTAGCGCAAACCCTGTTCGACGGTGGCCGACGCAACCTGCAGGTTGAGAACAGCCGGTCACAACGGGCAGTACTGATCGAAACTTACGGCCAGGCCGTACGCACGGCGCTGAAAGAGGTTGACGACGGTTTGGGCAACTCCGAACGTGGCCGCCGTCAGGAAGAGGCGCAGCGTGAAATCGTCGAACAGGCAACGCGCGCGCTGCACCTGGCGGAGCTGCGCTACCGTGAGGGCGGCGGCGATCTGCTGTCGGTGCTGATCGCCCAGCGCACGTTGTTCCTGGCCCAGGACAGCCATGCCACACAAAGGCTGAACCGGCTGACGGCGGCGGTGGATTTGTTCAAGGCCTTGGGCGGCGGGTGGGTGGCGGATTCGAATCCTGCCCCCTGACCGGATCCGGGGATCCGTCGTGCAGCATCGTCACGGCAGGGTACAGGGCAATCGAAGTCCATTTTTTCTTGACATTTCCTTGACATATATTAATAAGAATCATTATCATTGATGTCCGCGTTACCGTTAATGGTTACTGATAACGCCTCGGTAGCCAGCACCCGAAGGGGGTCCATGTAAAGACCATCTGTAGGTAGCTAGCCTCATTGCTGTTCATCTCTGAGGGAGAAACCTACTGATGTCTTACATCAAGAGTCGCAAGCATGCGCCCGCACCGCAACCCCGACTGATTGCTTCCGCCTTGGCCGCTTTGGCTGCCAGCGTCAGTTTGCCAATGGCCGCTCACGCCCAGGCAACGGGTGCCCAGAAAGAAGTGGAACTGCCGGCGGTCAACGTCCGGGCACAGGGTGAAGTGCCTTACAAGGCCGACACCAGTGCCTCGCCAAAAATCACCCAGCCGCTGATCGATACCCCCAAGACCATTCAGATCATCAAGAAGGAAATTCTGCAGGAGCAAGGCGCCACCACCCTGGTCGAGGCCCTGCGCAACACCCCTGGCATCACCATGCAACTGGGTGAAAACGGCAACACCTCCGCGGGAGACGCATTCCAGATGCGCGGCTTCTCCACGCAGAACTCCACATTCGTGGACGGCATACGCGACCTAGGACCGGTGGTCCGCGATGTATTCAACGTGGACCAGGTCGAAGTCGTCAAAGGCCCCGCGGGAGCCGACATCGGGCGTGGCGCGGCATCGGGCTACATCAACCTGATCAGCAAGCTGCCTTACGTGGGCAATCTCTCGGAGGCCAATCTAACGCTGGGTAGCGCGGACAAGAAGCGAGCCACGGTCGACCTGAACCGCTCCATGAGCGAAACCTCGGCGCTGCGCCTGAACGCGATGATCCAGAACAGCGGGGTTGACGGCCGCAACTTTGTAAAGAACGAGGGCTTTGCCGTCGCTCCATCCATCGGCTTCGGCCTGGGCACGCCGACGCGCGTTCATCTGTATTCGCAGCACCTGCGGCAGGACAATGTACCCGACGGCGGCATACCCACCATCGGCATGCACGGGTTCTATAACGCCAACGCCGCCATCATGGCGGGGGGCAAGGTAAACCGTGAAAATTTCTACGGCAGCGCGCACGATTACGAAAAAATCAGTGCCGACATGGTAACAGCCAAATTCGAACACGATCTGGGCGGCGGCACGACGGTGCGCAACATCACGCGCTACGGCAAATCGAACATGGACCGGCTGCTGACGTCGATCATCAACATCGCCGCGCCCGTTCCCGGCGACCCCTCGACCTGGACCGTGTCGCGCTCGCTGCAACGCGTGGACCAGACAAACGACATCCTCGCCAACCAGACCAGCTTCAGCACGAGTTTTCAGACCGGCGGTGTCAAGCACGACTTCGCTGGCGGCCTGGAACTGATGTACGAAAGCCAGTTGTCGCTGGGAACAGGCACGGCCGCGCAGACCATCCGGGGCGTCACCTACGCGGCGGTGCCCAACGTCGCGGCCAATCTGTATTCCCCCAATGCGTACGACAACCTCGGTGTTCCCTATCTCACCGGCGTCAACACCAAGGGGAGCACCACGACTGCCGCAGCCTATCTCTTCGACACACTGACGCTCAACGAGGCCTGGAAGCTAAACGGCGGTCTGCGTGTGGAACACTATCGCACGACGACCGACAGCGGTACCATCGTCACCGCCGCCAACGTCGCCACCTTCCCGGGCTATGCGGTAGGCGGCGTGGCTCCGTCTTCGCTGAAGGATTCGGATAACCTGCTGAGCTGGAACGTCGGCGCCGTATACAAACCCGCGCCCAACGGCAGCATCTACGCCGGTTACGCCAACTCGCTCACACCTCCGGGCAGCGCCAATTTCACCCTCTCGGGTGCAGCCGGCAACCAGGCGAACGCCACGCTGGAGCCTCAGGAAACCACGGGCCTGGAATTCGGCACCAAGTGGGAGCTGCTGCAAAAACGCCTGAACATCGCCGGCGCCCTGTTCCAGACCGAAAACGACAAACAAGTCACCACGGACCCGGTCACGCTGACGGCCGTTCAAAGCGGCAAGACGAAA
>JAHCLD010000102.1 GCA_026125585.1 Burkholderiales bacterium
CCGCGGCCGATATGGGTGGGGCGCTCTGGGCGCCTGGCGTCACCATGCCCGTGCTGATGTGGCAGGTGCTGGAAGATGCGTGGACGAAGAATCCTGAAGACGCGCAAAAAACCTTCGACCTGCTCGGCAGCAAGGAAAAGGAACTCGTCTGGATCGAGGGGACCACGCGCCGCTTCAAGGACGGCTACAACTGGTTCGGCCGTCATCCCGAGAAGGTGTTGTCGTTCCTGGCCAAGTACATGGGCTAACCCCTTCGGGCGGATGCCGCAGAGGCAACGGTAGCGAATGCCAAGACAGCCGCTGCGGCCCGTTCGATTCATATGCAACGCGGACAGCGCGGCCCGGCATCCGTGGACGCGCTCGGGCCCGAACCAGGATTCTCATCATGAACAACGTGCTCATCCTCGGCGCCAGCGGCCAGATCGCGCGCTGGGTCGTCAAGGCTCTGGCCAATCGCTCCGACACGGCGCTGATGCTGCTGCTGCGCGACCCCAGGAAACTGACGGGCCAGGAACCGGCGAACGCCAAGGTCGTGATCGGCAACGTGCTGGACAAGAAGCTGCTCAGGCAGGCAATGGCCGGCCAGGACATCGTCTACGCCAACCTCACCGGCGAAGACCTGGACAAGCAGGCCCAGGCCGTCATCGCCGCCATGCAGGCCGAGGGCGTCAAGCGCCTGATCTTCGTGCTGTCGCTGGGCATCTACGACGAGGTGCCGGGCAGGTTCGGTGAATGGAACAACGCCATCATCGGTGAAGACCTCAAGCCCTTCCGCCGCGCGGCGGATGCCATCGAGGCGTCCGGGCTGGACTACACCATCCTGCGCCCGGCCTGGCTGATGGACGAGGACGAGGTGGACTACGAAACCACCGCCAAGGGCCAGCCCTTCAAGGGCACCGTGGTCTCCCGCAAGAGCGTGGGTGACCTGATCGCCAAGGTGATCGAATCGCCCGAACTGCACGTGGGCGCCAACCTGGGCGTCAACAAGCCGGGCAGCGACGGCGACAAGCCGTACTTCATGTAAGGAGGGACTGCATCTCCGTGAAACCCATGTCCCTCATGCACTGGCTTCTCATTGCCCTGGCGCTGGTCGTGGTAGCCGCGCTCGGCGTGCTGCTCGCCGTCACCTGGATCGAAAGCCGCCAGGCCCGAGAACTGGAGGGCAAGAAGCCCTACACGCCGGCCACGGCCAACGCATCGCGCACGGCCGTGGTGTATTTCTCGCGCTCGGGCAACACCGCGCTGGCCGCGCGCCATGTGGCCCAGCGGCTCGATGCGCAACTGTTTTCGCTGGAAGCACCCGACTACCAGCTCGGACTGGGCGGCCTGGCGCATGCGCTCAAGGACGCGAACGCGCTCAAGGAAAAGCCCGGGGCGCTGCCCGACATCACCCCGCGCACCATCGACCTGACGCCGTTCGATACCGTCTGGCTCGGCTCGCCCGTGTGGCTCTACAGCCCCGCGCCGCCGATCTGGGCCTTCGTAGAGCACAACCGCTTCGACGGCCGGCACGTCGTGCTGTTCAACACCTTCAACAGCCATTTCGGTGACGACCGCATCGCGGCACTCCAGGCCAAGGTGATGGCGCGCGGCGCGCGTTCCTTCGAGCACCGCCACGTGCTGCGCGGGCGCATGATGCGGCAGCTCACGCCTGACGAGATGCTCAGGGCCATCGACGACGAATGGTTCAGCCCGCAGGCCAATCCTTGAACCCCCAACTTTTGAATTCAGACCTTGCCAGCCACTATGACCTGTACGATCAGCCCGGGGCCACCGGCCAAGCTTTGGCCCAACTGGTGCCCTTCTACCAAAAAGCATCCGGATGCTTGAGGCTGGCATGCGGGTGCGGCGTCGCATTCGCGCCCGCGCGACGTTCTGGTCCACTCTCATTGGAGTTCTGGCTTTGAGCAGCTACACCATGCTCCGCCCGGCGTTTGGCGACTACGCTGCGTCGTCCCAGTCGCTGGACGGGCGCTTCCGCAACCCAAGGCTTGCCGGGCCTGGGGACATGCCCGAGTCCCTGCTGCGCGCATGGTGGGAGGCACTCTTTCGCAAGCCCGCAGGCACGGTGCCCGCATCGCCCGTGCCCATCCACCGCCTGAGCCGCGCCGAACTGGACGCCGCGCCAGACCGCAGCCTGTACCGGCTGGGCCATTCCACGGTGCTGATGAAGCTGCGCGGCCAGTGGTGGCTCACGGACCCGGTGTTTTCCGACCGCGCCTCGCCGGTGCAGTTCTTCGGCCCCAAGCGCTTCCACGCGCCGCCCATTGCGATCGAGGACCTGCCGCCGATCCGTGCCGTGATCCTCTCGCACGACCACTACGACCACCTCGACCACGCCGCCATCAAGGCGCTGGACGACCGAGTGGGCCTGTTCCTCACGCCGCTGGGCGTGGGCGACCGACTGGCCAGTTGGGGCATCACCAAGGACAATATCCGGCAATTCGACTGGTGGCAGGGAACTGAAATCGATGGCCTGCACCTCACGGCCACACCCGCGCAACACTTCTCGGGACGCGGTTTCACCGATGGCAACCGCACGTTGTGGGCCTCGTGGGTGGTCGTGGACGATGGCCTGCGCGTCTTCTTCAGCGGTGACAGCGGCTACTTCGACGGCTTCACCGAGATCGGCCGGCGGTTTGGCCCGTTCGACGTGACGCTGATGGAAACCGGCGCCTACAACGAGCAGTGGCCCTACGTGCACCTGCACCCGCAGCACACCGTGCAGGCGCACCAGGATCTGCGCGGGCGCTGGCTGCTGCCGATTCACAACGGCACCTTCGACCTCGGCATGCACACCTGGGAAGATCCGTTCGACCAGGTGCTGCGCTTCGCCGCCGAGCGCGGCGTGCAGGTCGCGACGCCGATGATGGGCGAGCGCGTGGACATGAATGCACCGCAGCAAGGCAACCACTGGTGGCGCGCATTGCGGATTTCCGGGACAGCGCCTTGAAAGCGACAGGCCGTGGATACGCGAGGAAGAACCGTCGCATGTTTTCCAGGTTGTCCACGCTGAGCCCGCGCCCGAACTGCGGGAAACAAAAAGCCCGCAGCAGCGGGCTTTCTTCATGAAATGCGCCCGGGTTACTGCGTCGCCTCGCCGCGGATCTGCACGCGGTGCATCATCCGCCGCTGGCTGGCGTCGAAGGAATCGCGGCGGTGGATCAGGCAGCGGTTGTCCCAGATCAGCGTGTCTCCGATTTTCCATTCATTGTGCCAGACGAACTCCGGCCGGCAGGCGTGCGCCCCGAGCTGGTCGAGCAGCCGCTCGCTTTCCTCCAGCGGCAGGCCGACGATGCAGGCGTTGCGGCGGCGGCCGAGATAAAGCGCCTTGCGTCCCGTCAGCGGATGCGTGCGGAAAATCCTGTGCCGCGCGCCCGGCGCCTCGCGCGGATCCGTGATTTCCCTGAAGCCTTTGCGCAGCTGTCCGGCGCTGTTGTAGGTTTCATCATGGATGACCACGAGCCCTTCCAGTTTCTTCTTCAATTCGTCAGGCAAGGCCTCGTAGGCCATGTACTGATTGGCGAAATAGGTATTCCCGCCGGCGGGCGGAATCTCCAGGGCATGCAGGATCGCGATCGTGCACGGCTTTTCCCTGTAGGACATGTCGGTATGCCAGATCGCCTCTCCGGAGCCGAGATTGCCTTTCGGTATGCCCTGCTCCATGACGTTCGAAATCACCAGGATGTCCGGGAACTCGTCGATGTACGGCTTGCCGATGACGCTCGTGCCGGGCGGCTCGAGTTCGCCGAAGGTTTTGCCCAGCGCGATCAGTTGCAGATCGGTAATGGGCTGGCCGCGCACGACGACGACCAGATGGTCCAGGACGGCCTGCTTCAGCGTCGCCACCGTGGCCTGATCGAGCGCCGCAAGATCCACGCCGGTCACTTCCGCTCCGCACCCTTTGCCGGAAGGAATGACCTGCAGGGTCAGTTCGGTTGCTGCGGCGGCGTTCTGGGCGTTCTGCACGGTCGGTCTCCTGTGAGATGGTATGAGATGAGAGATCCCGGAAGGCAGGGACTCAATACATGCGTATCATACGTATCTTTTGAATGAATGACAATACCTGTTTATAATCCGTCACGCCCATGCCACAGAAAAACACACCCGCCGGTCTCGACGTCAGCGGGCCAGACCCCCTGTACAAGCAGGTGGAGCAGCGCATCCTGCAATGCCTCGCCGACGGCGAATGGAAGCCCGGCGAGCAGTTGCCCACGGAAAGCCAGCTGGCCGAGCGTTTCGGTGTCGCGGTCTTCACGATCCGCGCCGGCATAGGCGAACTGGCGGCCTCGAACATCCTGGTGCGCAAGCAGGGCAAGGGCACCTTCGTCGCGCGCCATTCCCGGCTGCGACAGCGCTACCAGTTTTCCCACATTCATGATGCCGCCGGCCGCCAGATTCTTCCCGGGCGCGAGTTGCTGTCGTTCACCAAAGGCACGGCGACCGCTGCGGAAGCCGCCCGGCTCGGATTTCCTCCCGACGCCAGGACCCCGGTCATCCGGCTGGCCATGATCAGCGTCGACGAAGGCAAGACCGTCGCGACGCTGGACATCGTGCTGCCCGCGCGCCTGTTCGGCAGCCTGACCGCCGCCGCCGTGCGCAACGCGCAGGAAAACCTTTACGCCGCCTACCAGGACGAGTGCGGCGTCAACGTGATCCGCGTCGAGGAACACATCCACGCGGCCCTGGCCAGTGCAGCCGAGGCGAAAACCCTGAAAATCCGGACCGGCAGCCCGGTCCTGCGCGTCGAGCGCATGGCCTACACCTATCGCGGATTACCGGTCGAGTTCCGCACCCGCGTGTTCGACGCCACCCAATACCACTACCGGACGGTCGAGGGCGGCATCTAGCCTCCGGGCCCTAGGCTGCCGCCAGCGCGGCATGGCGCGACTCCCGCATCTGGTGCTCGCGCAGCAGCCTGCGATCGACTTCCGGCCAGTAGCCCGGACGCAGGACGATATCGCCGCGCTCGAAAGGCAGCGGATTGGCCAGCAGGCGCGCTCTGGGCTTCAGGAAACCGTTCATGTCCCCGGCACCCGACAGGAAGCCGCGCGACACGCAGGCCTCGGTCCAGCACATGATCTCGGTCGCCACGCCGTCGCCCAGGCAGATGCCCAGTCCCAGCCGCTTCGCGAGCCGCATCGCGTCCAGCGCCCGGTCGACGCCGCCGACCCTTTTCAGCTTGAGCTTGACATAGCGCACGCCCGGCAGCGTGGCGGCGCGCTCGATATCGCGTCCGCCGCGGATCGATTCGTCCAGCATCAGCGGCACCTTCGACGCCCCGGCGATCCGCGCATTGGCGTCCCATTCGTCCGCCTCGCACGGTTGCTCGAACAGCAGGATGCCCTCCGGATCGAGCGCGGATGCGAACTGCAGCCCCTGCTGCAAGTCGTACCCGCGGTTGGCATCCATGGTGATCGCCGCGCGTCCGCGCAGCGCCTGCTGCACCCAGCGCACCCGCCGCAGGTCGGCGGCGACATCCCAGCCGACCTTGACCTTGAACGTGCGGTAACCCTGCGCCAGCCGGTCCTCGATCTCTTCGGCGATGGCGGCCTGCTCCGTCGCGGACACGGGCACCAGCAGCGGAATGCGGGTTTCCTCGTTGACCGCCAGGGCCGGATGCCGGGTCACCATGGCCAGCGCCGACAGCATGGCGCAGGCCGCGAACGGCGACTGCTCCACCTCGCCGTCGATCTGCGCGCGGATGTCCTCCGCCGGCCGGCCGGCGAGCCTCGCCGCCTGCGCGCAGCAGAACTGCCACGCGCTCTCGGCCGTCTCCCGGGTGGACCCTGCCGGCACATAGGCCTCCCCCCAGCCCGACCGGCCGTCGGCGGCGATCATCTCGACGATCACCGGTTCGAATTCGGTGTATGTGCGGAAGGACACCTTGTAGGGCTTCACCAGCGGAAGACGCAGCTGCCGGACCACGATTTCCCGAATAACCATGTTTTCATCCCGCCTTTGGTTGGTTGTGCCGATAAATTTACGTATCATACGGATGAGTTGAAGGATACAACAACAATCGGTCCTCAACGCAACCGGAGGAGGATTTTCATGCGTCACCTTTCATGGCAGTTGCCCGTCCTGCTCGCGCTGCTGGGCTGCCCCATCTGGGCAGCCGCCGCGGAGCGCTACCCCAACCGGCCCGTGCGGATCATCGTGCCGTTTGCCGCCGGGGGCACATTCGATCTCGTGGCAAGAACCGTCGCCCAGCGGCTGACCGAGTCGTGGTCGCAACAGGTGGTCGTGGACAACCGCCCGGGCGGCGGCACGCTGATCGCGACGGAACTCGTCGCCAAGGCCTCGCCCAACGGATACACCATCTATCTGTCGCCGAACGCCCTGGCCGCCAACCCCGCCATGCACAAGAAGCTGCCCTACGACACGGAACGGGATCTGGCTCCGGCCGTGCTGATCGCGGCGCAGCCGATGGCCCTGGGCACCCATCCCTCGGCCAGGGCAAAAACGGCCCGGGAGCTGATCGACCTCGCGAAATCCCGCCCCGGAGCCTTGAGCTACGGCAGTGCCGGAATCGGCAGCGGCGGGCATCTGGCCGGGGAGATCTTCAAGGCCGCCGCGGGCATCGACATCGTCCACGTCAGCTACAAGGGCGGCAACGTCGCCATGATGGACGTCGTATCCAACCAGATCCCCCTGGTCTCGACGGGGCTGCCCAACCTGCTGCCGTTGCAGAGGACGGGTCGGATTCACATCATCGGCGTCACGTCCGCCAAACGCTCGCCGGTTGCCGAAGAGATACCGGCCCTCCAGGAAACGGTTCCGGGTTACGAATTCAAGAACTGGTTCGGCTTCATCGTTCCGTCCGGCACGCCGGGCGCCGTCGTCCGGAAGATCAACGCCGACGTCAACGCGATCCTGCAGACGGGTGACACGCGCCAGAAACTGCTCAGCCAGGGATTTGACGTGCTGGGCGGCACGCAGGAAGAGTTCGCCTCGACCATCCGCGACGACACGCGGGCTTTCGCCGAGGTCCTGCGCAAGGCCGGCGTCGCGGTCCGTTGAACCCGACCCCGGGGACCCGCGCCGAAAAAAAAGCAGAAGGCCGGGCGATGGGCTGCCCTGCCTTCTGCCAGTGACGGCCGGGTCTGCGTACCGGCCGTGGGGTCAAACCTCGTGCGGGTGCCTCGCCTCCGGCAGGGCCAGCTCCCGGTTCAGCTTCGCTGCGGCAATCGACTTGCCGGCCGCCACCACCAGCAGCGCGCCCATTGCCGGCGCGACAATGTGGAGCCAGTGCGCCTGGCCGTCGACCCATCCGGCAATCGCCGGATCCGACACCAGCATCTCGCCCGCGACCCAGCCCAGCACCCCGCCGCCGAAGGTGACGATGGCCGGAAACCGGTTCATCAATTTCAGGATGAAGGTGCTGCCGTAGATCATCATGGGGATGCTCATGCCCAGCCCGATCACCAGCATCAGAAAGCTGCCCTTGGCGGCAGCCGCGACCCCGAGCACGTTGTCCAGGCTCATGATCAGGTCAGCCATCATGATGGTCCTGATCGCCTGCCACATGTGCGAATGGCTTTCGATTCCGTCTGCTGCCTCGTCCTCGGCCGGCAGCAGCATTTTCACGCCGATCCAGCCCAGCAGCAGTGCGCCGGCCAGCTTCAGATAGGGCAGATCGAGCAGCATGACCGCGAAGAAGGTCAGGACGATCCGCAGGAAAACCGCGCCGAAGGTGCCGTACAGAATTGCCTTTTTCTGCTGCGGCGGCGGCAATGAGCGGCTGGCCATCGCGATCACCACCGCGTTATCGCCGCTCAGCACGATGTCGATCATGATGATCTGGCCCAACGTCACCCAGAAGAACGAACTAGAGAGCATTTCCATCCGCGGCGTCTCCTTGATCCTGGCGGCTCGCGGCCGCAGGGGATGATCACAGGATACGGATACCGGCTTACGGCAGCCCGGCCGGAAGATGAACAGAACCTTACGGCCGGCGAAAAAACTCAGGCCGGCGGCAGGATTAGGCTGAAGGTGTTGCCGATGCCGTCGGAAGCATCCTCGCGCAGCGTGATTTTGCCGCCGTGGAGCTCGGCGATCTCGCGGGCGATGGCCAGCCCGAGGCCGCTGCCCTCGGCGCCGCTGCCGAGCAGGCGGTGAAAACGCCCGAAGACGCGGACGCGCTCCTCCGGCGGAATGCCCGGACCGTCATCGCTGACGTCGACCGTCGGCGGCGCCGCGGATACGCGCACGGTGATGCGCCCGCCCTCGCGGCTGTAGCGCACCGCATTGTCGAGCAGGTTGTCGAGCAACTCGCGCAGCCGCCCCGCGTCGCCGGAGACCGTCACCGGGCGCCCCGCGTCCTCGAAGCCGAGGTCGATGCGTTTGCGCAGCGCCTCCGGCACCCAGGCGGTGGCGGCATCGAGCGCCAGCGCATTGAGATCGAGCGGCGCCAGCGTCACCGCGCCGACGGCTTCCGGCTCGTTGCGCGCCAGCGACAGCAGCTGCGAGACCAGGCGCTGCATCCGCTCGAGCCGCGGATGAATGCCTTCGAGCGCCTCGCGCATGCGCTGCGGATCGGTCTCGCGCAGCGCCACCTCGAACTGCGTTTTCAGGGCCGCCACCGGCGTCTTCAACTGGTGCGCGGCATCCGACACAAAGCGGCCCTGCAGCGTCAGCACGCGGTCGAGCCGCGCCAGCAGGCCGTTGATCGAATCGAGCAGCGGCGGGGGGCACCCCCGCCCCCCCCCCCCCCCCGGCCGGCGGGGGTGGGGGCCCCCACCCACCGC
>JAHCLD010000103.1 GCA_026125585.1 Burkholderiales bacterium
GGCTGCAGGCCAGTAGCTCAACTGGCAGAGCGTCGGTCTCCAAAACCGAAGGTTGGGGGTTCGATTCCCTCCTGGCCTGCCAACAACAGGCGGTATTCAAGGCTGGAACGCCGGGCCGAAAGGTCCGGTCCAAGGCCGGCATAAGGTGGTTGTGATAGTGGACAAGATCAAGGTTGCGGCGGCCGTGTTGCTCGTGGCTGCGGGTGTCGGCGGGTTCTATTACCTGCAGGAAAGCGCCATGGTCATCCGGCTGGCGGTCTTTCTGGGCGGGCTGGCGGCGGGTGCCGTCGTGCTGTGGACGACCGCGGCGGGGCGGGGCTTTTTCGCGTTCGCGCAGGAGTCCGCGGCGGAGACCCGCAAGGTGGTCTGGCCCACCCGCAACGAGACGCTGCAGGCAACCGCCATCGTGTTCGTGTTCGTGGTGGTCATGGCGCTGTTTCTGTGGATTGTCGACGGCATCCTGTTGTGGGTCATCAAAAAGCTGATCGGCGGGGAATGATGAGCAAAAAATGGTATGTGGTGCACGCCTATTCGGGCTTCGAGAAAAGCGTGCAGCGCGCATTGCTTGACCGCATCCGTCGTGCCGGCATGGAGGACAAGTTCGGCCAGATTCTGGTGCCGGTCGAGGAAGTGGTCGAGATGAAGGGCGGCCAGAAAAGCATCAGCGAGCGCAAGTTTTTCCCGGGCTACGTGCTGGTCGAGATGGAGATGACCGACGACACCTGGCATCTGATCAAGAACACGGCCAAGGTCACCGGGTTCGTCGGCGGCACGGCGACCAAGCCGACGCCGATCTCGGACAAGGAAGTGCAGAACATCCTGAGCCAGATCCAGGAGGGCGTTGAAAAGCCGCGGCCCAAGGTGCTGTTCGAAGTGGGCGAGGCCGTGCGCGTGAAGGAAGGTCCGTTCGCCGATTTTCACGGCAACGTGGAGGACGTCAATTACGACAAGAGCAAGCTGCGCGTGTCGGTGACGATCTTCGGCCGCTCGACCCCGGTCGAGCTGGATTTCGGTCAGGTCGAGAAGGCCTGACCCGGTTTTTTTGTTGATTTAACCCCGGGGAGGGTTTCGCGTCTTTTTTGATGCGGACCCGTTTGGACCCGCAAGGAGAGTGTGATGGCAAAGAAAGTAGTCGGCTTCATCAAGCTGCAGGTGCCGGCGGGCAAGGCGAATCCCTCGCCGCCCATCGGTCCGGCGCTCGGCCAGCGCGGCCTGAACATCATGGAATTCTGCAAGGCGTTCAATGCCGCCACGCAGAAGATGGAGCCCGGCCTGCCGGTGCCCGTGGTGATCACCGCCTACCAGGACAAGAGCTTCACCTTCATCATGAAGACGCCGCCGGCGTCGGTCCTGATCAAGAAGGCGGCCAAGATCGAAAGCGGCAGCAAGCGTCCGAATACCGAAAAAGTGGGCCGGCTGACCCGCGCCCAGGTCGAGGAAATCGCCAAGGCGAAAATGCCCGACCTGACCGCGGCGGACCTGAATGCGGCCGTGCGCACGATCGCCGGCAGCGCCCGCAGCATGGGCGTCGATGTGGAGGGTGTGTAAATGGCCAACGTGTCCAAACGCTACAAGGCTGTGCGCGCCAAGGTTGACCGCAGCAAGCTGTATGCGCTGAAAGATGCGCTGCAGCTGGTCAAGGAGGGTGCGACGGCGAAATTCAACGAAGCGGTCGATGTCGCGATCAACCTCGGCATAGATGCCAAGAAATCCGACCAGAACGTGCGCGGTTCCGTAGTGCTGCCGCAGGGCACCGGCAAGACCGTGCGCGTGGCCGTCTTTGCCCAGGGCGACAAGGCTCAGCAGGCGAAGGACGCCGGCGCCGATCTCGTCGGCTTCGACGACCTCGCCGCCGAAATCAAGGGCGGCAAGATGGATTTCGACGTGGTCATCGCCACGCCGGATGCCATGCGCGTGGTCGGGCAGCTGGGTCAGGTGCTGGGTCCGCGCGGCCTGATGCCGAACCCGAAAGTCGGCACCGTGACCATGGATGTGACGCTGGCGGTGAAAAATGCCAAAGCCGGCCAGGTCCAGTACCGCGCCGACAAGGCGGGCATCGTGCAATGCACGATCGGCCGCGCTTCATTCACCGTCGATGCGCTGGAAGAAAACATCCGCGCGCTGGTTGACGCCGTGAACAAATCGCGTCCGGCAGGGGCCAAAGGTATTTACCTGAGGAAGGTGGCGGTTTCCAGCACCATGGGTCCCGGCGTGCGCGTCGACCAGTCGAGCTTCGCGCAGCAGCAGTGATTTCAAGTCCCTGCGCGAATCGCGCAGGGCAGTAACTTTGGGCCGCCGGCAATGCATCGCCGGCGGGTTGTCAAAGACCGTAGGCACCGAGAGGTTTAATTTTTGGAAGAAGGTCGCAGGCAGACAGCCGGTGGCCGGACGCTGAAGTCCTACGCAGACGGTGTGCCCGAAACAGGTCAAACATGTTCATGTCTGGCTCCTGGATCAGTCGCCGTGCAGTACGGCGGGCATGTACGAGGAAGGCATCCGGAAGGCCGCATGGCAGTCCGGATTTTTTCCCGTTCAGCGTCCGCCGGTCATCGTTTAACGTTTAACGGAGAACGACCTTGAGTCTCAATCTGGAGCAGAAGCAAGCGGTGGTGGCCGAAGTGAGCGCGCAGGTTGCGCAAGCCCAGGCCATCGTACTCGCCGAGTACCGCAGCCTGCCCGTGGGAGCCATGACCGAATTGCGCAAGAAAGCGCGCGAATCGGGCGTGTATTTCCGCGTTCTGAAGAACACCCTGGCGCGCCGCGCCGTCGCCGAAACGCCGTTCAAGGCCTTGGCCGACCAGATGATCGGTCCGCTGGCCTACGGCATTTCGAGCGACCCGGTTGCCGCCGCCAAGGTGCTGCACGAGTTTTCGAAGGGTAACGAGCGTCTCGTGATCAAGGGCGGCGCAATGCCGAACGTCGTGATGAGTGCCAATGAAGTTGCGGCGCTCGCCAAGATGCCCGGCCGTCAGGAACTGCTCGCCACCCTGCTCGGAACCATGCAGGCCCCCGTTGCGACCTTTGTGCGGACCCTCAACGAGGTGCCGGGCAAGTTCGTGCGTGCGCTTGCCGCCGTGCGGGATCAGAAGGAAAAGCAGGCGGCGTGAGGTCATGGCCTTCGGGCATGATTGCCGCTGCATCATAAGTTATTGTTTTTATTAAATTTTTAGGTATTCAGGAGAACGACATGGCTGTTGCCAAAGCAGAAATCCTCGACGCGATCGCCGGTATGACCGTGCTCGAGCTGTCCCAGCTGATCAAAGAAATGGAAGAGAAGTTCGGCGTGTCGGCCGCTGCCGCCGCCGTCGCCGTGGCGGCCCCGGCCGCCGGTGGCGGTGCCGCTGCCGCCGAAGAGAAGACCGAATTCACCGTCAATCTGACGAACGCCGGTGCCAACAAGGTCAACGTCATCAAGGTGGTGCGTGCAGTGACCGGCCTGGGCCTGAAGGAAGCCAAGGATCTGGTCGATGGCGCGCCGAAACCCGTCAAGGAAGGTGTGCCGAAGGCGGATGCCGAGGCAATCGCCAAGCAGATCACCGAAGCTGGCGGCACTGCCGAAATCAAGTAATTGCCGGACCCCGCGCCGGGCGGCGGATCGATGCCGCCCGGCGCCTTTTGACCGATTTGCTGAAGGTCGAAAGTGGCAGGCCATACCGCGCAACCCGCGACTGTGACCTGCAACGTTTGACTTTCTGACTCTGCTCCGGAGTGGACATGGCCTATTCATTCACCGAAAAGAAACGCATCCGCAAAAGTTTCGCCAAGCGCGAGAGCGTGTTGCAGGTGCCGTACCTGCTGACGACCCAGCTCGAATCGTTCGCGGCTTTCCTGCAGGAATTCACGCCGCCGAACGCGCGCAAGAATGAAGGCCTGCAGGCGGCGTTCACCAGCATTTTCCCGATCGAGAGCCATTCCAAGAACGCGCGGCTGGAATTCGTCAGCTATGCGCTGGGCGTGCCCCCCTTCGACGTCAAGGAGTGCCAGCAGCGCGGCCTGACGCTGGCGGCGCCGCTGCGCGCGAAGGTGCGCCTGACGATCATGGACAAGGAAGCGTCCAAGCCGACCGTCAAGGAAGTCAAGGAGCAGGAAGTCTACATGGGCGAGATACCGCTCATGACCAACACCGGTTCGTTCGTCATCAACGGCACCGAGCGCGTGATCGTGTCGCAGCTTCACCGTTCGCCGGGCGTGTTTTTCGAGCATGACCGCGGCAAGACCCATTCGTCCGGCAAGCTGCTGTTCTCGGCGCGGATCATCCCCTACCGCGGCTCGTGGCTGGACTTCGAATACGATGCCAAGGATTACCTGTATTTTCGCGTCGACCGCCGCCGCAAGATGCCGGTGACGATCCTGCTGAAGGCGCTGGGCTACACGTCCGAGCAGATCCTCAAGGAATTCTTCGAGTTCGACACCTTCCATATTTCCAAGGGTGGCGTGGAATTCGAGCTGAAGCCGGAGCGCATGCGCGGCGAGACGGCCCGCTTCGACATTACCGCCAAGGGCGGCAAGCTGATCGTCGCCAAGGACAAGCGCATCACCGTCAAGCATGTCCGCGACATGGAGGCGGCGGGGCTCAAGCGTCTCGACGTGCCCGAGGATTTCCTGCTCGGCCGCGCGTTGGCGCGCAACGTGATCGACAAGTCCACCGGCGAACTGGTGGCGAACGCCAATGACGAGATCACCGAAGAGGTGCTCGCCAAGCTGCGCGAAGCCGGCGTCGACAGCATCGAGACCATCTACACCAACGATCTCGACCAGGGCCCGTACATTTCCCAGACCCTGCGCATCGACGAGACCGCCGACCAGCTGGCGGCGCAGGTCGCGATCTACCGGATGATGCGCCCCGGCGAACCGCCGACCGAAGACGCGGTGAAGACGCTGTTCAACGGCCTGTTCTTCTCGGCCGACCGTTACGACCTGTCGGCCGTGGGTCGCATGAAATTCAACCGCCGCGTCGGCCGTTCCGAACTGACCGGCGCGAGCACGCTGTCGCCGGACGACATCGTTGCCGTGATCCGCATTTTGGTGGAGCTGCGCAACGGCAAGGGCGAGATCGACGACATCGATCACCTCGGCAATCGCCGCGTGCGTTCGGTGGGCGAACTGGCGGAAAACCAGTTCCGCGCCGGGCTGGTGCGCGTCGAGCGCGCCGTGCGCGAGCGCCTGTCGCAGGCGGAATCGGACAACCTGATGCCGCACGATCTGATCAACGCCAAGCCGGTGTCGGCGGCGATCCGGGAATTCTTCGGGTCTTCGCAGCTGTCGCAGTTCATGGACCAGACCAATCCGCTGTCGGAGATCACCCACAAGCGCCGCGTCTCGGCGCTGGGGCCGGGCGGCCTGACCCGCGAACGCGCCGGTTTCGAGGTGCGCGACGTGCATCCGACGCACTATGGCCGGGTGTGCCCGATCGAGACGCCGGAAGGCCCGAACATCGGCCTGATCAATTCGCTGGCGATCTATGCCCGCACCAACGAGTACGGGTTCCTTGAAACGCCGTACCGCAAAGTCAAGGACGGCAAGGTCACCGACGAGATCCACTACCTGTCGGCGATCGAGGAAGGCAAGTACGTGATTGCCCAGGCGAACGCCGCCCTCGACAAGAACGGCAAGTTCACGGACGAACTGGTGTCCTGTCGTCATCACAATGAATTCGCGCTGTCGGGGCCCGACCGCATCGAGTACATGGACGTCGCGCCGGCGCAGGCGGTATCCGTGGCGGCGTCACTGATTCCGTTCCTCGAGCATGACGATGCTAACCGCGCGCTGATGGGATCGAACATGCAGCGGCAGGCCGTGCCCTGCCTGCGCGCCGAAAAGCCCCTGGTCGGCACCGGCCTCGAGCGCACGGTCGCGGTCGATTCCGGCACGGCGGTACAGGCGCGCCGCGGCGGCGTGGTCGACTACATCGACGCCGGCCGCATCGTGGTGCGCGTCAATGACGACGAAACGTCCGCCGGCGAAGTCGGCGTGGACATCTACAACCTGGTCAAGTACCAGCGCTCGAACCAGAACACGAACATCAACCAGCGGCCGCTGGTCAAGGTGGGCGACCATATCGCCCGCGGCGACGTGGTGGCGGACGGCGCCTCGACCGACATGGGCGAACTGGCGCTGGGGCAGAACATGCTGGTCGCGTTCATGCCTTGGAACGGTTACAACTTCGAAGACTCGATCCTGATTTCGGAGCGCGTCGTCGCCGATGACCGCTTTACTTCGATCCACATCGAAGAGCTGTCGGTGGTTGCACGCGACACCAAGCTCGGGCCGGAAGAGATCACCCGCGACATTTCCAACCTGTCGGAATCGCAGCTGGGCCACCTCGACGAGTCGGGCATCATCCACATCGGCGCGGAAGTCGAAGCCGGCGACGTGCTGGTCGGCAAGGTGACGCCGAAGGGCGAAACCCAGCTGACGCCGGAAGAAAAGCTGCTGCGCGCGATCTTCGGCGAAAAAGCGTCCGACGTGAAGGACACCAGCCTGCGTGTGCCTTCCGGCATGTCGGGCACGGTGATCGACGTCCAGGTGTTCACCCGCGAAGGCATCGAGCGCGACAAGCGCGCCCAGCAGATCATCGACGACGAACTGAAGCGCTACAAGAAGGATCTCGGCGACCAGCTGCGCATCGTCGAGAACGATGCCTTCGAGCGGCTCGAGCGTCTGCTCAACGGCAAGACCGCGAACGGCGGGCCCAAGAAGCTGGCCAAGGGTGCCAAGATCACCAAGACCTATCTGGCCGAGGTCGAGCGTCACGGCTGGTTCGACATCCGCCTGGCGAACGAGGAGTCCGCCGCGCAGATGGAGCAGATCAAGGAGAGCCTTGCCCAGACCAAGCTGCAGTTCGACAGGGCCTACGACGAGAAGAAGAAGAAACTCACCAGCGGCGACGAACTGCCGCCCGGCGTGCAGAAGATGGTCAAGGTCTACCTGGCGGTCAAGCGCCAGCTGCAGCCCGGCGACAAGATGGCCGGCCGCCACGGCAACAAGGGCGTGATCTCCAAGATCACCCCGGTCGAGGACATGCCGCACATGGCCGACGGCACGCCGGTCGACATCGTGCTCAACCCGCTCGGCGTCCCGTCGCGGATGAACGTCGGCCAGATCCTGGAAACGCATCTGGGCTGGGCGGCGAAGGGTCTCGGCATCCGCATCGGCGAAATGCTCAAGGCGCAGGCCAAGGCTGCCGATGTCCGCAAAACCCTGGACAAGATCTACAACACCAACGGCAAGCCGGTGGATCTTGGCACGCTGAAGGACGAAGAGGTGATCGAGCTCGCGTCGAATCTGCGCAACGGCGTGCCGTTCGCGACGCCGGTGTTCGACGGCGCGACCGAGGTGGAGATCAGGCAGATGCTGGATCTGGCCTACCCGGCCGACGACGAGCGCACGAAGAAGCTTGGTTTCACGCCGGGCAAGACGCAGGTGACCCTGTATGACGGCCGCACCGGCGATCCCTTCGAGCGGCCGGTTACCGTCGGCTACATGCACATGCTGAAGCTGCACCATCTGGTCGACGACAAGATGCACGCGCGTTCGACCGGACCGTACAGCCTGGTGACCCAGCAGCCGCTGGGCGGCAAGGCGCAGTTCGGCGGCCAGCGTTTCGGCGAGATGGAGGTCTGGGCGCTGGAGGCCTACGGCGCGGCCTACGTGCTGCAGGAAATGCTCACGGTCAAGTCGGACGACACGGAAGGCCGGCGCAAGGTCTACGAGTCCATCGTCAAGGGCGACCACCGCATCGAGGCCGGCATGCCGGAATCGTTCAACGTGCTGGTCAAGGAGATCCGCTCGCTGGCGATCGACATCGATCTCGACCGCAACCGTTATTGATCAGGAACCAGGGAACGGCGGCGGAGAATGCCGCCGGACGCAGCGAACCGCGCAGCACGGCAAAGATTACGTAGGAGTTTGCGATGAAAGCACTGCTTGATTTGTTCAAACAGGTTACGCAGGAAGAGGAATTTGACGCGATCAAGATCGGGCTTGCCTCGCCCGAGAAGATCCGGTCCTGGTCTTACGGCGAGGTCAAGAAGCCGGAGACGATCAACTACCGCACGTTCAAGCCCGAGCGCGACGGCCTGTTCTGCGCGAAGATTTTCGGGCCGACCAAGGACTACGAGTGCCTGTGCGGCAAATACAAGCGTCTGAAGCATCGCGGCGTGATCTGCGAGAAGTGCGGCGTGGAGGTCACTCTGTCGAAGGTGCGTCGCGAGCGGATGGGGCACATCGAACTGGCCAGCCCGGTTGCGCACATCTGGTTCCTGAAGTCGCTGCCGTCGCGTCTGGGCATGGTGCTCGACATGACGCTGCGCGACATCGAGCGCGTGCTCTATTTCGAAGCCTATGTCGTGACCGACCCGGGCATGACGCCGCTGAAACGCTGCCAGCTGATGACCGAGGACGATTACCTGGCGAAGGTGGAGGAATTCGGCGACGATTTCAGCGCCGCGATGGGCGCCGAGGGCGTGCGCGCGCTGCTGCGCAGCCTGGACCTCAACCACGAGATCGAAACCCTGCGCAAGGATCTCGAGGCGACCAGTTCCGAGACCAAGATCAAGAAAATCGCCAAGCGGCTGAAAGTGCTGGAGGCGTTCCAGAAGTCCGGGATCAAGCCGGACTGGATGATCATGGAAGTGCTGCCGGTGCTGCCGCCGGAACTGCGTCCCCTGGTGCCGCTGGACGGCGGGCGGTTCGCGACTTCGGACCTGAACGATCTCTACCGCCGGGTGATCAACCGCAACAACCGCCT
>JAHCLD010000104.1 GCA_026125585.1 Burkholderiales bacterium
GCCGGCAAGGAAGGCAAGTTCGTCACCAGCCGCCAGATCCGCGAGCGCCTGCAGCGCGAGCTGATGAGCAACGTCGCGCTGAAGGTCGGCGACACCGAGGACGCCGACGTGTTCGAGGTTTCGGGCCGCGGCGAACTGCACCTGACCATCCTGCTCGAGAACATGCGTCGCGAGGGTTACGAACTCGCGGTGTCGCGCCCGCGCGTGGTGCTGCGCGAAGCAGGCGGCGAGAAACAGGAACCGTACGAAATGCTGACGGTGGATGTCGACGAGGCCAACCAGGGCGCCGTGATGGAGGCCCTCGGCGCGCGCCGCGGCGACCTGCAGGACATGCAGCCCGACGGCAAGGGCCGCGTGCGCCTGGAGTACCGCATTCCGGCGCGCGGCCTGATCGGCTTCCAGTCGGACTTCCTGACGATGACCCGCGGCACCGGCATCATGAGCCACGTCTTCGACGACTACGGCCCGATGAAGCCGGACATGGAAGAGCGCCGCAACGGCGTGCTGATCTCGGCCGAGGACGGCGCCGCCGTCGCCTACGCGCTGTGGAAACTGCAGGAGCGCGGCCGCATGTTCGTCAGCCCCGGCGACCCGCTCTACGAGGGCATCGTCATCGGCATCCACAGCCGCGACAACGACCTCGTCGTCAATCCGATCAAGGGCAAGCAGCTGACCAACGTGCGCGCCTCGGGCACCGACGAGGCCGTGCGCCTGGTGCCGCCGATCCAGGTCACGCTGGAATCGGCCATCGAGTTCATCGCCGACGACGAGCTGGTCGAGATCACGCCGAAGTCCATCCGCATCCGCAAGCGCCACCTGAAGGAACACGAGCGCAAGAAAGCCAGCCGCGCGGACCAGGCCACCGCGGCCTGACGGCGCCATGAACGACGGCGCCCCCGAGCCGGACACGCCCTACGCCCTGCTGGGCGGCGATACCGGCGTGCGGAAACTGGTCGACCATTTCTACGCGCTGATGGACGAGGTGCCGGAATACCACGTCATCCGCAAGCTGCACCCGCAGGATCTCTCCGTTTCCGCCGAAAAACTCTACCGGTTCCTGTCCGGTTGGCTCGGCGGCCCGCCGCTCTACATGGAAAAATACGGGCATCCGATGCTGCGCGCCCGTCATCTGCCTTTTCCGATCGGCATCGCCGAACGCGACGCCTGGCTGGCGTGCATGCTCCAGTCCATGGAAGACACCGGCGTGGACGAACCGCTGCGCACCGGATTGCTGAAGGCGTTTTTCGGCACTGCCGACTGGATGCGCAACCGCGCCGGAGAAGGGCCGCCGTGATCCGCCGCGCCGCACCGATGGCACTGCTGCTGGCGGCGCTGGTTTGCTGTCCCGCGCCGGCTTCCGCCGGCGAACCCGGCTGGCAGGTCGAACTCGACGCGCCGGAAGACCTCCGCCCGCTGCTCGAAGAGCACCTCGATATGTTCCGTTACCGCAACCGCGACGACCTCGACGACGAGATCGTCGAGCGGCTGGCGGCACGCGCCGCCGAAGACGCGCGCGCCCTGCTTGCCACCGCGGGCCATTTCTCGCCCGGGATCCGCGTCGACCGCCATCGCGAAGGCGCGCTGACCCGGCTGCGCATCACGGTACAGCCCGGCCCCCGGGCGGCGGTTGCATCCGCCGACGTGCGCGTCGGCGGCGCGATCGATCAGGAAAGCGCCGACGCCGGGCAGCCCGCCCGGCTGAGCAGGCGCTGGCGCCTGCGCCCGGGCGAGGCGTTCAGCCAGGCCGCCTGGGACGACGCCAAGAATGCGCTGCTGCGCAGCCTGCAGCTCGACGGCTACCCGGCCGCGCGCATCACCGCAAGCCGCGCCGAAGTCGATGCCGAAGCCGCGCGCGTGGACATCACGGTAACCGTCGACAGCGGCCCGCTGTTCCGCTACGGGGAAGTGCATGTCGAAGGCCTGGACCGTTATCCGCGCACGCTGGTCGACAACCTGCGCCGCTTCCACGCCGGCCAGCGCTACCGTTACGAAGATCTTCTGCGCTACCAGTCCGCGCTGCAGAGCAGCGGCTTCTTCAGCGGCGCCTCGGTCAGCATCGACAACGATCCCGCGCAGGCCGCCGCGGCGACCGTGCGCGTGCTGCTGACGGAATATCCGGCGATGAAGATCGACCTCGGCGCCGGCGTCAGCACCGACAACGGCCCGCGGGGCGAAGCGACCTTCACCCGCCACAACACCTTCCAGCCCGGCTGGCAGAGCACCACGCGGCTGCGCGTCGACCGCAAGGAGCAGACCCTCAACAGCGACCTGGCCCTGCTGCCCGAGCCCGGCGGCTGGCGCAACCGCTTCGGCGTCGAAGCCTCGCACAGCGACATCGAGGATCTGGCAATCCGCCGTTTCGGCCTGATCGCCCAGCGCTCCTGGCGCTCGCCCGAGCGCGAACTGGACTGGTCGCTGAAACTCCAGACCGAAGAGCAGTCCCTGACGGCCGGTCCCGTGGATAACCTCGAAGCGCTGACGCTGAACTATTCGTGGACGCTGCGCCGCGTCGACGACCTGCTGCGGCCGCGGCGCGGCTACATGCTCAACCTGCAGCTGGGCGGCGCATCCGCCGCGCTGCTGTCGACCCGCTCCTTCTCCAGGGCCTACGGCCGGGGGCTCTACATCCTGCCGCTGGGCCGCCGCGACCGCCTGCATCTGCGCGGAGAGGTCGGAGCGGTGTGGGCGGACGAGCGCAAAGGCATCCCCAGCGAATTCCTGTTCCGCGCCGGCGGCGACCAGTCGGTCCGCGGCTACGATTACCAGTCGCTCGGCGTGCGCCAGGGCAGTTCGGTCGTCGGCGGACGCGTGCTCGGCGTGGCCACGCTCGAATACCAGCGCGACCTGACCCGCGAATGGGGCGCCGCGGTGTTCGTCGACGCCGGCAACGCCGCCGACCGTCCTTCGGAACTGCGCCCGGTCCACGGCTACGGCTTCGGCGTGCGCTGGATCACGCCCGCCGGCGCGCTGAACCTGGATCTCGCGCGCGGCCGAGAAACCGGGCAGTTGCGCCTGCATTTCACGCTGGGGGTCCGCTTCTGACCATGACCCGATACAACAGGCGCAAAACCGTTCTGCGGGTCCTGTCGGTCGCCGCGCTGTCGTGCGCGCTGGCGGTCGCGGCGGCGCTCGGCTGGCTGGCCACGCCGCAGGCCCGCGACTGGGCCGTGGCGCGGATCGTCGCCATGAATCCGGAGCGCATCGTCATGGAAGGCGTCGAAGGCTCGCTGCTGGGCGAACTGCGCATCGGCCGCCTGCATGTCGACGGCGGCGACTTCACGCTCGATGGCCAAGCCATCGTCCTCGACTGGCGCCCCGCGCGCCTGCTGTCCGGCACAATCGATCTGCGGCGGGTCCGCGCGGCTTCGCTGGCCTACTCCAGCCGCAGCAAGGCGCCGGCGACGCTGCCGCAATCCCTGGCGCTGCCGTTCGCGCTGGACATCGCCGCGCTGGACATCGGACGGCTGCAACTGCCGGGCCTGCCCGAAATCCGCGAGCTGCGGCTGGTCTATTCCGGAAACGGCGCCAGCCACCGCCTGGGCCTGCCCGGCATCCGCGTGGCGGACTGCACGCTCGACGGCGACGCGACCGTCGGCGCGCAACGCCCCTTCGCCGTCGAAGGCCGGCTCCGGAGCGCCTGCGGCGACCTGCTCGATGCCCGCGCGCAGCTCGCGGGATCGCTCGAAACGCTGCGCGCGACACTCGATGCCGACGGGCGCGGCGCGAAGGCGCGGGGCCGCGCGCTGCTGTCGCCGTTCTCGCCGCAACCCCTGCGCGAGCTCGAGCTCTCGGCGCAGGACATCGACCCGCGGCTCTGGCGCGCCGGCCTGCCGCATGCGCGCGTTGCGTTGCGCGCAACGGCCGCGCCCGAAGACGGCCATGTCGCCGGCACGCTCGACCTCGAAAATGCCGCGGCCGGCAGCATCGACGGCGGACGCGTGCCCGTCACCGGCGCGAAGCTGCGCTGGTCGCTGACTCCGGAACGTTATGCCGCCGAAAACCTCTCCGTCGCGCTGAGCGGCGGCGGTCTCGTCGACGGCAGCGGCCACTGGCTGCCGGGCGCGGAAACGGGCGCCGCCGAACTGCGGCTCAGGAACATCGCGGCCGCGCAAATCGACCGCCGGCTGCAGGCCCTGCGCGTGGACGGGCATGCGAGCGTCCGCGGCGACCTGCGGCAGCAGCGGCTCGACACGCGGCTGAACGCCGCGGGCGCGCAGCTCACCGCCGGCATCCTGCATGCCGGCGGCCGCATCACGCTGGAAGAAGGCCTGCTGCGGGCCCGCCAGGGCGAAGCCCGGCTCTCGGGACATGTCATGCTGGAAGGCCCGCGGGGATACGCGCTGCGCGCGCAGTTGCGCCGCTTCGATCCCTCCGCCATCGCCGCGGCGCCCCCGGCGCAACTCAGCGGCCTCGTCACCGCCGAAGGCCGGCTCGCGCCGTCGTGGCAGGCGCGCATCGTCGCGGACCTCGCCGACAGCCGTTTCCGCGGCCGCCCCTTCGCCGCCGCCGCGGATTTCACCGGCAGCGCGGCGCGCTGGTTCGACGGCCGCGCCCGCGTCGTCGCCGGCCGCAACCGCCTCGAACTGGAAGGCCGCTACGGACAGGCCCCGGATATTCTCAGCGCCACCGTCGCCGCGGACGACCTGCGCGAACTCGATCCCGGCTGGAGCGGGCGGCTGCACGGCAGCGGCACCCTGAGCACCGCGAAGGAAGGCCCGCTGATCGGCATCGAGCTCGACGCCGCCGATCTGGTCCTGCCCGCGCTGCGCCTCGCACGCGCCGGCCTGCGCGGCAGCCTCGCACCCGGCGCGGACGGCAGCCTCCGCATGAACCTCGACGCCCGGAACCTGCAATGGTCCGGACAGACCGTGGAGCGGCTGCAGCTTTCCGCGGACGGAACGCGCGCGCGCCACCGGATCGAGGGCCGCGCGGATGGCAAGGCCCTGTCGCTGGCGCTGGCCGCGAGCGGCGGACTGGATGCGTCCTCGGTCTGGCGCGGCACGCTGGACCGGCTCGAAAACGGCGCCCCGTGGACGCTGCGATTGACCGCGCCGGCCGCGATCGCCGCGGGCCCCGCGCAGTTCTCCGTCGACGGCCTGCGCGCCGCCGTCCTCGGCGGCAGCATCGGGCCGCTCTCGCTGCAATGGACGCCGGAGGCCCTGCGCAGCGGGGGAACGTTCCGCAATATCGCGGTCGCCCCCCTGCTGCCCCGCGACGCGGGTCTCGAAGCCCCGGCGCTGCGCGCGGGCGGCGAATGGCATTTCGACCTCGCGGAAACGCTGGACGGGCGCCTGACGTTGCGGCGGGAGGTCGGCGACCTCGCGATCTCCGGCGACAGCCCCGTCGCGCTCGCGCTGCGCGCGGCCTCGCTGGACATCCGCGCGAAAGCCGGAGAAATCGACGCCGCCGCCGAAATCGACAGCGCGGTCATGGGCAGCGCAAGACTGCAGGCCCGGAGCCGTGTCCTGCGCCGCGAAGGCCGCTGGATGATGCCGGGCGACGCCCCGCTGTCCGGCAGTCTGGCGCTCGCCCTGCGCTCGCTGGCCTGGGCCCGCGTGCTGGCCCCCGGATTCGACCGCATCGACGGCTCGCTGACGGCGCAGATCGAAGCCGGCGGCACCGTCGCCGCGCCGCGCCTCACCGGCAGCATCGACGGCAGACAGATCGCGCTGCGCGCCGTGGGGCCCGGCATCGACCTGCGCGACGGGCGCCTGCGCGCGACCCTCGACGGCAGCCGCCTCCGGCTCGAGGAATTCGAAATCCGCGCGGGCAAGGGCCGCATCACCGCGGCCGGGGATGCCGATCTGGACGGCGGCCTGCGGCGGCTGGAGCTGCAGGCGCGCGCCGAACGCGCGCAGGTACTGCTCACGCCGCAGTGGAATGCCACGGTCAGCGGCAGCGGCAATCTCGGCCTGCGCGACCGCCGCATCGCCGTCGACGGCCGCTTCGTGCTCGATGAAGGCCGTTACGACCTGGGCAACCAGATGCGGCCCGCGCTCGGCGACGACGTCGTCGTGCGTGCACCCGCCGGCAAACCCGCCGAACGCGCGCCCGCCCTGCCGGTGCAGCTCGACGTCGGCATCGACCTCAACGACCGGCTGGCACTGCGCGGCAACGGCCTCGACGCGCTGCTCGGCGGCAGCGTGCGCGTGCGCAGCCAGGCGACGGGCCTTGCCGCCACGGGCAGCGTGCGCACGGTGCGCGGCAGCTACCAGGTCTTCAACCAGACGCTCGAAATCGAGCGCGGCACGGTGACTTTCGGCGGCCCGCTGACCAATCCGGCGCTCGACCTGCGCGCGATGCGGAAATTCGCCACGGCCGAAGTCGGCGTCGAGGTCGGCGGCTCGCTGCAGCGGCCGCAGGTGAGGCTGGTTTCGACGCCCGACATGCCGGACTCGGACCGGCTGGCCTGGCTCGCGCTGGGCCGCGACCCCCAGGGCTCCGACCGGGCCCAGCTGGCGGTGCTGCAGGCAGCAGCGCTGAATTTCCTCGGCGGCGGCGGAAAACCGCTGACCGGACAGATCGCCGAAGGGGTCGGCCTCGACGAGCTCGGATTTGCCGGCGGCGAAGGCAACGCGCTCGGCATGGTCACGCTCGGCAAGCGCCTGACCGACCGCCTGAGCATCCGCCTCGAGCAGACGCTGGGCGGCACCGCCGGCAGCCTGCTGCGCATGGATTATTTCCTGTCGGAGCGCTGGCGGCTGCGCGGCACGGCCGGCGCCGAGAACGCGGGGGACATCCTGTTCACCTGGCGTTTCGACTGAGCGGCGGCCGCCGGAAACGCGCGCCTTCCGCCGATATACAAGGCTCCGCAAGTTACATAGAATGGGCCGCCACATACCAAAACACAGATCGGAGGAGATCATGGTGGAAAAGAAGAAACACCGGAAATTGCTGGCCCTGGGTGCGATCGCGGCCGCAGGCGTGCTTGTTGCAGGTACCGCCTCGGCGCAGAACTGGCCGACCCGCGCAATCCGCATCATCAATCCCTTCCCCGCAGGCGGCGGCACCGACGCGTTCGCGCGCCCGATGGCGGCCCTCATGCCCACGGACCTCGGCCAGCAGGTGCTGATCGAGAATCTCGGCGGCGCCGGCGGCACGCTGGGCGCGGGCACCGCGTCGCGCGCCCCGGGCGACGGCTACACCTGGTTCATGGGCGCCGTGCACCACACCATCGCGGAAACGCTGTACCGCAAGCTGAGCTACAGCCTGGAACGCGATTTCGTGCCGGTCACGCTGGCCGCCTCGGTGCCCAGCGCCGTGGTCGTGCATCCTTCGGTTCCCGCAAAAACCATCAAGGAACTGATCGCCCTCGACAAACGTTCGCCCGGCTCCATCAACTACGGCTCCGCGGGTTACGGCACCACCCACCACATGAACGGCGAGCTGTTCAACCTGATCACCGGCACCAAGCTGACCCATGTGCCGTACAAGGGCGCGGGGCCGCTGACGCCGGCGCTGCTGTCGGGCGAGGTGGCGATGGCCTTCGACGGCATGGGCACCGCCGGACCCAACGTCAAGGCCGGCAAGCTGCGCGCGCTGGCGGTCACCACCGCCAAACGTTCGGACCTGCTGCCCGAGGTGCCGACGCTGCAGGAATCCGGTGTCGACGTCAACGTCACCACCTGGTACGCGCTGTGGGGCATCAAGGGCACACCGCAGCCGATCGTCGACCGCATGTACCAGGTCACGGCGAAAACGCTGCAAGCGCCCCAGATCAAGAAGATATGGGATTCGCTCGGCGCCACCGTCGGCGGACAGTCTCCGGCGGAGTTCGGCAAGTTCGTCCGCGGCGAGATCGAGACCTGGGGCAAGGTCGTGAAGGCATCAGGTGCCAAAGTCGAAAACTGATGACGCCGCGGCACCGGAGGCAGGGCTGCTGGCCCGCCTCTGGCGCGGTCTCGCCCGGCGCGGCCGCACCCTCAACGAAAAACGGGCGCAGCAGTGGCTTGCGCAGGCGGCGGAAACGCTGATATCCGAGCTCGGCGAAGCCTCCGGCGTATCCCTCGCGCGCCGCATCACCGATCGCTACGCGGCGCTGCCGCCTGAAGGCCGCCTCGATTTCCTGCGCATGCTGGCCACGCGCTTCTCGACCGATGCCGGAAAACTCGATGCCGCGATCCGCCACTATGCCGCGCACCCCGGTCCCGCCGCCGCCCACCTGCTGCATACCGCCGCCGAATCGCGACGCCAGGAAGTGCTGCGCCGGCTCAATTTCGCGCCCAGCGGCACGGCGGCGCTGCTGCGCATGCGCGAGGACGTGCTGGAACTGCTGCCGCAGCACCCGGAGCTCGGCGAAGTGGACGCCGATTTCGAGCACCTGTTCCGCTCCTGGTTCAACCGCGGCTTCCTGCAGCTGCGGCGCATCGACTGGCACACGCCGGCGGTCGTGCTCGAGAAAATCATCCGCTACGAAGCCGTCCACGAGATTTCGGGATGGAGCGACCTGCGCCGCCGGCTCGATCCGCCGGACCGCAAGTGCTTCGCGTTCTTCCACCCGACACTGGCCGACGACCCGCTGATTTTCGTCGAGGTCGCGCTGACCGAGGACATCCCCGACGCCATCGGCCCGCTGCTCGCCGACGGCCGGCCGCCGCTCGACGTGCGCTCGGCGCGGACCGCCGTGTTCTATTCGATCTCGAACTGCCAGCGCGGCCTGGCCGGCGTGTCGTTCGGCAGCTTCCTGATCAAGCAGGTGGCGGAAGAGCTGACCCGCGAGATCCC
>JAHCLD010000105.1 GCA_026125585.1 Burkholderiales bacterium
ATCAATCCGCCGATCTCGCTCTACTATGTCCAGGGGCTGAACACGACGCCGGTGCATGCGCACGCCGCGCTTTTCGGGGTCTACGGCTTTCTCGCACTGGGCTTCACGCTGCTCGTGCTGCGCTACATCCGTCCGCAGCACCGGTTGAGCGATACCATGATGAAGACCGCCTTCTGGTGGCTGAACGGTGGGCTTG
Source organism: Burkholderiales bacterium (assembly GCA_026125585.1). Lineage (GTDB taxonomy): Bacteria > Pseudomonadota > Gammaproteobacteria > Burkholderiales > SG8-41. The sequence goes on from JAHCLD010000105.1 coordinate 197, forward strand.
CGCTGATGATTTTCACCAGCCTGCTGCCGGTCGGATTCATCCAGTTCCATGCCAGCGTGAGCGAAGGGCTGTGGTACGCGCGCAGCGAGGCATTCATGCAGCAGCCGTTGCTGCAGACGCTGCGCTGGGTGCGCACCTTCGGCGACGTGGTGTTCATCGTCGGCGCGGTGGCGATGGCGGTGGAGGTTGTGCGCGGCCTGCTCGGGCGCGGCGATATGCCGCGCGCCAGCGCCGGTGCCGAAGTGGCGCTGGAATCGCGCGGGCGCTGATGGCCGTGAAAGTCGCCGCGGGGCGGCAGTGCGCGGGGGATATCGCGATCCGCCGCGCCTATGCGGAGCCGGCGGCGGTGGACGGTTGCCGGGTGCTGGTGGACCGCTACTGGCCGCGGGGCTGCCGCAGGGAGGTGTTGAAGATCTCGGCGTGGGCGCAGGATCTCGCGCCCACGCCGGCGCTGCTGCGCTGGTACGGTCACGACCCCGCGCGCTGGCCCGGATTCAGGCGGCGTTATCTCGTGGAACTTGCGGAGCCGGCGCAGCAGCAGCGCATGCGGGCGCTGCTGGAGTCCGCGGAAGGGCGCCGGATCACGCTGGTCTACGGCGCCCGCGACGAGCGGCGCAATCAGGCGGCGGTCCTGCGCGAAGCCCTGCTGAAGCTGGCGGATTGAGCGCCGGCCCGGCTGTCTGCACGGCCGGCGTGCCGGAACACAGACAGCCTTTGCGGCCGGCGTTCGCCCTTCGACAGGCTCAAGGCCTGCCCCGGATTGGATCCGGGGGAGAACGGTTCACCGTCGACGTTCAGGCTTTCAGCAGCGGCCGCAGCTTCGTCACGCTGCCGATTTTCTCGAGGCTCCACACCGTGTCGCAGAGCCTGCGCGCGCGCGATTTGCCGAGAATCGGCGCCATCAGGTGGTAGCACTTCTCGTCCACCTCGGCGCGGGTCATCGGGTTCTGCGCGGTGCCGCGCACGGCCTTGACGTGGTTGCGCAGCCTGCGGCCGTCCTTCAGCGTCAGCTCGACGATGCCCTGACGCGAGGGCATCGCGCGGGTCAGCGCGTCGTCGCCGTACAGCGTGATGCGCTTGCGCAGGTCCAGCACCTGCCGGTTGAACATGCGCTTCTCGTCGTGCGAGGACTCGAAGGTCACGATGCCGTCGATCAGCATCACCGCGCACATGTGCTGCATGCAGATGTCGGGCATGTTGCGGTTGTCGGTGGTGTTCGCCGCCTGGTGCGCCACGCGGATCACCAGCTTTTCGACGTTGGACGCCTTGACGCCATGCTCGCGGATCAGTTCCAGCAGGCCGTCCAGCGGCGCCTGGATCGGTGAGCCGACCGACCAGCGCTTGATGTTGGTGTTCATGATCTCGTAGGTTCTGCCGAGATCCCTGATCAGGCGCTTCGGATCCGGTTTGCGGCCGATGCGGCGGGTCTCGTCGTAGGCGATGTAGAAGTTGCGCTCGCCCGAGAACACGTCTTCCACCGCGGTGAAGCCGCGCGAGACCATCGACGCCGCCGCGGTGCCGTTCCTCGCCGGCATGCCGCCGAAGTCGAAGGCCTTCTCGATGTGCTCCTCGTCGCGCATCCAGCAGGAGATGCCCGAGCACTGCTGCGCGGTGTATGACAGCGCGTGGCGCATGCCGTCGTAATCGAGCCCCGCCAGCAGCGACGCGGCCGCCGCGGCGCCGAAACCGGGGCCGAAGCTGTGGGTCGAGTGACCGACCTGGCGGAAATCGTAGGGGTGCAGCGATAGGTTGATACGCGCGCACAGGTCGTAGCCCAGCGCGACGGCGCGCAGCAGCTGCGTGCCGCTCGACTTCTCGCGCTCGCCCATCGCCAGCGCGGCGGGCACGATCGCGCAGCCGGGATGCGACAGCGACGGCGCGTGCGAATCGTCGGTTTCGTCGGCGTGCGCGAGCATGCCGTTGACGTGCGCGGCCTGCTCGGCGTTGGTCACGATGCCGGAGCCGATGACCAGCGCCTGCGGCGCGCCGCCCAGCGTTTTCGCGTAGGCGATGGCCTTCTCGCCCGGCAGCAGGCGCGAACCCGAGACCATCGCGGCGATGGTGTCGAGCAGGTGGTGCTTGGTTTTTTCCGCGACGGCCTTCGGCAACGGTTTTTTCGCGGCGGCGGCCATGTAGGTGGCCAGCGTTTTCATCAGCGGCGACACCGCGGTTTTCGACGATTTTTTCGATTTGCTGCTCATGGCATCAGGCCTCCGCCGTTGACGTGCATGGATTGTCCGGTGATGTAACGCGCGTCGGGTCCGCACAGCATGCGCACCATCGCCGCGATTTCCTCGGGCAGGCCGCGCCGGCCCGCAGGCGGCAGCGACACGCGGTGATCGGGGCGGGGCGGCGCGCCGGGCAGGCCGCGTACGGTGTCGACGGTGCCGGGCACCACGCAGTTCACCGTGATGCCGTGCTGCGCGAGGTCGAGCGCCACCGCCTTGGTCATCGCGGCGAGGCCGCCCTTCGCGGCGACCACGTGCGAGCGGTGCAAAGCACCCTTGTGGCCGGTCAGCCCGCCGATGTTGACCACGGCGCCGCCGCCGGCCTTGATCAGATGGGGCAGCGCGGCCTGCGTGGTCAGGAAGGCGCCGTCGAGCACGATCGAGATCACGCGCTTCCACTCGTCGTACGGAATCTTGTCGAAGGGCGTCTCGGCGCGGATCGCCGCGTTGTTGACGACGAGGTCGATGCGGCCGAACTGCTTCACCGTGTCGTCGACCAGCGCCTGCACGGCTTCCGGATCGGTGACGTCGGCGATGTGCAGCGCGGCCTTGCCGCCGGCCTTCCTGATCATCGCGACGGTTTCCTCGCCTTCGGCGCGCGAAGTGTTGGCATTGACCATCACCGTCGCGCCGCCTGCGGCCAGCGACAGCCCGATGCAGCGGCCGATGTTGCGCGCGCCGCCGGTGACCAGCGCGACTTTGCCGGCGAGCTCGTCGCCAGGTCGCATTCCCGGAGCATTCATAACATATCCTTTAAAATCAAGTAGTTATATATCATTGATTCATCTGCCGGCTTGCCCCGTTTCGCCGCCCCGGCTTCCGGATGGCCGGCGCATTCATTCACTGTGACGGTGTCGTCGTTGTGGCTGGTTCACGCCTTGCTCCGCGACCGGATGTTTCCACGTGTCGACGGCGGTAGGGGGTTCGCAGGCGGCGATATGGAACCGGTCCATCGGATCTCCTCGGGAATGGGCCACCGCGGTATGAATCCGCGTTGAGGTCGCTGTGAAAAAGGGAAGGCGGGCACTGCTCGAAGCGGACGATTCTAGCAGCCCTTTCGCACGCTCGTTGCCGTGTGTCCGTACTGTAAAATGCCGCTTTGCATAAGGGGACATGCAGTGAAAAAACCGAAGGTCGGCATCGTCATGGGCAGCCAGAGCGACTGGGACGTGATGCGCCATGCCGTCGACATGATGCGCGGCTTCGGCGTGCCTTTCGAAGCCCAGGTGGTGTCGGCCCACCGCACGCCGGACCTGCTGTACCGCTATGCCGAGGCCGCCGCCGCGCGCGGCCTGCAGTGCATCATCGCCGGCGCCGGCGGCTCGGCTCATCTGCCCGGCATGCTGGCCGCAAAAACCATCGTGCCCGTGCTCGGCGTGCCGGTGACCTCGCGTGCGCTGAAGGGCCTTGATTCGCTGCTGTCCATCGTGCAGATGCCGAAAGGCGTGCCGGTCGCGACCTTCGCCGTCGGCGAGGCCGGCGCCGCCAATGCCGGGTTGTTCGCGGTGGCGATGCTCGCGCGCGACGACGAAAAACTCGCGAAGAAACTCGCGGCCTTCCGCAAGAAGCAGGCCGTGACCGTGCGGGCGATGAAGCTGCCGGTCAAAAAATGAACGTCAAAGGCGAAAACCTTTTCAGCCACAGAGGACACAGAGAAAAACCTCTGTTGTTCCTGATGTGGCTGGACCGGCGGGCGCCGCGCTTGGCTGCCGGCCGTCGATCCACTGCGATCTCTCTGTGAACTCTGTGCCCTCTGTGGCTGCTTTCAGGTTTTGGCCATGATCTTCCCCGACGCGATGCTCGGCATGCTCGGCGGTGGCCAGTTGGGCCGCATGTTCACGCTCGCCGCGCACAGCATGGGCTACCGCGTCACCGTGCTCGATCCCGATCCGCTGAGCCCCGCCGGCGCGATCGCCGATGTGCACCTGAAGGCCGCCTACCAGGACGTCGAGGCGCTGCAGCAGCTGGCCGACAGCTGCGAGGCCGTGACCACCGAATTCGAGAACGTGCCCGCCGAGAGCCTGCGCTGGCTGGCGAAGCACTGCGCGGTGCGGCCTGCCGGCGACGCGGTGGCGATCGCGCAGGACCGCATCCGCGAGAAGGCCTTCGTCCGTTCCTGCGGCATCGAGGTCGCGCCGTACGCGGTAATCGAGAAGGAGGGCGATCTCGATACGGCTGACGCCGCGCTGTTCCCCGGCATTCTCAAGCGTGCGCGTTTCGGCTACGACGGCAAGGGCCAGGCGCGCGTGGCAAACGCCGCCGAAGCGAAGAAGGCCTTCGCCGGGATGGGCGCCGAGTCCTGCGTGCTGGAACGGCGCGTCGGCCTCGCCTGCGAGATTTCCGTGGTGGTCGCGCGCGGCGCCGACGGCCGCGGCCGCGGTTTCCCGGTCGCCGAGAACCGCCACCGCAACGGCATTCTCGACGTCAGCATCGTGCCGGCGCGGGTGGCACCGGAACTCGCGCAGCGCGCCGGGGAGTGGGCGCTGAAGATCGCGGAGAAGCTCGACTACTGCGGCGTGCTCGCGGTGGAGTTTTTCGTGACGGAGGGCGGGCAACTGCTGGTCAACGAAATGGCGCCGCGCCCGCACAACAGCGGCCACTACACCATCGACGCCTGCGCCACCTCGCAGTTCGAGCAGCAGGTGCGCACGCTGTGCGGCCTGCCGCTGGGCGACACGCGGCTGCTGGCGCCGGTGGTGATGGTCAACCTGCTCGGCGAAGCCTGGGCGCGCGGCCAGCCGCAGTGGGAACGCGTGTTCGATGCGCCCGAAGCCAAGCTGCATCTCTACGGCAAGCACGAAGCCCGCGCCGGCCGCAAGATGGGTCATTACACGATGCTCGGCGGAACGCCCGACGCCGCGCTGCAGAAGGCGCTGGCCGTGCGCGGCGCGCTGTATCCCGACTGGAAAGACTGAACGAAACGACGGCCCGACATGAGCGACACTCCGCTGTACCAGACCGATCTGAAAAGCCTGCCTTTCCTGCACCGCGGCAAGGTACGCGACCTCTATGCCGTTGGCGACGACAGGCTGCTGGTCGTGCAGAGCGACCGCCTGTCGGCCTTCGACGTGATTCTCGATGATCCGATTCCGGGCAAGGGCCGCGTGCTGACGGAGGTGTCGCAGTTCTGGTTCGACCGGCTGAAGGACATCGTGCCCAACCATCTGACCGGCATCGATCCGGCCACCGTGGTCGCGCCGGAAGAACGCGCGCAGATCGCCGGCCGCGCGATGGTCGTCAAAAAATACAAGCCGCTGATGGTCGAGGCCGTCGTGCGCGGCTATCTGATCGGTTCGGGCTGGAGCGATTACCAGAAGACCGGCGTCGTCTGCGGCATCAAACTGCCCGCCGGCCTGAAGCAGGCGGAAAAACTCGCCGAGCCGATTTTCACGCCGGCCTCGAAGGCGCCCGCGGGACATCACGACGAAAACATCACCTATGACGACGTGGTGGCCACCATCGGTGCCGAACACACGGCGAAGGTGAAGGAAATCTCGATCCGGCTCTACAGGGCCGCGGCCGAATATGCCGCGACCCGCGGCATCATCATCGCCGACACCAAATTCGAGTTCGGCACCGACGATGCCGGCAACATCGTGCTGATCGACGAGGCGCTGACGCCGGATTCCTCGCGTTTCTGGCCGGCGGCCGAATACCGCACCGGCATCAGCCCGCCGAGCTTCGACAAGCAGTTCGTGCGCGACTGGCTGGAGACCCAGCCCTGGAACAAGAAGGCGCCCGCGCCACGGCTGCCCGCCGACGTACTGGCGAAGACCGCGGAGAAATACCGCGAAGCGCAGCGCATGCTGACCGGCCGCTGACATGTCGACCACGCCCGGCAAGCTGTTTCCCGAAGGCGGCAAATCCGAGTCCGCCGCCGCGGTGACCACCGGCATCCTGCCGGACCGCGACATCGCGCGCCTGATCGACGGCGGGCGCATCAGCGCCGAAGGCGGCGTCGACGAATCGCAGATCCAGCCGGCGAGCCTCGACCTGCGCCTCGGCGCCACCGCGTGGCGGGTGCGCGCGAGTTTCCTGCCGGGCAAGACCTCGACCGTGCAGGCCAAGATCGACCGCCTGCAGATGCACAGGATCGATCTCACCCGGCCGACGGTGCTGGAGAAGGGCTGCGTCTACATCGCCGAGCTGATGGAGGAGTTGAAACTGCCGGCCGACATCGCCGGCCATGCCAACCCGAAAAGCTCCACCGGCCGGCTCGACATTTTCACGCGGCTGATCACCGATGCCGGCGCCGAATTCGAGGGCGTGGCCGCCGGCTACAAGGGCAAGCTGTACGTGGAAATCATGCCACACACCTTCAGCGTGCTGGCGCAGCAGGGCACGCGGCTGAACCAGATCCGCTTCGTGCGCGGCAACCCGCCGCCCTCGGACACCAAGCTGGCCGAGCTCGACCAGACGCTGAAGCTGGTCTACTCCGACAGCGACGGCCCGCTGCCGGCGATGATCAAAAACGGCCTGTGGGTGTCGGTCGATCTCGAAGGCGATGCCAGCCACGGCATCATCGGCTACCGTGCCAAGCATCACGCGCCTTTGATTGATTTATCGAAGCTCAATCACTACGACCCGCTCGACTTCTGGGAGCCGATCCGGCGCAACGCCGACCGCTCGCTGGTGCTGAATCCGGACGACTTCTACATCCTGGTGTCGCGCGAACGCGTGCGCATTCCCAACAACTTCGCCGCGTCGATGGTGGCCTACGATCCTTCCGTCGGCGAATTCCGCATCCACTACGCCGGCTTCTTCGACCCCGGCTTCGGTTACGGCGCGAACAATCTCAAGGGCGCGCGCGCGGTGCTCGAAGTGCGCTCGCACGACGTGCCGTTCATGATCGAACACGGCCAGGACGTCGGCCGCCTGGTTTACGAACGCCTGCTCGGCGAACCGGAAAAGATCTACGGGGTCAACATCGGCTCGAACTACCAGTCGCAGGGGTTGAAGCTGTCGAAGCAGTTCAAGCCGCTGGCGATGCCGGTCTAGCCGGCCGGTCGCTGCACGGACGAAGGGCGCCGGTTGAGAAACCGGCGCCCTTCGTATTTGCGCTTTACTCTCTGCGCCTGCAGCGGCGCCGTCAGCGCAGCGCGTCGATCGATGCGCCGAAATTGATGTGGAAGGGCGTGCCGTCGAGCACCAGCGCCGGCACCGATTTCACGCCGGCCGACAGCGCGTCCTTCAGGCGCGCCTTGTCCTGGCCGAGGTGCACCACTTCGACGTCGTACTTCGCCGGGTCCATCGCGTGCGCGACGTTCTGTTCGGCTTCGACACACACGGGACATCCGGCGTGATAAAACACGGCTTTGCTTTTCATGCGAGTCTCCTTTGATCGTTCGGGTCGTGCCACAGGCACAGGCGCATCCTAGGCGGCCGCGTGGCACGGCGACAGCAGGCACTTTCCGGAACCCCGGGCACTTTTTGGTGTAAATCGAAGACTATGAAGGCAAAAAAAATTCCGTCGGCCGCTTCCGAATACCGTCAGCTCGAAGACGTGGTCGGCTGCAAATGGTCGGTGTCGGTGCTGCAGGCGGTGGGACAGGGGATTTCGCGGCCCGGCGCGCTGGAGCGGCACATCGCGGGCATTTCGACCAAGGTGCTGTCGGAGCGTCTGCGCAAGCTCACGCACTACGGCCTGCTCGACAAGCGGGTGTATGCCGAGGTGCCGCCACGCACCGAATACGCGCTGACGGCGTACGGTCAGAAGCTGGTGCGCATCATCAGCCAGATCCGCTCCCTCGATGATGCCATCCGGAATACCGGCGAGCGCTAATGCATAAAATATAAGTACTTGTTTTAATTGATATTTTTGTTGCTTTGCGAGATACTCGCGAGATGACGCATCCCGTATCAAAAACCGACGTCACCCGCGCCGCCGCACGACTCAAGGCCGGCGAACTCGTCGCATTTCCCACCGAAACCGTCTACGGCCTCGGCGCCGATGCCTCGAATGCCGATGCCGTGCGCAGGATCTATGCCGCCAAGGGCCGACCGTCGAACCATCCGCTGATCGTGCACATCGCCGATGCCGTGCAGCTCGCCAACTGGGCGCGCGACATTCCGCCGGCCGCGCATGCTCTCGCCAAAAAATTCTGGCCCGGCCCGCTGACGCTGGTGCTGAAACGCAATTCGAAAGTGCCCGATGCCGTCACCGGCGGCCAGGACACCGTCGCGATCCGTGTGCCCTCGCATCCGGTGGCGCAGGCACTGCTGCGTGAATTCGGCGGCGGCGTGGCCGCGC
>JAHCLD010000106.1 GCA_026125585.1 Burkholderiales bacterium
GCGTCGTCCGCGCCGCGCAGCGGGGTTTTCGTGGTGATGTACCAGCGCAGGCCGTCGGGAGTGGCATGGGACACTTCGCGCGGCCGGCTGGGGTTTCCGGTTTCCAGCACGGTGCGATCCTCGGCTTCCACCCTGTCCGCCTCCTCACCGGCCAGGAAATCGTAGTTGCTCCGCCCCCTGACGTCGGCAAGCCCGGGCGCGCGCAGCGCCAGCCAGGCCCTGTTCGCGAGCATGTAACGCAGATCCCGGTCCTTGACGCGGATGCGGTCGGGCATGCTGTCGATGACCGTGCGCAGCAGGTTGCGTTCGGCGGCCAGCGCCTCCCTCGCCATGCGACGCTCGGTGACGTCCCTCGCGATGCCGAGCAGTGCGGTGATCGCGCCGGAAGCGTCGTGCAGAGGCGCTCCGTGGATTTCCAGCCAGCGCCGGTTGCCGGCGAGACCCTCGGCCTCGAACTCGAGCATGCCCGACCCGCCGGCCAGTATCCGCCGCTGCAGCCGCACGAATGCCCGCCGGAACCGCGGCGCGACCTGCTTCAGGAACGGGCGCCTGCGCATCTCGTCGAGGCTGCCGGCCTCCAGCATGCGCAGCCCCGCCGGATTCATGTCGACCAGCATGCCCTCCGGAGAAACGATCGCCACGCACTCGGGTTCGGCGGCGATGATCGCGCGCAGGCGCTCCTCGGTGAGCCGCCGTGCGTTGATGTCCTGGTAAGTGGCGATCACCATGTCGGGGTTGCCCTGCGCGTCGGGCAGGGCCGCCACCGACAGCGCGATCCAGATCCACGAGCCGTCCTTGCGGCGGATGCGCTTTTCCACGGAGTAGCTGCGCACCTCCCCGGACAGCAGCCTGGCCTTGTCGCGAATCGCGCCCTCGGTGCGTTCCGGCGCGGTGATGTCGATGGTGCCCAGGCGCAGGGCTTCCTCGCGGCTGTATCCCGTCATCTCGCAGAACTTGTCGTTGACCGCGAGCCAGGGGCGGCCGCGGTCCCCGGCCGGCCGCAGCGTGATGCCGATGCCCGCGTGATCGAATATCGCCTTGAACTGCTGCTCGCTCTTGCGCAGCAGCTCCTCGACCTGCTTGCGCGCGCTGATGTCCTGATAGGTGCTGACGATCTGCAGGGGCATGCCGTCGGGCCCCGGCAGCGAGGCGACGGAAAGCTGGACCCACAGCAGGCTGCCGTCCTTGCGCAGCAGGGGTTTCTCGCGGGCGTAATTCGCGACCTCTCCGCGCATCAGCCGCCGGTTGTCGCGGATCGCCTCGTCATGGCCTTCCGGCGGCGTCAGGTCGGCCGTGCTCAGGCGCAGCAGCTCCTCGCGGTGGTAACCGGTCATCTCGCAGAACTTGTCGTTGACGGCGGTCCACGGCAGCAGGCGGTCGCGCGCCGGCCGCAGGGACATGCCCACTCCCGCGTGCTCGAACATGGCCTTGAAGCGCGCGTCGCTTTCGCGCGCGAGCCCCTCGGCCGCCTTGCGGGCGTTGATGTCCTGATAGACCGAGATCACGCGGTACGGGCGCCCGCCGGCGTCCGGAAGGGCCGTGGTGGCCAGCGCCACCCAGAACAGGCTGCCGTCCTTGCGCACGAGGCGCTTCTCGCGGGTGTGGCCGGTGATTTCGCCGCGTGCCATGCGGGCGTTGCTGGCGTCGGCCTCCGCGTTTTCCCCGGCCAGCGTGATCTGTGCGGTGCTCATGCGCAGCAGCTCGCCGCGGCTGTAGCCGGTCATCTCGCAGAACCTGTCGTTGACCTCGAGCCACGGCTGGTGGCGGTCATGCACCGCGCGCAGCGTGATGCCGATGTCCGCGTGCTCGAATATCGTGCGGAACCGGCTTTCGCTGTCGCGCAGCGCCGCCTCGGCCAGCTTGCGGTCGCTGATGTCCTGCACGATGCTCAGGGCCTGCGCCGGACGCCCGTCGGGGTAACGCAGCACGTTGACTGTGATATGGCCCCAGATCCGGCTGCCGTCCCTGCGCAGGTACTGTTTCTCGCGGCTGTAGGTCGCGATCTCGCCGGCCGCGAGGCGGCGGTCCATGTCCGCGGCCAGTCCCTCGTCCTCCGGCACATTGACGGCCGATGACGGTGTCCGCAGCAATTCCTGTTCCGGGTAGCCCAGAAACTCCGCGAACCTCCGGTTGACCCGCAGCCAGGGCTGGTCGCGCCGGCCGATGGTCCACAGCCCCATGCCGACGGCGGCCTGGTCGAACACGGAGCGGAAGCGCTCCTCGCTCTGCCGCGACGATTCGGCCATGCGGGCGCGCTCGGCGGCGTGCTGCCGGCGGCGCCAGAACGCCAGCAGCATGGCCGCGGTGAACAGGCAGACCAGCATGCTGATCGCCAGCGTGCCGGCCACGTACCGGTTGCGCATGACGGCAAGGCGCGCCGCCAGCGCGCGGTCGTCCGCGGCCACGGCAACCAGCAGCGGGAATCCGTCCAGGCGGTGGTAGGCCCAGGTGCCGTGCAAATCCTCCGGTCCGGCGACCACCCGTCCCGTGTCCGGGCCGCCCGCGGCGGCATCGCCGGCAAGAAATCCCCAATCGGTCCCGATCAGCGCGGCGCTGCGCTCCGGATCGGGCCCGAACACCGCGCGGGCGGCGCCATCCAGGCCGATCAGCGCGATGGTCCCGGACTCACCGAAGCGTCCCTCGCGCAACAGGTGCTGCCAGTAGGAAAGATCGACGGCGATGACGGCGACCCCGCCGAAGGATCCGTCCGGACGGTTGATGCGGCGGCTCAGATGAAAAGACCATTTGCCGGAAACCCGTCCGAGCGCCGGCCGGTTGATGAACAGGGCGCCGCTGTCCTCGTCGGCGTGGACGCGGAAATGCGCGAGATCCGCGATCCGGGCGCCGGCGGGAATCGGCAGGGTGCTGTTGACCAGCCTGCCCTCGGCATCGGCGATGGATGCGACCGCCAGGTAACCCCGGATGTCGGCGTGGTCGTTGATCAGCTGTTGCAGGACGATACCGGTGCCGTCGCGTTCCGCCGCGCGTTTCATCTGGTGTATCGCGTCGTCGACGCTGCGCAGCGTATCCCCGGTATGCGTTCTCAGCACGCGCGCCATGTCCTCGGCGCGGCGGACCTCGAACTCGTACTCGGAATCGCTGTGGCTGCGGTAGGACAGCCATGCCGCCAATGCCATCGCGGCAACCACCAGCACGCAGGCGAACAGGCCGAACGCCTCGGCAAAATAGGGAAAACGTTCTCCGGCGGAGTCTTCCGGGTTCATCGGACTGGCGTGCCGGCTTTGCGCACGGCACGATCTCCATCTAATGCATTTGTTGTAATGGCGTGTTGAATTGAAACCCCAGTCAGGCAGGCTACCACCGCAGGCCCGATGCCGGAATTACCGATACGATGTGGACGGTTACCCGCTGCTTTTATCCACCGCTTTCATTCACCGTCTGTCTGTTACCGTCTGTTCCGGCAAAAGCATCGGCGGACATTCCGTTTGTTGCACCGCAAATCGGCGAGCGCGAATCGTTCAGGGCCGTTTCAGCAGGCGAAGATAGCCCCTCCAGCACAGCCACCCGAGAACCAGCCAGCCGGCCATGCCGCAGGCCAGCATCAGCGCGCTGCCGGACAGCAGCGGTGACACCACGCCGGCGGCCACGCCGGCAAAAAAACTGTGGGCGAAGCCCTGCAGCGACGACGCCATTCCGCGCAGCTTCGGATACAGGTCCAGCGCGAGCAGCGTCACGCTGGGCATCGCGAGGGCCATGCCGGCCGTGTAGATCATCACCGGCAGGACGGTCCAGGGCAGGGCCGGCGGGAACAGGGCGCAGTAGACGATGTTGGCGAGGGCCGCGATTGCCATGACGAGATAGCCCGCGGACACGGTGCGCAGGGCTGTCTGGCGGCCGGCGAGCCGCCCCGACAGGTAGGCGCCGAACATCACGCCGCCGATGCCGGGCACGAACAGCCAGGCAAAGTCGCTCTCGCCCAGGCCGAGCAGATCGTAAATCACCGCGGGCGCGGACACCACGTAGAGAAAAAACCCGGAAAAATTCATGGCCACCAGCAGGCAAAGCAGCACCAGCTTCGGGTCGCCGCCGAGCTGCAGATAACTGCGCAGCAGCGGCGCGGCGGAAAACGGCTGGCGCGCCGGAACCGGATGCGTTTCCGGCAGGCGGCGCAGGCAGACCAGCAGCAGCAGCGCGCCGTACCCCGCGAGAAACCAGAAAATGGCGCGCCAGCCGAACGCAAGCTGCAGCCAGCCGCCGATCACCGGCGCAATCGCCGGCGCGATGCCGAAAATCATCGTCACCAGCGACATCAGGCGCTGCGCCTCGTGCCCGGCAAAACTGTCGCGGATGATGGCGCGCCCGACGATGATGCCGGCGCCGGCCGCCAGACCCTGGACGGCCCGCCAGAACAGCAGTTGCGGCAGGCTGGTGGACAGCGCGCAGCCCGCGGCCGCGATGACATACAACAGCAGGCTCGCCAGAATCACCGGCCGGCGCCCGAAGGAGTCGGACAGCGTGCCGTGGAACAGCGTCATCAGCGCCACGGTGAACAGGTAGAGGCTCAGCGTCTGCTGCAACTGCGCCGGCGTCACCCGCAGATCGCCGCCGATGTGCGGGAACGACGGCAGATAGGTGTCGATGGTGAAGGGACCGATCATCGCCAGCGCGGCGAGGATCACCGCCAGCAGCGGCAGCGCGATCGGCGCGGCGTGCCGCGGCGTTTCAGTCATTGAGGATGTCCGGATGGTGTTGCAAAGACGGGTCACGCGCGCCGCGCGGGCTGGAGGCGGCGATCGCGCCGTGACGCGCGCATCATAACGGAAGCGGGCAGCGGGCCCGGCGCCGGCCGGCGGCGCGGATTATGGAGGAAATTATAAGTTATTGTTTTTATTATGTTTTTATATTCTTTACAGGCAACGATCTCGCCGCTTCGACGATGACGGTTGGCAATGCACGGGGATCGTCATGACGTCTGAACGCAGGGACGGACACATCGCGGGATGCCGTTCAACACAACACCGCGCAGAGTTCGACGAAGGGGAATGATGCGATCCATTGATCTGGATATTTCATGTTGTCGGGAAGGAAACTGGCTCCGGCACCTTTAGCTGGTTAATTCGTTATTTGCCATGGTCCACTTCCTCAGTGGGCTTTAATACTTTCAGTAAAAACCAACGATCTGAATAATCATGTGTGTCCGGGCACGATCTTCCATTGGAACCTATACCTCTAGAACTAAGCCAAGGTCGTCGCTGTCCATCTGTTGCACCAAATCCCGCCTCGATTAAATATCCAATCCGTTCAGCAACAATACTGTTGTCCGTAAGATCAATAACACTCAATCGGCTTCCGGCAACCCAATATCTTCGGTCCTCTGGCTTTGAAATATCTTCCCAAGAAATCCCAAAACGGCTCTCAGATTTATCACTGATTGAGGTTCCATGCCGATCTGACCCCACAGGATATGAATATCTGACAATAACGTCACTTGAGTCAGCTCGCATTTCCACATAATCATATCCGCGACCTCTCGTCTCATAAGCAACGGGGGCTGTTCTTGATGCCAGCATCAATGCCGCAGATTCGCCCCGTTTGTTCCATGGCGTCGTATTGCTATATGGATCCCCATACCAGAACTGATCATAGAGGTCCTTTTCTGTCGCCGGCGGTAACGACCTCACCACCAGCACACTTTTAACATCTGTGAACGTTTTATAAATCTTCTCGCCAGATTTCTCGTCGCAAAGTTTCCTGAAATACGCCCACGCTTCCTTGGCATAAGTGTCACGCTGACGCTGCTCGACCATCATCTTGCCGGGCAAAAAACCGAACACGGCGACCACGATGACTGCTCCAATGGCTTTGCTCCGCACGCTCTTGCCCATGCGGATTGCCAACACTATCCCCCCGATGGCCAACACCCAATACAGAAACCCGATACCGCGCATCACGTTGCCCAGAATTACTTCCATCGTGCTGCGCTCCCGCCGAAGTTAAGTGGTAATTTTTTAATCATTGCCTTTAATCTGGGACAGAACCCAGATTACCGAGGTCGATTTCCTTTTCAAGACAGCCACCCATTAGAAGGAGGGCAGATTGCGTTGAAAAAAATCAACCCTCGCACTGATGTTTGCCAAACCGTTGCAATCCCGAAAAATCTCCAGCCCGAAACCATTCATTGCGTCCCCCTACTCCCGCAGCCCCGCCGCCGTGGTGACTTTCGTCCACTTCGCGATTTCGGACTGGGTGAAACGCATGAATTCCTCCGCCGTGCCGCCGACCGGTTCGTAACCCTGCTCCATCAGGATGCGCCTGACGTCGGCGAGGCCGAGGATGCGCACGAGCTCCCTGCTCAGCCGGTTGACCACTTCCGCAGGCAGGCCCGCAGGCGCAACCAGTCCCTGCCATGCGATCGCTTCGTAGCCGGGCACGCCGGACTCCGCCACCGTCGGAATTTCCGGCGCCGCCGGCGAACGTTTCGCGCTTGTCACCCCGAGCGCGTGCAGCCTGCCGCTCTTCATGTGCGGTATCGCCGGCGCCATCGTGGAGCTCATCAGCGCGACGCGGCCGGCCAGCGTGTCGGTCAGCGCCGGCGGACTGCCCTTGTACGGGATGTGCACGAGCTTGATGCCCGTCATCACGTTGAGCAGCTCTCCCGCGAGATGCTGGGAGCTGCCCGTGCCCGAAGAAGCGAAATCGATGTCGCCCGGGCGCGGCTTCGCGAACGCGATGAGCTGCCTGATGTTGCGCGCAGGCAGCGACGGATGGGCGAGCCAGATGTTCGGCTGCTGGGATATCAATGCAATCGAAGTAAAATCGCGCAGCGTATCGTAAGGCAGCTTGATGCCCATCGCGGGATTGGTCGCATGCGAAGTCGCCACCTGCAACAGCGTGTGCCCGTCCGGCGGCGCCTTCACGGTCAGCTCCGCGCCGATGATGCCGGTGGCGCCGGGCCGGTTGTCGACGACGACCTGCTGTCCCAGTGCAGTGGCGAGGCGCGGCGCGAGCACGCGCGCCAGTGTGTCTGAAGAGCCGCCCGGCGCCTGCGGCACAATGTAGCGCACCGTTCTGGTCGGATAATTCTGGGCGTGCGCGCCCTGTGCGGCAAACGCGAACAGCAATACGGTCGCCGCTCCGATGGCCGACCTCTGCAGCATGCAAGATTTTTTCATTGCATTCTCCCAAGATAAAGAAATTGACTACGGCACCCTTGGTTGACAAACGAAACCCCATCATCAAGATGGGATTCAGCGGCAAACTGCGCAAGTATCATTGCCTGAACCCGGTTAATTGCAGCAGACATAGTTACTCCTTCGCCTGAGCTGGCACCAAGACATTTTTAAGAAACTGGATATATTCGATTCTCTTGGGATTCGGACACGGTAAACTCCAAAACCGAACACGAGACCGGTCATCTAGATTCACTTCATCCCGGGAAAAGGTTCTGCGGATTCCAACAATCTCACCGCTTTTCCGGTCAAGCAAAATCAACTCCCCCCCAAAAATCCCATCTTGACGATCATCCATGCTCGGAGTGCCCCGCCATATGGATGCATAGGTAGCGCTCAGATGATCAATCGGTCGAACAGATAACCGCCCCGGTCTATCCGGATCTTTTTCAAATCGAAGATACGCCACGCCGGGAAATTTCTTCTGTTCATCCAACCGCAGTGGCCGTTCGACAAATTGAAACGAAGGCGGCGAAAGGATCAAACGCTCCTCAGGTGCAATTGCCATTCCGGTACCGTTTGATTCATCACTGTACGAACCTAAGGTAATGGGATATGGCGTGGGGTAAACCCTAAGAACTGCAATTCCGTCGACATCCTTCACTTTTTTGAATGTTGTTTCGACTAATTCATGTTGGCAAAGCGCCTCAAAATACTCCTCCGCCGAACGATAATCCGACCGCCTCACCCGCGGCTTGTCCAGCGGCGGCGGCAATTGGATTGAATACGCGAACTTCCCTTCCGGTGTCGCCAGCACCGTCTTCAGATCGAAGGGTTTTATTTTCAGGACATCACAATTCGTCAGTGCGGATTTACGTCTGTATTCGGGATCCGTTGGATCCAGGTACGGCCCTATCTTGCGCTCCTTGCAACGTGTATCCACATTGGCCAACGCCTTCCTGAACTTCTCTCCCACGGTTCCACCAAACAATCCCTGCGGGGCCGCACATCCGGCAACGAGAAACACGCAAATCCAGATTTTCCTCATGCCGCGCATCGTCGAAGTTACCGGAGTCGATTCCGCTCTCATTTTTCCCCTATCGGGCCATAAGCTCAAATCCAACCGATCCCCCGCCTCAACCTCGCCCCGCTCGCGTCTCCACCCCTGTTTTCAAAGCTCCCACGGCCGATTCGGCTTTGACCGTTGCAGGAAAACCGCGCGCAGGCATCCTGCCCGCGGCAATCTCCATCACT
>JAHCLD010000107.1 GCA_026125585.1 Burkholderiales bacterium
CAGCACCGGATTGGCCAGATCGCCGCGCACCATCGCATGGCGGCCGCGCGTGTCGGCCCAGAACTCGTCGATGGCCTCGGTGATGCCAGGGCGCAGGCAGACGGTCGTGTCTTTTGGCAGGTAATCGGTGAGCAGCGCAGTGCCGTCGAAAAACAGCGGCAGGAAATATTCGATGCCCGCCGTCGGGATGCCCTTCGACACGTCCTTGTAGACCTGGCTGCGCGAAGGATCGCCCTCGAAGCGCTCGCGGAAGCGCTGGCGGAAGGCAGTGCGCGCGGCCTCGTCCAGCGGGAACTCGCGCGCCGGCAGCAGCCGCACTTCCGGCACTTTCATGATCGAGCGCTGGCTGTCGATGTCGAAGCTGCGGATCGAATCGATGACGTCGTCGAACAGGTCGATCCGGTAGGGCAGCGGGCTGCCCATCGGGTAGAGGTCGATCAGCCCGCCGCGGAAGCTGTACTCGCCGGGCGCGACGACCTGCGTGACGTGGTTGTAGCCGGCGAGCGTCAGTTGCAGCCGCAGCGCATCGGGGCCGAGCTTCGCGCCCTGGCGGAAATAGAAGGTGTTGGCGGTGATGTAATCGACCGGCGCGAAACGGTACAGCGCGGTGGTCACCGGCACCAGCGCGATGTCGAAATCGCCGCGCGCGATCTGGCACAGCGTCGCCAGCCGCTCCGACACCAGGTCGTGGTGCGGCGAGAAATGGTCGTACGGCAGCGTTTCCCAGTCCGGCAGCAGGTGCAGCCGCAGTTGCGGCGCGAAGAAGGGAATCTCCTGCAGCAGCCGCTGCGCCTGCCAGGCGTTTTCCGTCAGCACCAGCAGCGGACGCGCGCGGGCCGCCAGCGCGGCGAGCGCGGGCGCGTCGCTGGAGCCGTGGAGCGGTGCGGTGCTGGCACGCTGCCCGGGAGCGGGCAGTTCATTCGGAAGCATCGGAGGCTGCTGCGGAAAAGGGCGCTATTATAAACGCGCCCGATTTCACCTTTTCCGGAGTACCCGCGCATGATCTTCCGCCTCCGTCATTCCGGCGAAAGCCGGAATCCAGTGCATGTCCCGTCCGGTCATTCCACCGCCCGGCCCCGTCATTCCGGCGCACGCCGGAATCCAGACAAGGGCACGCTTGAGGCGAAGCAGGGGCAACCCCGGCAGTATCTGTCCGGCATTTTCAAACACGTCAAAATCTCCTGGATTCCGGCGTGCGCCGGAATGACGGCCCTGGTGATGATGATGGCTGCTGCTCCCGCTGCCGCGCAGCCCCAAACCGTCAAATCCGAAAAACACGACTTCCGCGTCGTCACCCTCGTGCGCGGCCTGCAAAATCCCTGGTCGATGGCCTTCCTGCCCGACGGCCGCATGCTGGTGACCGAGCGCGCCGGGCGGCTGCGCATCGTCGGCAAGGATTTCAAACTCGATCCGAAACCCGTCGAAGGCCTGCCGGAAATCGTCGCCAGCGGGCAGGGCGGCCTGCTCGACGTCGCGCTGCACCCGCAGTACGAAAAGAACGGCTGGATCTACTGGTCATACAACGCGCCAGGGCCAGGTGGCTGGGGCACGGCGATGGCGCGCGGCAAGTTGCAGGGCCACCGCATGACCGACGTGCAGGTCCTGTTCAGCATGGAACCGAAAACCCGCGCCGGCCACCACTTCGGCTCACGCATCGTGTTCGACGGCAAGGGCCATGTCTATCTGACCCTCGGCGACCGCGGCGACATGCCGCGCGCGCAGAAACTCGACGACCACGCCGGCTCGGTGATCCGTCTGCACGACGACGGCCGCGTGCCGAAGGACAACCCCTTCGTCGGCCGCGCCGGCGCGAAACCCGAGAAGTTCACGCTCGGCAACCGCAACATGCAGGGCGCCGCGCTGCATCCGCAGACCGGCGAACTGTGGACCCACGAACACGGCCCGCAGGGCGGCGACGAAGTCAACGTGATGCGCGCCGGCCGCAACTACGGCTGGCCGGTGATCAGTTACGGCGTCAACTATGGCATCGGCACGAGGATCGGCGAAGGCAGCGCCAAGCCCGGCATGGAACAGCCACTGCACGTCTGGGTGCCGTCGATCGCGCCGTCAGGCATGGCCTTCTACACCGGCGACAGATTTCCGAACTGGAAAGGCAATCTGCTGGTCGGCGCGCTGCGCGACGAAATGCTGGTGCGGCTGGAACTCGACGGCGAGAAGGTCGTGCGCGAGGAGCGGATGATCAAGGGGCTGATCGGGCGCATCCGAGACGTGCGGGTGGGTCCGGACGGGTTGGTTTATCTGCTGACGGATGAGCGGGAGGGGGTGATTGTGCGGTTGGAGCCGGTTAGGTAACCAGGTGCACTGTGCAAAATTCCTATTGTTGATGGATGACGTGACGGCGGCATATCATGCGCACCAGAGAGGTGCAAAATGTCAACTAAAAGTGGCACCTAAATTTGGCAACTAAAAATGTCAACTACTTCACGTTAGATTCCTTCCCGAGCCATGGCGACATTCGAACCAAGAAAAACAAGACTCCAGATCGACGGCCGATGGGGGCTTGAGGAGCTATCCGATACCACGAAGGACTACATCCAGCTCTACGGCTTCGCCTACTCGTTAATGCCGGACCT
Source organism: Burkholderiales bacterium (assembly GCA_026125585.1). GTDB lineage: Bacteria > Pseudomonadota > Gammaproteobacteria > Burkholderiales > SG8-41. Next base: position 2,595 of record JAHCLD010000107.1, read on the forward strand.
GCCGCAAGCGCGGCGCGATGAAGTCGATTACATCTACGGGAAATTTCCGTGGCGAGGTGGCTACAGCACCGTAAATTTCTTTAATCAACTGTTCCACAAGATCCCGCCGAAGCTCCGCCCGGAAGTTCAGTGCATTCGTTACGCCTCACCTGGATTTATTGAACTAACCGAGTTGCTCGCCGTTGCCGCAACAGTGGCCGGCATCGTGAAAGTTGTCTGTATGTCCATCAACTCGGCGCATGACACCTATAGGAACATCCAGAAAGCTGCCGTTGACCTTGAACTTTCCAAGATCAACTTAGCAAAGGAGGAGCTTGAACTAACGCAACGCCAAATCGCTTTTTGCGAGGAGTCGTCGAAAAAGTTGGTAAAAGTCCTTGGACTGACCAAAGAGCAGGAACGTCTGCTCGATCAAAAGGTGCACAGCAATCCGGTCATGAAACTCAAAATTTTGCTGTCCGTGTATCGGCGCGTTGAGCCGCTAGCCAAGAAACAGAACGAGGGTAAGTTGAACATCAGTGGCAAGGAAGAATGAAGGGATCTAACCCTCGCATGCAGCCGACGCGCGCAAGAGCGCCGCGCGCGGCTGATGCGGAACGTTAGACATCTCAATGGAAGTCGCCTCCAAATTGGCAGTTGAGGTCCAAGACCAAAGCAATGGCCAGCTTGTTCTTCGTTTCGACGGTGAGGTGCTGGAGTTTCAGCAAGCGAAACTGTCCTTTCTCTCAGGCCTTAAGTCCAACGTTTTCGGCGAGAAGAACAACAAGACCGTTGCGGAGACGCTAGCTCATAAGCGCTATTCGAAGCTGCTCGGCTTGGTCTCCACCAACCATCCCGACGCCATGGACAAGCCGCTGGGTACTTTCCTCTTGCAGTTGAAGCTTTCGGACAACGCGAACTACAAGCAATTCCTCAACGGCTATGGCGACAGCAGCTACTGCACATTTCGAATGGACCGCGGGCCGCTGGCGCGGAAGAAAGGCTTGTACTGCTATCGCCTAAGGCATGAGATCGTCTATGTTGGGCGCAGCTACGATCCATTTGAGAGGCGAATCAACCAAGGCTACGGCACCATTCATCCGAAGAACTGCTATGTCGATGGTCAAGCGACCAACTGCCATTTGAACGCTCTCATTGCGCCGACTCTTGGCGAGATCGCGCTGTTCCTATGCCCATTGGATGACAACAGGGACATAGAGCGCTTGGAGCGAAGGCTTATTCAGTTGCTACAACCCCAGTGGAACATCGCGCTGAGGTACGAGTGACCAAGACGTCTAACTCTAGGTGGAACGGACGGGCAAGAGCGGTCCGCCGTTCACCACAACGTTAGGGCTGCGGTGACGATGAGTCAAGAAGAGATCCGTTTCCCGGAGGAATTGGCAACGGACGTTAAGCGTTTGGGCTTCTATGTGATCGAGAATGGTGACATCAGTACTAGCGAGGATTTGAACCATCTAGTCGAACTAATGTTTCAATTTCCAGAGCGAAGTTTCTACCTTTTTACCCGTAAGGGAGAAGGCGCAAATCATCTCGTGGTTACCGCAGAACATCGTGGGATTCTGTGGATTGAGCAGTGGGAAACTCATTACTACCCACACTCGAATTTCAAACGAGATTGGATAAGGATTGACAAACCGAATCTCGTTTTGGATTGGGGGAAGGAGGTTCGTGCCAACTCGCCGGAATACATTCGCTTCACATTGAAGCTAACTGAACGATGGCGGCGAAAACTCGAACTTCGCGAAGCCTTTGCTGAAACGGAAAAATCAGAAGACACCAATCCGCTTGTCCTAAAACCGAGCTTCTTTGGGATAGGCATAGATTTACCGAAGGCTTGGAAATGGGTGGCCAGGAGATGGAGGGGGCAGTCCTAACCCGCGCATGCACCGGACGGTCGAAAGCGGCGTTTCGCATGCGTAGCGCTGCCACAATAATTCTCCTGTTCGCTCCGAGCGCCGCATTTGCCCATAGCAATTCGGCTGGTGCGTTTTGGGTCTTTTTGTCTCTTCCGCTTGCCGGCCTTATTGCTATCGGCATATCTGTGCTCTTCGGACGCAAAGGTGAAATTGATCTCTTTACCTTTCTTATTAGCCTGTTTATTGCGTCGCCCATTGTGGCCGGCGTAGGTCTCTGGCTGGCCCACGAAATAAGCGCCGCATTTGTCCAATTTACTCAGGTTGTCCCTACGTGGGTCGTATGGGCCATTGTAATCGCAGTCATCTCTATCGTTAGTCGCGTCATCGACTATCGTGACAAAAAGAGAAAGGCGAGTAGTGGTGGAAATGCCTAAACCGACGGTTGACACCGTTCCCTTCAGTCGCTGTGATTAAACGTACCGGAGTCAATTCTGTTTCAACGTTGTTCTTGGTCATTGGCGGTTGATGTGCCGGTTTCCGGCCCCATCCCCCTGTCCGCATCGACTGCCCCGCTGTCTCGGCCGGAAAAGGTAGCGCCGCAGACCGATGGGGCAGGCCGTCATCATAAGAAATCGATCCCGGCACTGAGACTTCTGCTGTGGATTGCCGGTTAGTGAGGTGGCCCGTAATAAGCGCACCTTGGATGAGCCCACCTTGGTTGGCGGCATATTACGGGAGCAGAAACTACCACTGATACCGCATCCCCCCCACCAGCGCATACTGCGACTGCCCGCTGCCGCGCAGTTCGACATTGACGTCGGCGTACAGTGCCAGGCGCTTCGACGTCTGGCTGGAGACTCCGGCGCCGAGCGTCAGCGCATCGCGTTTGATCGGCACGCCGCTGGTGCTGAACGACGCCCCGACCGGTGCCGCGGCGAGCCGGCCGCTGACTGCCGGATTGACATCGCCGAACTCATGGCTCCACACCGCGCGCAGTTCGACATTGCCTGCGCCCTGATCGAAGGGCCGCACGATACGCGCGCCGAACAGCGACACCACGGACTCGGTGCTGCGCCCGTTCACCACCAGATTGGCGATGCTGCCGGTTTCGGTGTAGCCGTCCTCCTTCAGGCGGGTGTAGCGCAGTCCCGCCAGCGGTTTCAACTGATCCTTGCCCAGTCTGATGGTGTATTCCGCCTCTGCGGACATCGACCACTCATCGCCGCGGTGCGTGCTCGACGCGATACTCGTGTTGTTGCCGACCACCACCAGGCGCTGCGTGTCGAAATCCGGCCGCGCATAAGCCGCCGTGGCGCGTACGGTCCACGGCCCCGCGTCATGGCTGCCGTACACGGTGACCCGCGGACTCTTCACTTTTCCCGAACCGCCGGCATCGGGCTGAATGCGGTTCCGGTCATAGGCCAGCGCCACGCCGAGCACGTTATTGCGCCCCAGTTCGGTATCCGCGCCCACCGTCAAGCCGCTGCCGCGCCAGCCGAAACCGGCGGCATTGGCATTGCCGTCGACATTGCCGCGCAGGCCGCCGGCCTGCACCCAGAAACCGCGCTGCGTGCCGGCGGTCCCGCTGCCGGCATATGCCGGCGCGGCATCGCTGGCCACCCGGTCCGCCGCGGCGAGCTTTATGCCGCTGAAGGCGAGCCCCGTGCCGCCGCCGCCACTTGTCAGTCGGCCATGCGCGCGCTGCATTGCTTGCAATGATCCGGCCCGAGCCACAGTAGACCCGCCGGACAGGATGCCGCCGCCCAGGCTGGCAAATGCAGCCCGCGCCTGCTCGGCGCTGAGGCCATCAATGCGGAGCAGCAGATCCATGATGGCGGGGTTGTTGCCCAGACTGTCGAGATAACCGGCCATCGCGCCCTGGTTCGGCGTTGTCGTGACTGCGCTGAACTGGATGTCGTTGCGCGTCAGCGTCAGGGTCACGCTGTCTGCGCCATAACTCAGCGCCGGGTCGAGGAAGGCCAGGTTGGAGGTCACCGTGGAGAACTGGCCGGTTACGCCGCCGTTGGCTTTCAGGATGGTGTAGTTCGTCATGCGTTGATAGGTGCCGGAAGCCGCTTGCACGTCGACGCTGCCGCCGCTGATGCTCGCTGCGCCGCTTGCTTCGGTACGGTCGGCATTGCCGGCGGCATCGGCTTCGACGCGGTAGACCGAACCGGCGGCGAAGCTGACCGGGCCGTTGACGATCATCGTGCCGATTGAATTGCCGGGGGCAAAGATGCCGCCGGCCATGACGTTGACGCCGCCGATGGCGCCGGTGCCGCCTAGCATGCCGCCGTTGTTGACGGTGACGGCGGACGTGATCGAACCATTCACCGCCAGCGTGCCGGCATTGATGGTCGTCGCGCCGGCATAGGTGTTCGTGCCGGACAGGGTGATCGTGCCCGTGCCGTCCTTGACCAGCGATCCGGAACCGCCCATCGCGCCGCCGTAGGTGCCGTCGGCGCTCTGATCGAAGCGCACCACCGCGTGGTTCGTGATTGCGCCCTGCAGGCTGGAAGTCGTGCCGGCCAGCGTGCCGGCGTTGACCGCAGTGCCGCCGCTGTAGGTGTTGTTGCCCGATAACGTCAGCGTGCCGTCGCCGATCTTGGTCAGGGCGCCGCCGGAGAGTGCAGAGGCCAGCGTCACGTTGTTGCCGTTGGTGTCGAAGGTTCCGCCATTGCTGCCTAGTGGCGACAGGCGGGACGAGATGTCGGTCGTGTTGCCGCTGGCCCATTGCAGGCCGCCGCCGTCGAGCGTGATGCTGCCGCTGCCGAGGTTGTTGCCCGAGGTGAAAGCGAGCAATCCGCCCGTGACCGTGGTGCCGCCGCCGTAGTTGTTGTTGCCGCTCAAGATCAGCGTGCCGCTGCCGGCCTTGACCAGCGCACCGCTGCCGGAGATGGTTCCGCCGAAGCTCGACGCATCGCTGCGGTTGAAGGCGAGGGTGCCGTTATTCACGACGTTGCCGGTGATGCTGCCCGTGGTGCCGCCGTTGCCAATCTGCAGCGTGCCGGCCTGGATCGTGGTGCCGCCGCTGTAGCTGTTGGCCCCTGTCAGGATCGTGGTGCCGCTGCTGTTGTGCGTGACCGAGCCGCTGCCGCTGATCGCGGCGGAAAAAGTGTAATTGGCGTTGGACTGGTTGAAGCGGATCGTGCCGTTGTTGACCAGACCGGTCAGGCCGGTGACCGTGCCGGTGGCAGCGCCATTGGCGGTGGCATTGCCGAGGTTCAGTGTGCCGGTGCCGTTGATCGTGAAGCCGGCGCCGTTCATGGCGAGATTGCCGCCGAGATTGAGCAGTCCCGTGCCATCGCTGCCGCCGAGAATCAGGTTGCCGCCGCTGCCGACGCTGATCGTCGAGCCGGCGCCGACCGTGACCGTGCCGCTGCCGCCGCTGCCACCGGTACTGCCGCTGCTATTGCTGCCCTTGTTGCCGCCGATCTGCAGGGTTCTGGCGACTGAAACGGTGGCGCTGTTGGTCAACTGAAGCGTGCCGTCTCCGCCGTCTCCGCCGCTGCCGCCGCTGAAGCCACCGGCATTGCCGCCGCCACCGCCGCCGCCGCCGACCAGCAGGGACTGGCTGACGGTCAGCGTGCTGCCGTCGACGGTCAGGCTGCCGTTGCCGCCGCTGCTGCCGGCGTTGCCGCCGACACCGCCGCCGCCACCACCACCGCCACCGCCGCCGCCGCCGATGCCCACGGTCTCGTAGCTGCGCTTCGC
>JAHCLD010000108.1 GCA_026125585.1 Burkholderiales bacterium
GGCGGAGGCGGTGTCGTAAGTGCGGCGGTGGTCTTGGCTTTCCAGGGACTGGAATGCAGGCGGCTTCCTGCCGGGCAGCTTGCCGCCGGGCGGGTAATCAATATCTCCGGTCAAGCTCGTCCGGGACTGGAACGCCGGTGGCCGGCAACTGGCCTTGTCCTCTGAAATCACGCTAAAATTCAACCTTTTAGCGTGATTTTCAGGCTACAAGGCGGGGCTCATGCAAATCCTGCGCAGCGTTCCGGACGCTGCTACCCATCCCGTCGCGTTGACCATCGGCAACTTTGACGGGGTTCATCTCGGCCATCAGGCGATGCTCGCGAAGCTGCGCGATGCGGCGGCGGCGCGCGGATTGCCTGCCTGTGTGATGACTTTCGAGCCGCATCCGCGCGAGTTTTTCGCGCCGGACCAGGCGCCGGTGCGGCTGACGTCGATGCGCGAAAAACTGGAATTGCTGGCGGCGCATGGCGTCGAGCGGGCCTGGGTGCTGCGCTTCAATTTCGCGCTGGCACAGGTGACCGCGCAGGACTTCATCGGGCGCATCCTGGTGCACGGGCTGGGCACGCGCTGGCTGCAGGTCGGCGACGATTTCCGTTTCGGCGCGCGCCGTGCCGGCGATCTGGCGATGCTGCGTGCGCAGGCCGCGCGGCACGGTTACGAGGCCGAGGGCATGGCCACGGTGGAACTCGACGGCGCGCGGGTGTCGAGCACGGCCGTGCGTGACGCGCTGGCGGCCGGGGACGTGGAGAAGGCGGGGCGGCTACTCGGCCGGGCGTACAGTATCAGCGGGCGCGTGATCGGCGGCGACCGTCTGGGACGCCAGCTCGGTTTTCCGACGGCCAATGTGCAGATGAAGCACAACCGGCCGCCGCTGACCGGGATTTTTGCGGTCCGGTTCGTGCGCGCCGACGGCAAACCGCTGCAGGGCGTGGCCAGCCTGGGTGTGCGGCCGACGGTGAAGGCGCAGGGAGCGGCGCCCGTGCTTGAAGTATATATATTTGATTTTAAAGAAGAAATTTATGGAGAGCTGGTGCGCGTCGATTTCCTGCACAAGTTCCGCGACGAGGCGAAGTATGTCGACCTCGAAACCCTGAAGGCACAGATCGCGCGCGACGTGTCCGATACGCGCGCGTATTTTGCAAAGCGTGCCGCTTAACCGCGTTGCACGCATTGATGGTTATCCGACGAAGCAGACATGGCTGATTACAAGAACACACTGAACCTGCCGGACACGCCGTTCCCGATGCGCGGCGACTTGGCGAAACGCGAACCGAAAATGCTGGCGCAGTGGCAGGAGCGCCGCCATTACCAGCGCATCCGCGCCGCGAGCCAGGGCAGAAAACGCTTCGTGCTGCACGACGGTCCGCCGTACGCCAACGGCGACATCCATATCGGCCACGCCGTCAACAAGATCCTGAAGGACATCATCGTCAAGTCGAAGACGCTGGACGGTTTTGACGCGCCGTACGTGCCGGGCTGGGACTGCCACGGCATGCCGATCGAGGTGCAGATCGAGAAGCAGCACGGCAAGCACCTGCCGGCCGCCGAAACACAGAAACTGTGCCGTGCCTACGCGGCGGAGCAGGTGGAGCGGCAGAAAAAGGATTTCCAGCGCCTCGGCGTGCTCGGCGACTGGGACAACCCGTACCTGACGATGGCCTTCCGCAACGAGGCCGACGAGATTCGCGCGCTGGGCAAATTGCTGGAGAACGGCTACGTTTATCGCGGGCTGAAGCCGGTGAACTGGTGCTTCGACTGCGGCTCGGCGCTGGCCGAGGCCGAGGTCGAGTACGAGGACCGCAAGGATCCGGCGGTCGATGTCGGTTTCCCGTTCGCGGAGCCGGAGAAGATCGCGCAGGCCTTCGGCCTGCCGGCGCTGCCGGACAAGCCGGGCTACGCGGTGATCTGGACCACGACGCCGTGGACTTTGCCGGCGAATCAGGCGCTGAACGCCCATCCCGAATTCACCTACAACTTGGTCGATACCGAAAAGGGGCTGCTGATTCTCGCGGCCGATCTGCAGGAAGCCTGTCTCGCGCGCTATGGCCTGAGCGGCAACACGCTGGCCTCGTGCAAGGGGGCGGCGCTGGAACGGATCGTCTTCCGCCATCCGTTCTACGACCGGCTGTCGCCGGTCTACCTCGGCGAGTACGTCACGCTCGACACCGGCACCGGCATGGTCCACGCCGCGCCGGCCTACGGCGTGGAGGACTTCCAGTCCTGCCGCCAGTACGGCCTGAAGGACGACCAGATCCTGACGCCGGTGATGGGCGACGGCAAATACGCATCGACGCTGCCGCTGTTCGGCGGGCAGATGATCTGGAAGGCCAACCCGCAGATCGTCGCGCACCTGCAGGAAAAGGGCGTGCTGTTCGCGCACAAGGTCGAGTCGCACAGCTACATGCATTGCTGGCGCCACAAGACGCCGATCATCCTGCGCGCGACCACGCAGTGGTTCGCCGGCATGGAGGACGTGCCCGGCTACAACGGGCGCAGGCCGCAGGAAACACTGCGCACCACTGCCTTGCGTGCGGTCGAGGCGACGCAGTTCTTTCCTTCCTGGGGCAAGGCGCGGCTGCACGCGATGATCGCCAACCGGCCGGACTGGACACTGTCGCGCCAGCGGCAGTGGGGCGTGCCGATGCCGTTCTTCGTGCACCGGGAGACCGGTGCCCTGCATCCGCGCACGCTGGAACTGCTGGAGCAGGTGGCGCAGCGCGTGGAAAAGCAGGGCATCGAGGCCTGGCAGGCGCTGGATGCGGCCGAACTGCTCGGCGACGAGGCCGGGCAATACGAAAAAATCAGGGACACGCTGGACGTCTGGTTCGATTCGGGCACGACGCACCTGACGGTGCTGCGCGGCTCGCATGCGGCCGACGGCGCGTTTCCGGCGGATCTGTACCTCGAAGGCTCCGACCAGCACCGCGGCTGGTTCCATTCCTCGCTGCTGACCGGTTGCATGACCGACGGCCGCGCGCCGTACCGGGCGCTGCTGACCCACGGCTTCGTCGTCGACGGCGAAGGCAGGAAGATGAGCAAGTCCAAGGGCAACGTCATCGCGCCCCAGCAGGTGATGGGCGAGCTCGGCGCCGACATCCTGCGCCTGTGGGTCGCGAGCACGGACTATTCCGGCGAGCTGTCGATCTCGAAGGAGATCCTCAAGCGCGTGGTCGAGTCCTACCGCCGCATCCGCAACACGCTGCGTTTCCTGCTCGCCAACCTCGCCGATTACGATCCGGCGCAGCACGCGCTGCCGGCAGCCCAGTGGCTGGAGATCGACCGTTATGCGCTGGAGTTGGCGCGCGGCCTGCAGGACAGGGTTGCCGCCGGCTACGGGCGTTACGAGTTTCACACCGTGGTGAAGGAGCTGACGGCCTTCTGCTCGGAGGACATGGGCGCTTTCTACCTCGACATCCTGAAGGACCGGCTCTACACGGCCGGTACGGATTCGCGCCCGCGGCGCTCCGCCCAGAACGCGCTGTGGCACATCACCGCCACGCTGGTGAAGCTCCTGTCGCCGGTGCTGAGCTTTACCGCCGAGGAGGCCTGGCAGGTGTTCAAGGGCAGCGGCGATGGCAGCATTTTCGAGGAGGAATGGCACGTCCTGCCGGAGGCGGGGCTGGAAGAAAAACTCGCGGCGGGCTGGCTTGCCATTCGCCATGCCCGCGACATCGTGAACAAGAAAATCGAAGAGGAACGCGCCAAAGGGGCGGTGGGTTCTTCGCTCCAGGCGGAAATCGATCTGCACGCATCCGGTCCCGCTTATGAAATGATGCAGCGGCTGGGAGACGATCTCCGGTTCGTGTTCATTACGTCGCGGGCGACGCTGCACCGGAGGGCGGACGCGGGAGACGATCCCGTGCCGGAAGTGAAGCCCAGCACCCACGCCAAATGCGAACGCTGCTGGCATTACCGCGCCGACGTCGGGCACGATCCGCAGCATCCCGATCTCTGCGGCCGCTGCACCTCCAATCTGTACGGCGCCGGCGAACCGCGGAGTTTTGCCTGATGTGGCGCTGGCTGCTGCTGGCGGGCCTGGTCGTCGCGATCGACCAGGGAACCAAGCACGCGGCGGTGGCGGCGCTGGCCGGCCAGCCGCCGGTCGAAGTCACTTCCTTTTTCAATCTGGTGCTGGTCTACAACCGCGGCGCCGCCTTCAGCTTCCTCGCCGGCGCGGACGGCTGGCAGCGCGAGCTGTTCACGGTGATCGCGCTGGCCGCCTCGGCGTGGATCATCTGGCTGCTGTACCGTTATCCGCGGCAGCGGCTGTTCTGCCTCGCGCTGGCGCTGGTGCTCGGCGGCGCGCTCGGCAATGTCATCGACCGGATCACGATCGGCGCGGTGGTCGATTTCCTCGATTTTCACGCCGGGGGCTGGCACTGGCCGGCCTTCAATGCCGCGGATTCGGCGATCACCTGCGGCGCAGTATTGCTGGTGTGGGACGGGTTGCGTGGTAATACTGCTGCGGATAAATCATAAGTATTTGATCTTATTGACATTTTTATAGATCAATCGCTGATGGCTGCCGCCGTCGCGTTATAATTCCCGCCATGCAAGTCCTGCTCGCCAATCCCCGCGGCTTCTGCGCCGGCGTCGACCGCGCGATCGACATCGTCGAGCGCGCACTCGAGATCTTCGGCGCGCCGATCTACGTGCGCCATGAAGTCGTGCACAACAAGTTCGTGGTCGACAACCTGCGCGCGAAGGGAGCGGTGTTCGTCGAGGAACTCGACGACGTGCCTGCCGGCAGCACGGTGGTGTTCAGCGCCCACGGCGTGTCGCAGGCGGTGCGCCGCGAAGCGGAATCCCGCGGCCTGAAGGTGTTCGACGCGACCTGCCCGCTGGTGACCAAGGTGCATGTCGAAGTGGCCAAGATGCGCGAGCAGGGCCGCGAAATCATCATGATCGGCCATCGCGGCCATCCCGAGGTCGAGGGCACCATGGGGCAGAGCGCCGGCGGCATGCACCTCGTCGAGGGGCCGGACGACGTCGCCGGCCTGCGCGTGCAGGACGAGGGCAACCTGGCCTACGTGACCCAGACGACCCTGTCGATGGACGACGCGGCACGCACCATCCAGGCAATCAGGCAGCGGTTTCCGAAGGTCGTCGGCCCGAAAAAAGACGACATCTGCTACGCCACGCAGAACCGGCAGGATGCGATCAAGACGCTGGCGCAGCGCTGCGACGTGGTGATCGTCGTCGGTTCGCCCAACAGTTCGAATTCCAATCGCCTGCGTGAAGTCGCCGAGCAGCTCGGCGTGCCGGCGTACATGGTCGACAATGCCGGCGAACTGCGTCCGGAATGGGTCGCGGGGAAATCCACCGTCGGCATCACCGCCGGCGCGTCGGCGCCGGAAGTGCTGGTGCAGGCCGTGGTGGAACGCCTGCGCGGCCTGGGCGCGGATGCGGTGACGACGCTGGACGGCATTGCCGAGCGGGTCACCTTCCCGCTTCCGAAGGGTTTGAACTAGGACCCGGTTTCCTTGCTGCCGGCGGCGGCCGGTAGCGTGCCCCGGGCCGCAGGGCCCGTCGGCGGGCGCAGGGTCACCTCGATCAGCATCTCGCTGCGCACCGGCACGTTGGCGCGGTAACCGGGATGGAAACGCGCCCCCGCAAATTCCCGCAGCGCCGCCTCCTCGAATTCGGCAATGCCGGTGCTCATCACGATTTTCGCGTCGTCGATGCGTCCGCTCTCGCTGATGCGCAGGCGCAGCATCACGGCGCCGGCCTGCGCGGCGGGCGATTCCGGCGCCGGCACTTCGATCTGCGTCAGCGGGAAGGGCCGGCGGTCGAGTTCCGAAGACTTGAAGTAATAAACGCCGCCGCCATCGCCTGCTTGGCCGCCCGTGGTTGCAGGCGGGGACGGCACGGCGGCAAGGCGCGTTTCGGGGATCGTTTCGGCGGGCGTTTCGGAGCTTGCCGGCACCGGCGCCACTGATTCGGATACAACGGCGGCAAGCCTTGCGATCAGCGGCGGCGGCGTGTCCGCGCCGGCCGCGATGCCGTCGCCGCTGCCCGGCTGGCGGCCGACCGACAGGACGATCGCCGCATGCAGGGCCAGCGAAACGCCGACGGCGAGGAGCAGGCGCGGCATGCGGTCATCGGCAATCCGTGAGGGCATGGCGCGCGCCTGTATGTGGGTGAACCGCTTACTGGACCAACTCGCGCCAGCTGGTGCGGCGGCCCTGCGGGTCTCCCGGCGGGATCGGCGCTTCGGCGGTCTGCTGCGACGCGTCCGAAGTCGTTGCGATGACCACCGTCCTGCCGTCGGGCAGCCGGACCACGTTGATACCCACCGCCAGCGAATCCGACAGCCGGGTGCCGAAGTTGGCGGAACCGGCAATCTGCAGGCCGTTGCGGGCATCGAAGAAGTTCAGCCAGCTGTAGCCGCCGATGTTGCAGGCGTTGTTCTGCGGCACGTTGCTGGCGACGACCAGCGTGCCGAGCTGCAGTTTCATGTCGATGTTGACCCGCTCGCCGGTGTCCGGCAGGTCGACGAACCAGCCGCCGTTGGTGGTGCAGTTGGTGGTGCAGGCGATGCTGCGGTTGTTCCCCGTATTGGTGATGGTCAGCTGGCTCAGCGAGGAGCGCGGCGCGGCAACCGGGTAGCTGCCGGTGTCCTTGATGCCCCAGACTGACTGCACCTGGGTCGAGGACAGGTCGCTGGCGCCGATGTACTTGCCGGCGGCGACGAAGACGTGGGTGACCGGCGGGCTGCCGAAGTCGGCGATTTCCGGTTTGGTGGTGATCGGCTGCGGGTTGTTGGAGGCGTCGGTCACGGTGGTGAGCCGGGTGGCGGTCTGGGCGGCGTTGACCTCGAAGCGCCAGACGTTGCCCAGCAGATCGGCGCCGTAGATGTGCTGTGTGGTGTTGTTCAGCGCCGTGTCGAGCACGAAGTTGGCGATCTTGCCCAGGCCGCTCGGAGTCGTGGCGTCGCCGGCGCCGGTGGAGATCTTGTAGATGATCTGGCCGTTCAGCGCATCCAGCACGTAGAGGTAGCCGCGGCCGTCGCCGGCCACCGCGGGCGTGTTGACGTTGTTGTAGCCCGAGGTCACGAACACCACCCAGCGGCCGTCGGCGAGCTTGCTGATCGTCGGATTGCCGTAGGTGTAGCCGATGTGGCAGTCGGAGGACTGGCCGGCCGGGGTGCCTGCGCAGGTGGCGGTGTGCTTGAACTCCCATAGGCCCTTGGGGTTGCCGGGATCGGTGACGTCGAGCGCGTAGTAACCCCTGCCGCCGGCATTGAGGCCGCCGACGAGGATGGTTTTCCAGACGTTGTTGACCGGATCGTAGACGTCGCCGACCGTCGGCGTGCCGTCGACGTAGTAGCGGCGCAGGTTGGCGTAGTTGTTGTCGGCCAGCTTGTAGAGGTTGGGCAGCACCATCGTCGGGATGAAGGCCCAGCGTTCCTCGCCGCCCAGCGGGTCGCTGACGTTGGCGCCGGCATAGAAGGCGTGCAGCATGCCGTCGTTGGCGGCGACGTAGACCATCGGCGTGCGGTTGGTGTTGGCCGCCTTGAAGGCCAGATAGCCGTCGTCCTGGTACTGGGCGAACGGCGCCTTCGCGAACACCGGCTGCGCATTGACGATGTCGCCCAGCACGGCGGTGCGCTTGCGATAGAACTGCTGGCTGTTGGTCTCGAAATCCTCGCGGCCGCGATGACCGCGGATGAAGTTGACCAGGTTGGCGCCGGCGGCCAGGCCTCGCTGGTTGACCGACAGCAGCGGCAGGATGCCGTTGGTCATGTCCGGATACTGGCTCAGGTCGGCGACCTGGGTGCTGCCGAAGAAGGCCTGTTCGGCGGCGTTGAGTCCGGTGCTCGCCGTGCCGGTCGGATTGCCCGCGGCATTGCAGGCCTGGGTGTTCCACGTGAAGTCGGTCAGGTTGTTGGTGGCGCCGGTGCGGAACAGCTTGATCACCCGGTTGTCGCAGGCGTTTCCGGTTTTTGCGTCCAGCTTGGCCTGGGCCGACCACACCGGGGTCGTGCTGACGATGCCGGTGACGAGATCGATTTCCCGGGCTTCCAGTTCGCCGATCCATTCCAGGGTCTTGTAGCTGGCGGTGTAGGCGAAGTTGTCGCCGGCCACCGGTTCCAGGTTACTGGTCGCCGCCGCGGCC
>JAHCLD010000109.1 GCA_026125585.1 Burkholderiales bacterium
GCTGTCGCCCGCGGAACTGCTGTACTTCTGCTTCATCATTTTCATTTCCTATGCAGTCCGCGGCAGCTCCGGATTCGGCGGCGTCACGGCGCCGCTGCTGACCTGGATACTGTCGCTGAAAACCGTCGCGCCGCTGGTGACCTTTCTGGGCCTGCTCTCGTCCGTCGCCATACTCCGCACCGACTGGCGCCATGTCGCCTGGAAAGACCTGCTGCGGATTCTGCCGTCCACCGCCGTCGGCGTCGCCATCGGCGCGTATTTCTTCAAGGTCCTCGACGCCGTCACGCTGGCACGGCTGCTGGGCTGCGTCGTGCTGATCTATGGCTGCCACGCGCTGCTGGCGACCTGGAGGCCGCGGCGCGGAAACCGCCTGCCGGTGTCGGTCATCACGCCCGTCGCCGGCACCATCGCCGGATTCGTCGGCACGCTGTTCGGATCGATGGCCGGCATGTTCTACGCCATGTACCTCGACATGCTGCGCCACGGCCGCGACATGTTCCGCGCCACCGCGGCCGCCCTCCTGCTCGCTCTCGGCATACTGCGCGGCGGCGCTTATGTCATTTCCGGCGAATTCACCCGCGAGGTCATGATCGCATGTGCCGCCGCGCTGCCCATGATGGGCCTGGGCATCTGGGCGGGCGGCCGCATCCACGCCAACCTCAACGACATCGCCTTCAGGCGGTTCGTCGCCGTGATCCTGATCCTCGGCGGCCTGCCCTTACTGCTGCGCTGAAATGATCCGCCGCATCCGTGGTTATAATCGCCGCTTCATTTTTATATGGACACAACCATGAAAATCCGCTTCCTCGCCCCGGCCGAACTGCAGCAGGCCCTGCATGACGGCCGTGAGATCGCCCTGCTCGACGTCCGCGAAGACGGTGAATTCGGCGAGGACCACCTGCTGTTTGCGACCCCGCTGCCTTACAGCCGGCTGGAACTCGGCATCGGCCCCCTGGTGCCGCGCAAGGCCGCGCGCATCGTGCTTTGCGATGACGGCGCCTCCGGCGTCGCGCAGCGCGCCGCGGCCAGGCTGGCCGGGCTGGGGTACTCCGACCTCGCCGTGCTCGATGGCGGCATCCGGAGCTGGAAAGCGGCGGGATATGTCCTGTTCAAGGGCGTCAACGTGCCGAGCAAACTATTCGGCGAAATGGTGGAACATGCCTACGACACGCCGCGCATCACCGCCGCGGACCTGGTGAAAATGCGCGAATCCGGCGAGGATTTTGCGCTGTTCGACGGCCGTCCCGTGCACGAACACCACAAGATGACCATCCCCGGAAGCACCTGCTGCCCCAATGCGGAACTGCCTTACCGGGTGGCCAGCATGGTGAAAAATCCCAAGACCAAGATCATCGTCAACTGCGCGGGGCGCACCCGCTCCATCCTCGGCGCGCAGACCCTGATCAATTTCGGCGTACCCAACCCGGTGTATGCGCTGGAAAACGGCACCCAGGGCTGGTACCTGTCGGACCTGCAGCTCGAATACGGATCCGGCCGCCAGTATCCCGAACAGGTCGACGCCGCGGCACTGCCCGCCCAGCAGCAGGCCGCGCAGGCGCTGATGAAACGCTTCGGCGTGCGGACCGTCGCCGCCGGCGAAGCCGCGGAATGGCTGAAGGACAGCGCGCGCACGACCTATCTTTGCGACGTGCGCACGCCGGAGGAATTCGCCGCCGGCTCCATCGCTGGCGCCCAGCACACCCCCGGCGGCCAGTTGATCCAGGCCACCGACCAGTGGGTCGGTGTGCGCAACGCGCGCATCGTGCTGATCGACGGCGGCGAGATGGTGCGGGCCCCCGTGGTCGCCAGCTGGCTGCTGCAGCTCGGCTGCGACGTTTACGTGCTCGAAGGCGGCGTGAAAGCCGGACTTGCCGCCGCGCTGCCCGAAACGCCGGCCCTCCCCGCGCTGGCGCCGGTCAGCGCCGCTGAGCTCAAATCGATGCTCGAAAACAAGTCCTGCACGGCATTCGACGTCGGCCCGAGCATGGCTTACCGCAAAGCGCATGTCCCGGGAAGCCGCTGGAGCATCCGCACGCGCATCGCGCGTGATGCCGAAGGCGTACGGACACCGGTCGTCCTGATCGCCGAGGATGCGGATGTCGCGCGCCTCGCGGCGACCGAACTTCTCGATGCCGGCATCCGCGATCTGCGCCTGTTCGAAGGCGGCACTGCTGCCTGGTCCAGGGCCGGGCATGCCACCGCCTCGTCGGCGGACATCCCCGCCGACCGCGAATGCATCGATTACCTGTTCTTCGTGCACGACCGCCATGCCGGCAACCGCGCAGCCATGAAGCAGTACCTGGCTTGGGAGACCGGATTGATGGCGCAACTCGGCGAGCAGGACAAGTCGGTGTTCCGCCTGCCGGCGCACTGAGTGCCCGGCGCGTCGGTGGCGACGATCTGGGTCGATGCCGACGCCTGCCCGGGTGCGATCAAGGACATCCTGTACCGCGCCGCCGAGCGTGCGGCACTGCCGCTGGTGCTGGTCGCGAACCGGGCACTGCAGGTGCCCCGCTCGCCGTGGATACGCATGATCCAGGTGCCGCGCGGTTTCGACGTCGCTGACAACCACATCGTGGCGATGGCGGCTGCCGGCGACCTGGTGATCACCGCAGACATTCCGCTAGCCGCGGCGGTGGTCGGCAAGGGGGCCTGCGCGCTGAATCCGCGCGGCGAACTCTATACCCGCGACAACGTGCAGGGCCTGCTCGACATGCGCAACTTCATGGATACGCTGCGCAGCAGCGGCGTGGAAACGGGCGGCCCGCGCGCGCTGAGCGGCAGCGACCGCCAGTCGTTCGCCGGCCGGCTCGATCGCTGGATATCGGCCTGTGCTGCGCGTTAAAATAAAAACTGTTTAAAAACAACAAGTTATATCAATTATCAAGTCAGGATGTCTTGCGCAAGCCCGGTGTGCCGACCAAGGCATCCACTTCACCGGCATATTCGGCAACCACTGCCGAAAAGTTTTCGCCGCATCGAGAAAATTCCACGCCCAGAGATTCGCCTCGGGATTTTTTTTCCATTCATTCTGGGCGGCCAGCTGCGCGTAACGCGCCTCCCAGTACTCCCCGCGGCGGCAGCGGTGCCCTTTGCACCGTGGCCGATGTGGCCGTCGACACCGTATCGATATGGCCGCCGAGAAGCGCGGTGACCGAATCCGCGCTGCCCTTGAACGCGACAAAGCGCATGCGCCGCGGACCGATGCCGACGCGCTGCAGGGCCAGCGCCGCCGGGCTTGTTGACGACGGACAGCGGCCCTTCGTAGATGCGCTGCATCTGCCACAGTTTCTGGATCAGCCGCGCCGTCTTGTCCGGCGCCACGCCGGGCGCGGTGCAGACAATGATCGCTCCGGCTTCCACGCTGTCTGCCGGGCCGATGCATACGCCGGCAGGCATGCCGCCAGGAATGCCGGTACTGCCGGTGTTAGGATTGCGGCTTTTCCGGAAAGATGATGACCCGCAAAACCCGCATCGATGAATCCGCCGCGCGCGCGGCTTTCGAGCAGGCGCTCGCCACCTATGAACAGGATTTCGGCAAATTCTTTCTCGCCCGCCTGTTCGGACTGGAGTTGTCCTACACCGGCGAAACCTGCCGCATCGATTTCGACCTCCATGACTTCATGTTCAACCCGCAGGGCGGGCTGCATGGCGGCATCACCGCCTTCGTTCTCGACATCTCGATGGGCCACCTGCTCCATCGCAGCAGCGGCGCGGGGACAACGCTCGAAATGAAAGTGCAATACCTGAAAGCCGCGCGGACGGGCCGCCTGAGCTGCACCGCCAGATTCATCCGCTACGGCCGCAGCATCTCCTTCCTCCGCTCCGAACTGGTGGACGAACAGGGCGAACTGATCGCCTACGCGACGTCGACCTGGAAATCGCTGAAAACCGCGGCACCGGCACGTCCCGCCTGAACAGATGGCGCTGCGGCTGGTGCTCGACACCAATGTATGGCTGGACTGGCTGGTGTTCGGGGACCCCGGGGTGCTGCCGCTGAAGCTGGCGGTGAAAACCGGCGCAGCCGTCGTGCTCATCGACTCCGCCTGTCTCGATGAACTCACGCGGGTGCTGGCCTACCCGCTGCGCAAACCGCCGCTGGACGAGGCGCAACGCAGCGCATGCATTGCCGCATGCCGTGCCTGCTCGCAGCTTGTCGAAGCGCGGCCGGCGCCGCCGTTGCCGAAATGTGCGGATCCTGATGACCAGAAATTCCTGGAACTCGCCGCAGGCAGCCGCGCCGGCTGCCTGCTCAGCAAGGACCGGGCCCTGCTCGCGATGGGACGCAGCCGTACCCTTCCGTTCCATATCATGACTCCCGCCGAATTTTCGGCCCGCGGGGGCGTAGAATCCTTCCGCCGGCACGGCTGAACAACATCATTTTTCCGGAGGAGCGCCATGGAAGTCATACCGCTGGGGCCTGGATTTGCCGCCGAAATCCGCGGCGTCGGCCTGTCCGAAGTCGCCGCCCGTGACGATGCCTACCGCGCCGTGCGCGCCGCATTCGAGGAACATTCGGTGCTGATATTCCGGGACCAGCCGGTCAGCGATGACCTGCAGGTGGCATTTTCCCGCCGTTTCGGCCCGCTGGAAATCGCCAAGGCGGCCTCCCGCGGCGAAGGCACGCCGTTCAGCATCCTCACCAACGTCGAGCCTGACGGCTCGCTGGTGCCGCCTGGCCACAAGGAAGAACTTCGCGCCCGTGCCAACCAGCTGTGGCATACCGACAGTTGCTTCAAGATTCCGCCGGCGCTCGCCTCCGTGCTGTCGGGCCGGACGGTGGCCACCACCGGCGGTGAAACCGAATTCACCTCGATGCGCCTGGCCTGGGAACGCCTGCCCGCCGAATTGCGCAGGCGTCTCGACAACGCATACGCTTGGCATGACTACGCCCACTCCCGCGGCAAGATCGCCACACACCTCGCCTCCGAACGCGAACGCGCGACGATGCCGGCGGTATGCTGGCGCATGCGCTGGCGCAATCCGGTCAACGGCCGCGATGCGCTGTACATCGCCTCGCATACCTGCGGCATCGAAGGCATGGATTCCGTGGAGGCGCTGCAGCTGATCGACGAGCTGACCGCGCTGGCCACCCGCCCCGAACACGTCTATCAACACCGCTGGCGCAACGGCGACGTCATCATGTGGGACAACCGTGCCACGCTGCACCGCGGCCGGCCGTGGCCGCTCGACGAGCCGCGCTACCTGATCCGCACCACCATATCGGCCACCGATGCCGACGGGCTCGCGGCGATGTGGCCGCAGCGCAGCGCGGCATGAAAAAAGCCGCGCATGGCGCGGCTTTTTGTTGCGGAGTCCGATCCGGGATCAGCTTCCCTTGATGCCCACGTCGCGCACGACCTTGCCCCATTTCGCATATTCGGAATGGATGAACTTGCCGAACTGCTCCGGCGTTGACGGCGCGGCGTCGGTTCCCGCGCGCCGGAACCCGTCCACCAGATCCGCCGATTTCAGCAACGTGGTGGTTTCCCGGTTCAGCAGATCAATGATTGCCCTGGGCGTGCCTTTGGGCACTGCCATCCCCATCCAGAAGGTCGCCTCGTAACCCGGCACGCCCGCTTCGGCGATGCTCGGCACGTTGGGCATCTGGTCGGAGCGCTGCGCGGTGGTCACTGCCAGCGGCAGCAGCCGGCCCGACTTGTAGTGCTGCAGGGCGATCGCGATGCCGGGAAATCCGATCTTGACCTGTCCGCCGAGCAGGTCGGCCGTCGCCGCGCCGCTGCCCTTGTACGAGATGTGCGTGATCTTGACGCCGGCCATCGACATGAAGAGTTCGCCGAACAGATGCTGCCCGCCGCCGGTGCCGGAAGATGCCCAGTCCAGCTTGCCCGGCTGGCTCTTCGCCAGCGCGACCAGTTCCTTCACCGATTTCGCCGGCAATGACGGATGCACCACCAGCACGTTCGGGGCCGAGCCGAACTGCGTCACCGGCAGGAAATCCTTCAACGGATCGTACGACAGCTTGCTGTAGAGATGGGGGCTGACGACGAACGGTGTCGCGACCTGCAGGATCGTGTACCCGTCGGGCTCGGCCCTCGCGGCGACCGCCGCGCCAAGGGCGCCACCCTGGCCCGGCCGGTTGTCAATCACGAACTGCTGGCCCAGCCGCTCTGCAAGTTTTGCCGATGTCATCCGGGTGGGCACGTCCGTCGCGCCGCCTGCCGCGAAGGGAATCAGCATGCGCACCGGTCGCTGCGGATAATTCTGCGCGGCAGCGGGCGCCGCGAGGGCTGTCGCGAGCGCCGCAACGCCCGCGTGAAACAATACTTTCTCCATATACCCCTCCATGCTTTTGTTTATGCCGGACCGGCATGGTAACAACGGATCGGCCATTCTCCAAAAGAAAACGCCGCGGCAAACGGCATTTTCATGAAACCCGTGCTGCGTCGCAAAATCAATCGATCACCGCAGCGCCGGCCAGATCGGCATGCAATTTCATCTGGATGTCGCGCGGCAGCCCGCGAGAGCAAGGTGGACCGGATCGAGCGCGACAAGGTTCATGTCCGGATCGCGCTGACCAGAAACCTTGATTCCGCGCAGCGCAGCCGGCTGCCGGAAATCGCCGGCAAGTGTCCGGTGCGCCGCATTCTGCACTCCGGAATCGTGATCAGGACGGCACCCGCCGGCAACCGGCTGGGAAGGCGGCGGCACGCATGGAATAATCGGTCTGTCATGCTCAGACTCAGCCATCTGCACAAAGTTTACCGGGAACCGGATGTCCGGTATGTCCTGCAGGACGTCAGCCTCGAACTGCATCCGGGGGAATACGTCGCCATCGTCGGAGAGTCCGGCTCCGGCAAATCCACGCTGCTCAACCTCGTCGCCGGGCTCGAACTGCCCGACTCGGGCGGCATCCTGCTCGATGGCCGGGATCTGACGGCACTGGATGATGGCGCGCGGACCCGTTTGCGCCGCGCCCGCATGGGTTTCGTCTTCCAGTCCTTCCTGCTGCTGCCCCACCTCACCGTGCTCGACAATGCTGCGCTGTCGCTGAAACTCAACGGCACCGCACACCGCGAGGCCCAGCAGCGTGCTCATGCGATGCTGGAAGCGGTCGGCCTGGCCGCCCTGGCGCACCGCCTTCCCGGTACCCTGTCGGGCGGTGAATCACAGCGGGTCGCCATCGCCCGCGCGCTCGCGCACCGGCCGCAAATCGTGCTTGCCGACGAACCGACGGGCAACCTCGACTCCGGCAGCGCGCGCCAGGTGCTGGCCCTGCTCCGCGAACAAATCAGGTCATGCAACAGCATCGGCATCCTGGTCACGCATTCCGCGACAGCCGCCGCATCCGCGGACCGCGTCTACCGGCTCGACGGCGGCGTTCTCCATTCGGAATGATCCGCACCGCCTGGCAGGCACTGGTCGGCGGGCCGCTGCGGGCCGCCCCGGGGCGCACGCTGCTGGCCGTGCTGGCCATCGCCTGCGGTGTCGCTCTGGGTTTTTCCGTGCACCTGGTCAACGCCAGCGCGGCCGTCGAATTTCGCAGAGCCGCATTGCAACTGGCCGGCGAGGCCGATTTCGTCATACGCGGCCCCCGCCAGGGGTTCGACGAAATGCTGTATCCGCGCATAGCCACCCTGCCCGGCATCGCCATCGCTAGTCCCGCGCTGGAATTCCAGGCCTCGCGCGACGCCGGCGCTCCGGCGCTGAAAATCGTCGGCATCGATGCCCTGCGCGCCCGCGAATTGCAGCCGGCGCTGTTCGCCGGAGAAGCCCTGCCGGCCATCGATCTCTTCGATCCCGACAACATCCTGCTCTCGGCGGCGGCGGCGCGGGCCCTGAATGCCGGCGCAGGCGACCGGCTGGATTTCCGGGCGGGTACGGAAACCGTCCGGCTGCGTGTTGCCGCGATACTGCCGGACGGCGCCTACCGGCAGCCGCTGGGCATCATGGACATTGCCGCGGCGCAGTGGCGTTTCGGCATGACCGGCACGCTGCATCGCATCGATGTCCGCCTTGAACCCGGTGCCGG
>JAHCLD010000011.1 GCA_026125585.1 Burkholderiales bacterium
GGTCGGTGCGGCGGCGGCCACCGGACAGAAGTCGGCATTCCCGTCGCCGGCCGATTTCGGCGGCAAGATCCGGGAGCACCTGGGCGATCCGTTTTACGACCGCGGGCCCAACGACAAGGGCATCGGCATCCAGCTCGGTTATTCGATCGGCCGCGTGCTGGCCGGCTATCTGCTGGCGGCGCTGGTCGCGGTGCCGCTGGGTTTCCTGATCGGCATGTCGCCGACGGTGTACCGGGCGCTCGACCCGTTCATCCAGGTGCTGAAGCCGATATCGCCGCTGGCGTGGATGCCGCTGGCGCTGTTCACGCTGAAGGACAGCGCGGTGTCGGCGATTTTCGTGATCTTCATCTGCTCGGTGTGGCCGATGCTGATCAACACCGCCTTCGGCGTCGCCGGCGTGCGCCGTGAGTGGCTGAACGTCGCGCGCACGCTGGAGACCGGATCGTTCCGCACCGCCTTCCGCGTGATCCTGCCGGCCGCCGCGCCGACCATCATGACCGGCATGCGCATTTCCATCAGCATCGCCTGGCTGGTGATCGTCGCTGCCGAGATGCTGGTCGGCGGCACCGGCATCGGCTATTTCGTCTGGAACGAGTGGAACAACCTGTCGATCACCAACATCCTGACGGCGATCCTGGCCATCGGCGTGGTCGGCATGCTGCTCGACCTGATGATGGCGAAGCTGACGAAGCTCGTCACTTTTCCGGAATAGGGAATGGCCATGAGTGAACCCCTGATCCGCATCGAAGGCATCAGCAAGAAATTCACCGGGCGCGACGGCGCCGAAACCACGGTGTTCGAGAATCTGCATTTCTCGGTCGATCCCGGCGAATTCGTCTGCCTGATCGGCCATTCCGGCTGCGGCAAGACCACCATTCTCAACGTGCTCTCCGGGCTCGATCAAACCTCTTCGGGCTACGTGTTCGTCGGCGGTCGCGAGGTCAGCGGACCCAGCCTCGACCGCGCGGTGATTTTCCAGAGCCATGCGCTGATGCCCTGGCTGACGGTGATGGGCAACATCGCGTTCGCCGTGTCCTCGCGCTGGCCCGGATGGAGCAAGGACAAGGTTCGCGCGCACTGCCAGCAGTACATCGACCTGGTGAATCTGACCGGATCCGAAAAAAAGCGCCCGGCGGAGCTTTCGGGCGGCATGAAGCAGCGCGTCGGCATCGCACGCGCGCTGTCGATCCAGCCCAGGATGCTGCTGATGGACGAGCCGTTTTCGGCCCTCGATGCGCTGACGCGCGGCGTGCTGCAGGAGGAAGTGCTGCGCATCTGCGCCGAAACCCGGCAGACCGTGTTCATGATCACCCACGATGTCGACGAGGCGATCCTGCTGGCGGACAAGATCGTGCTGATGACCAACGGCCCGCGCGCGAGGATCGCCGAAATCGTGGTCAACACGATGCCGCGCAGCCGCACGCGCCACGACCTGCACAAGCATCCGTACTATTACCGCATCCGCAACCACCTGATCGACTTTCTGGTGGACCGTTCGAAGGCTCTGGCCGGCGATGCCGCGGGCCACGACCCGAGGCATCCGCCGCTGGTGACGCCGGGCCTGGATCCGGCCGAGGTCGCCGTGCCGCCGGCAGGCAAACCGCTGGCGGCCGTGAAATAGGCCGCCGTGCTGCATGTTCAACCTGAATCAGACCAAAAGGAGAAAACCGTGAAAAAGAATGATGCACCCGAGGCGCTGCTGGCTGCCGCCGGCATGAGCAGGCCGATGAAGCGCACCGACGTCACCGAGATGGTGGTCGAGGCGAAGCTGAAGAAGGGCCTGTCCTGGGTGAAGATTGCCAAGGCGGTGGGGGCCAGCAAGGAATGGACGACCGCCGCGCTGCTCGGCCAGATGCAGATGACCAGGGCGCAGGCGGAGGCGGCAGGCAAGCTGCTGGGGTTGCCGTCGCATGCCGTGCTGCTGCTGCAGCAGGCGCCGTACAAGGGATCGCTGCCGACGGCGGTGCCGACCGATCCGCTGATCTACCGCTTCTACGAGCTCGTCAGCGTCTACGGCACGACCTTCAAGGAACTGATCCATGAAGAGTTCGGCGACGGCATCATGAGCGCGATCGATTTCAAGATGGACCTCCGGCGCGAGGCCGATCCGAAAGGCGACCGCGTGCAGATCGTGATGAGCGGGAAATACCTGCAGTACAAGACGTACTGAACACCGGGAACATCGGCGGTCCGGCAAAAACGCCGCCCGGATGCGAGCGGCGTCTTGTTTGACGATCCTGCAGGTCAGATCGCGTCGGCCACGGCCTTGCCGAGGTCGATGGTCGTCGCCTTGCCGCCGAGGTCCGGCGTCTTCGGCCCTTCGCGCAGCGCGGTCTCGATGGCTTTCACCACGGCGGCGCCGGCATCCTCGCAGCCGAGGTGGTCGAGCATCATCGCGCCGGCCCAGATCTGGCCGACCGGGTTGGCGATTTTTTTGCCGTAGATGTCCGGCGCGGAGCCATGCACCGGCTCGAATAGCGAGGGGAATTTCTTTTCCGGATTCATGTTGGCCGACGGCGCGATGCCGATGGTGCCGGTCGCCGCGGGGCCGAGGTCGGACAGGATGTCGCCGAACAGGTTGGAGGCGACGACCACGTCGAACCAGTCCGGGTGCATCACGAAATGCGCGGTCAGGATGTCGATGTGGTACTGGTCGGTCTTCACGTCCGGATACTTTGCCGCCATTTCCTTGACCCGTTCATCCCAGTACGGCATCGAGATCGAAATGCCGTTGGACTTGGTGGCCGAGGTCAGGTGTTTTTTCGGGCGTTTTTTCGCCAGTTCATAGGCGAACTTCAGGATGCGATCGACGCCCTGGCGCGAAAAGATCGCCTGCTGCGTCACGAATTCGCGGTCGGTGCCGCCGAACATGCGGCCGCCCACCGAGGAATACTCGCCTTCGCTGTTTTCCCGGACCACCCAGAAGTCGATGTCGCCGACCTTGCGGTCGGCCAGCGGGCATTTCATGCCGGGCATCAGCCGTACCGGGCGCAGGTTGACGTACTGGTCGTAGCCGCGGCGGAACGGGATCAGCAGGCCCCACAGCGAGACGTGGTCGGGCACGGTTTCCGGCCAGCCAGCGGCGCCGAAGTACACGGCGTCGTGCTTCTCGAGCTTCTTCAGGCTGTCTTCCGGCATCATCCGGCCGTGTTTCGCGTAGTAGTCGCAGCTCCAGTCGAACTCGTCGAACTTAAACTGGATGCCGAACTTGCGGCCGGCGGCTTCCAGCACGCGCAGGCCTTCGGGCATGACTTCCTTGCCGATGCCGTCTCCGGGAATCACGGCGATGCGGAATGATTTCATCTACTGCTCTCCTCGGGTGGTGGCGCAGTCTGGCGCGCCGGATTTTTTGAAAAGACCTTCAAAAACAAAGGGCAGCCGGATGGGCTGCCCTTGATCGGACCGGAAGTCGCATCAGGCCGCGGCTTTGGCCTTGGCCGGCGTGCGTTTGCCGTATTTCTGGTTGAATTTCTCGACCCGGCCGGCGGTGTCGAGGATCTTCTGCTTGCCGGTGTAGAACGGGTGGCAGGCCGAGCAGACCTCGACGTTCAGGTCCTTGCCCATGGTCGAGCGGGTTTGCCACTTGTTGCCGCAGCTGCAAGTGATTGAAATTTCACGGTATTCCGGGTGTGCATCGGCTTTCATCGCAATATCCTGAACTGGTGCCCGAACGGAGCGGGAAACCCGTAATTATCGGTGATTCCACCGTTTGGGGCAAGGGGGACAATTGCGTTACAGTTACAACTCGACCAATGCCGTGATCTGCCCGCTTCGGACCAGAGCCTGTCCCCGTTCCTGATCCACCAGACTGAAACTGGAACTGACAAAGGTCCGGTAGCCGTATGTCCGATGTTCCAGATAATAGATGCGATCCGGAGCGGTTTCGATGCTGATGCCCCCGCTGTCTCCGGCCATGCCGCGAAGAACATGCCTGCCGGCGGGTACTTCGATGCGCATGTAGGTGCCCCGGTAAGTCGAACCGATCATCTGGCCGTTGATCACCACCGGCGCAACGAACGTCGGCTCCAGCGCATGGCGTGCCAGGTAAATGACCGCACGGCCAGGCTTGGGTTCGAACCGTTTGGCAATGCTGTCTTCCGGCGGCGGGGGTAGTTGCGCGCATCCGGTGACCAGCGCAAGCAGGGCCAGCAGCAGGTATCGCGTCATGTCGGGCTCCTTGTCCGGCGATGCCGGAACGATCCGGATTGCGGAATGCGGCCGGAGGGCGTTTATCTACGGACAGCCATGATGCGCCAACATGGCGGGGGCGGGCAAAATTCCGTCACTTAGATTTGACTTCCGGCATGAAGACACCGGAAAAACCTTGAATCCGGTCCCCGTAGCATCCGGTTGCAGCATATCCGGCCTGCCGCGGTGTGCTCCGGCCGGCGGGACTGCCGCGTCAGCCGCGCCGCATCGAATCGAAAAAGTCGGCGTTGTTCTTGGTGGCGCGGACCTTGTCGAGCAGGAATTCGGTCGCTTCGAGTTCGTCCATCGGGTAGAGGAGCTTCCTCAGCACCCAGATCTTCTGCAGCACGTCTTTCGGCACCAGCAGTTCCTCGCGGCGCGTGCCGGAGCGGTTGACGTTGATGGCGGGGAAGATGCGTTTTTCGTACATGCGCCGGTCAAGATGGATTTCCATGTTGCCGGTGCCCTTGAACTCTTCGTAGATCACGTCGTCCATTCGCGAGCCGGTATCGATCAGCGCGGTGGCGAGGATGGTCAGGCTGCCACCTTCCTCGACATTTCGGGCAGCGCCGAAGAAACGTTTCGGCCGCTGCAGCGCGTTGGCGTCGACGCCGCCGGTCAGCACCTTGCCGGAGGCCGGCACCACGGTGTTGTAGGCACGGGCGAGGCGGGTGATCGAGTCGAGCAGGATCACCACGTCCTTCTTGTGCTCGACCAGCCGCTTGGCCTTTTCGATGACCATTTCGGCGACCTGCACGTGGCGGCTTGCCGGCTCGTCGAAGGTCGAGGACAGCACTTCGCCTTTCACGGAGCGCTGCATTTCCGTCACCTCTTCCGGGCGCTCGTCGATCAGCAGCACGATCAGCACGACTTCGGGATGGTTGGACGTGATGGCATGCGCGATGTGCTGCATCAGCACGGTCTTGCCGGCCTTCGGCGGCGAGACGATCAGGCCGCGCTGGCCTTTGCCGATCGGGGCGATGATGTCGATGATGCGGCCGGTGAAGTTTTCCTCGGCCTTGATGTCGCGTTCGAGCTTGAGGTGTTCGGTCGGGTGGTACGGCGTCAGGTTCTCGAACAGGATCTTGTGCTTCGAGTTTTCCGGCGAGTCGTCGTTGACCTTGTCGACCTTGACCAGCGCGAAGTAGCGTTCGCCCTCCTTCGGGGTGCGGATCTCGCCCTCGATGGTGTCGCCGGTATGCAGGTTGAAGCGGCGGATCTGCGAAGGCGAGACGTAGATGTCGTCGGTGCCCGCCAGGTACGAGGTGTCGGGCGAGCGCAGGAAGCCGAAGCCGTCGGGCAGCACTTCCAGCGTGCCGCCGCCGTAGATCGATTCCCCTTTTTTTGCCTGGTTCTTGAGCAGCGCGAAAATCAGTTCCTGCTTGCGCAGCCGGTTGGCGCCGTCGATTTCATTTTTGACGGCCATGTCGACGAGTTCGCCGACGTGCAGATTTTTCAGATCGGATAGGTGCATGGACTTCGTGCGCTGATCGCGGGAAAAGAGACGGGAATTTATGGGGGATGATGCGGGAAGGACAGCGGGTGTTCGGGTGTTGCCGGGGTGCTGGTGCTTCGCCGGCGCCTGCCGGGCTCTGTTCTCTCTTTATGCGGTGCCGCGAGCGGCTACGTGGTCAGGCGCTGGCGAAAGGTTATAGCGTTCAGATATGACTGTCAATAAACGCGGTCAGCTGTGATTTCGACAGCGCGCCGACCTTGGTGGCCTCGACCGAGCCGTTCTTGAAAATCATCAGCGTCGGGATACCGCGGATGCCGTATTTCGGCGGCGTCGCCTGGTTCTCGTCGATGTTGAGCTTGGCGACCTTGAGCCTGCCCGAATACTCCCGGGCGACCTCGTCGAGTATCGGCGCGATCATCTTGCACGGGCCGCACCATTCCGCCCAGTAATCGACCAGCACCGGGGTCGCGGACTGCAGCACCTCGGGGTCAAAAGAATCATCCGTCACGTGGTGAATGTGCTCACTCATAGGGTCCTGCCTCTTGAATTGAAAATGGGGGTCGCCACGGGGCCGCGGCGAAGAATGGATGCAACTATGCTATCCAAATTCCCGGCCATTGGGAAGCGGCGCCCCGTGCCGGGGCGGGCCGCTTGTGACCTCGCAGCATCTGTTAAAATGCGGCTGCTTGCCGCTGTTTCAAGGCGGTGTTTCCCAGGAATTTCCATGACTTACGTAGTGACCGAGGCGTGCATCAAGTGCAAATATTCCGACTGCGTCGACGTCTGCCCGGTGGACTGTTTCCGTGAAGGGCCCAACATGCTGGTCATCGACCCGGACGAGTGCATCGATTGCACCCTGTGCGTGGCCGAATGTCCGGTCGAGGCCATTTTTGCGGAGGATGACGTGCCCGACGGACAGCAGGAGTTCATCGCGCTGAACGCCGAACTGGCCAAGGGCTGGAAGCCGATCATCGAGAAAAAGGATGCGCCGGCCGATGCCGACGAATGGGCGAAGGTCAAGGACAAGAAACACCTGATCGAGAAGTAGCGCCGGCGCGCTGGGCGCCGTCGCGGCGGCAGGTTTATCATTCCTGCCCATGTCTGCTGCCGCCGCGGAATCCCCGAATTTTCCGAGTTTTTCCCATGAAGAGGTTTTCGCGCGGCTGATCCGGGAGCCGCCGGGGCAGGTTTGCGTCATCACGCCCAACCGCCGGCTCGCGCAGTCGCTGCTGCAGGAAGCCGGAGCGCGCCAGCTCGCCCGGGGTCTGGCGCTGTGGGACACACCCGACATCATTTCCCTGGCCGGGTTCATCGAACGTGCTGCCGATGCGGCGCGTCATGCCGGCTCCACCGTACTGCCCCTGCCCCTGCCGCTGGCGCCCGAGCAGTCCCGTGCGCTGTGGGAGCAACTGCTGCGTGATTCAGATGCCGGCTCGTCGCTGCTCGCGGTCACCCAGGCTGCGAGGCTCGCGCACGAGGCATGGCGGCTGATGGTGTCATGGCGGCTGCGCCGGAGTCTGCGCGACGTCGTGCCGAACGAGGACGCCGCGGCATTTCTCGAATGGGCGCCGCGTTACGAACGCGCCCTGCGCCGCGCCGGCCAGCTCGACGCCGCCGAACTGGCCGACCAGGTATTGCCGTTCATCAGGGAGCGCAAGCTCGCGCTGCCGCAACAGGCCATCGCCTACGGTTTCGACAGTTTCACGCCGCAACAGGCGGAATTCCTCGCCGGCGTGCGCGAGGCGGGCTGCGCGGTGGCGCTGTCCGGCCCGGTCGACCTTGCCGCGACGGTTCTGCGCGCGCCCTGCGCGGATGCGGAAGGTGAAATCCGCAGGGCCGCGGCCTGGGCCCGTTCGCGCCTTGAGGCCGGCTGCGGGCGCATCGGCATCGTGGTGCCGGACCTTGCCGCGCGCCGCGCCGCGATCGTGCGCCTGTTCAGCGCGGCGATGGCGCCGGACTACGCCCTGCCGGGCGTGCGCCATGGCGTGCTGCCTTTCAACCTTTCCCTGGGCGAACCGCTTTCCGCGCATGCGCTGGTCAATTCCGCGCTGGGGCTGTTGCAACTGTTGGGTCGCGACATCGAGTTCGAGCGCGCGAGCCGCATCATCCGCTCGCCGTTCATCGCGGGCGGCGAAGCGGAGCGCACGGCGCGCGCGGCGCTCGATGTCGAACTGCGCCGGCATGCCGAGCCCCGGCTTGCCCTCGAACGGCTGCGTGCGATGGTTGCCGGGCACGGCGGCGACTGTCCGCAGCTCAGGCGCTTGCTCGAGGCACTGGGCCGTTTCCGCAGGGACCGTCTGTTTGGCATGCAGGCGCCCTCGGCCTGGGCGCGCGCGGTTTCGGAGGTGCTGTCGCTCGCCGGCTTTCCCGGCGAACGGCCGCTCGACTCGGCCGAATACCAGACGCTGAAACGCTGGCATGAAACCGTTGCCGCATTCGCCGCGCTGGACCGCGTGTCGCCCCGCATGGCTTATGCGGACGCGTTGTCGCGGCTGCGCCGCATGGCCGCCGACACCCTGTTCCAGCCGGAATCGCCGGACGTGCCGGTCCAGATTCTTGGCGTGCTCGAAGCTTCGGGGCAGACCTTCGATGCGCTGTGGGTGATGGGCCTCGGCGATGATCAATGGCCACCGCCTTGCCGTCCCAATCCCTTTCTGCCGCTCGCGGTGCAACGTGCCGCCGGCCTGCCGCAGGGCTCCGCCGAAGCCGCGCTGGCCGCCGCGCGGCGCATGGCGTCGCACTGGTGCGCCGCGGCGTCCGAAGTCGTGCTCAGCCACTCGCTGCACGAAGGCGACCGGGAGCTGCAGCCCAGCCCGCTGATTGCGGCGGTGGCCGAAGCGCGGCCGGACATCAACGTTTACCCCGAATTCGGCGCGGCGATCCACGCGGCCCGGATCCTGACGGCCGAACCGGACGCGGTCGGGCCGGCGTTCATCGGCGGCACGGTGGCCGGGGGCGGCACCGCGCTGCTCAAGGACCAGGCCGCCTGCCCGTTCCGCGCTTTCGCGCGACACCGGCTGCATGCGGCATCACCGGATGCGCCGCATGCCGGCCTCGATGCCGCGGAGCGCGGCACGCTGGTGCACCGGGTGCTGGCCCAGGCCTGGATGCAGTTGCGTGACAGCGCGACACTGCTTGCCACCGGCAGCGACGGGCTGGATGTGTTGCTGGCTGCGGCCGCGGAGGCTGCGATCGAGCGCATCCGCCGCGACCGGCCGACGGTGCTGTCCGGGCGTTTCGCGGAAATCGAAAAGCGCCGGCTGATTGCGCTGGCCCGGGCCTGGCTCGACGAGGACCGCCGGCGCGACCCTTTCGCGGTCGTCGCCGTCGAGGACAAGCGCAGCATGGTGATCGGCGGGCTGGAACTGCAGGCGCGCCTTGACCGTGTCGATGAAACCGCCGACGGGCGGCGCATCATCATCGATTACAAGACGGGCAATGCCGCGGCCGGACAGTTGCTGGGCGAGCGGCCGGAGGAACCGCAGCTGCCGCTTTACCTGGTGACCACGGAACCGGGGGCCCTCGCGGTGGCCTTTGCCCGGGTGCGTGCCGGGAAGAGGGGGTACGTCGGACTTGCACGTGACGCAGACCTGCTGCCCGGCATCAGGGCGCTGGCGGATGCGCGGACGCCCTATGACGACTGGAACGGACTCGTGGCCGCCTGGCGCGACGAGCTCGAACGGCTGGCCGGGCAGTTCGCCGCCGGGGCGGCTGCGGTCGATCCCAAACGCCAGCCGCAGACCTGCGGGTTCTGCGATCTCGGGACGCTCTGCCGCATCCGCGAGCGCAGCGCCGGCATGGACGATGAAGGGGCGGAAGAATGACGGCCGCGCGCATCCCGGATCTCGCGCAGCGGCGTGAAGCGCTCGACCCGCGGCGCTCGTTCATCGTCCAGGCACCCGCCGGTTCCGGCAAGACCGAACTGCTGATCCAGCGCTACCTCGGACTGCTTTCGACGGTGGATCATGCCGAGGAAATCATCGCCGTCACCTTCACCCGCAAGGCGGCCGGCGAAATGCGCGAACGGGTGCTGCAGGCGCTGAACGACGCGCAATCCGGCCGCGAACCGGCGTCGCCGCACGAAGCCCTGACGCTCGAACTGGCCGGCGCCGCGCTGCGCCGCGACCGCGCCCTCGGCTGGCAGCTTTCCGAGAATCCCTCGCGGCTGCGCATCCAGACCATCGACGCGCTGTGCGCGGGGCTGACGCGGCAGATGCCGCTGCTGTCGCGTTTCGGCGCGCAGCCCGAGAGCGTCGAAGACGCGTCGCTGCTCTACCGCGAAGCGGCGCGCGCGACGCTCGCGCTGGTCGATGAGGAGGCGACGGTGGCCGGAGACGTCGAGCGCCTGCTGTCGCACCTCGACAACGACGTGTCGCGCGTCGAGGGCCTGCTGGCGGACATGCTGGCGCGGCGCGACCAGTGGCTGCGCCACGTGCACCAGCGCGGGCGGGACGACCTGGAGTCCGCGCTGGGACATGCGCGGCTCGGGGCGCTGCAGCGCCTCGATGCCGCGCTGCCCGCGGCGGCCGGCGCCGAACTGCAGGCCGTGGCCGGATATGTGCTCGGCAACCTCGGTGCGGAGCCGTTTTCCGGCGGCGTCGAATGCTGGTCGCGGCTGGCGGGCGCATTCCTGACCGGCGACGACGGCTGGCGCAAACGCCTGACCAGGGACGAAGGATTTCCCGCGGGCAAGCCGGGCCAGCCCTGGAAAGAGCGGGCGCTCGGACTTTTTGCCGCGCTCGATGCAAGCCCCGATTTCAGGGAGGCCCTCGCGGACATGCGTCGCCTGCCGCCGGAGCGCTACAGCGACGACCAGTGGCAGGTGCTGGACGCGATCCTGCGCCTGCTGCCCTATGCCGTCGCGCAGCTGAAGCTGGTGTTCCAGTCGCGGCGCCAGGTCGATTTCACCGAAGTCGCGCAGGGCGCGCTGCGGGCGCTGGGCGGCGAAGACGAACCCACCGACCTTGCGTTCGCGCTCGATTACCGCATCCGGCACCTGCTGATCGACGAATTCCAGGACACCTCGATCAGCCAGTACGAACTGGTGGTCCGCCTGACGGCCGGCTGGACGGCCGATGACGGCCGCACGCTGTTCGCCGTCGGCGACCCGATGCAGTCGATCTATCGTTTTCGCGAGGCCGAGGTCGGGCTCTTCCTGCGCGCGCGCAGGGAAGGCATCGGCGGCATCATCCTGCATCCGGTGGCGCTGGCCTCGAACTTCCGCTCGCAGGCGGGCATCGTCGACTGGGTCAATGCCGTGTTCGCGCGGGTGATGCCGGCCTCCGAGAACGTGGTTTCCGGCGCCGTGCCGTACACGGCGTCCGTTGCGGTGCGCGAGGCGCTACAGGGCGCGGCCGTCACCGTTCATCCCCTGATCGGCGACGACGGCAGCGAGGAGGCGCGGCGCGTGGCCGCCATCGTCGCCGGGGCGCGTGACGAGGATCCCGCCGCCAGGGTGGCGATACTGGTGCGCAGCCGCGGCCATCTGCGGCACATCGTGCCGCAGCTGAAGGCGGCCGGATTGCGCTTCCGCGCCATCGACATCGAACCGCTGGGCCAGCGCCCGGTGGTGCAGGACCTGCTCGCGCTAACGCGCGCGCTGGCCCATCCCGCCGACCGCACGGCCTGGCTCGCGGTGCTGCGCGCTCCGTGGTGCGGGCTGACGCTGGCCGATCTGCATGCGCTGGCCGCCGATGCAGCGCCGGCCATCCTGTGGGACGCGCTGTGCGACGAAAACCGCATCGCCAGTCTTTCCGCGGATGGCCGCGGGCGCGTGCTGCAGGTGCGCGGCGTGCTCGCGGAATGCATCGGACACCGCGCGCGCAAGCCCCTGCGCGAGCAGGTGGCCGGCGCCTGGCATGCATTGGGAGGCCCCGCCTGCGTCGACAGCGCATCCGGTCTTGAGGATGCGGAAACCTATTTCCGTTACCTCGACGGACACGAGGATGCCGGAGAACTGCCGGACCGCGGGGCTTTCGAGGAGGGACTGCAGGATCTGTATGCGGCCGCCGATCCGGCCGCCGGCGACGGCCTGCAGATCATGACCATCCACAAATCGAAGGGACTCGAGTTCGACGTGGTGATTCTGCCGGGACTCGCGGGCACGCCGCGCGGCGACGGCAAGAAGCTGTTCCTGTGGACGGAGCAGGCCGAGGCCGGCGGCGCCGAAGCGCTGCTGCTCGCGCCCATCCACGCCACGGAAGAGGACAGCGATCCGATTTACGACTGGATCCGGCGTTTCCACGCGCACAAGCAGCATCTCGAGGACGGGCGCCTGCTCTACGTCGCGGCGACCCGCGCCCGGCGGCGCCTGCACCTGTTCGGCAATGTTGCGGCCAAGGTTGACGATGAAGGCGCGACGGTCATCGGCCCGCCATCGCCGCAGTCCCTGCTCGGCAAGCTGTGGCCGGTGGTGGCCCCGGCGTTCGAGGCCGCGGCCCGCGATGATCTGCCGCGGGAAACGCCGCCGGCTGGCGCCGCGGCCATCGATCAGGCCTTGCGCCGGCTGCCCGCCGGCTGGGTGTTGCCGGCGGCGCCGGCCGCGGCGCGCTGGGATGCGCCGGCGGATGCGACGCGGGCGCAGGACGCGCTGGAATTTTCCTGGGCCGGTGAAACCGCCCGCCATGTCGGCACCGTCGTGCATCGCTGGCTGCAGCGCATTGCCGAGGACGGCGCGGCGGGCTGGGACGGGCGGCGCATCGGAGAGTTGATGCCGGCGATACGCGCGGCGCTTGCCGCACAGGGCGTCGGCGATGCCGAGCTCGGGGATGCGGCCGCGCGGGCGTCGCGGGCGCTCGTCAACTGCCTGGCCGACGCGCGGGGCCGGTGGATCCTCGGCCGGCAGCCGCAGGCCCGCTCGGAATGGCGCCTGACCGGAATCAGCGGCGGACGGCTGGCGAGCATCGTGATCGACCGCAGCTTCGTCGATGACGATGGCGCGCGCTGGATCATCGATTACAAGACCAGCGTGCATGAGGGCGCCGACGTCGAGGCCTTCCTCGACAACGAGCGCGAACGCTACCGCGGGCAGCTCGAGCGCTACGCGCGGATGCTCGGCGCCGGCGGCGAACAGCGCATCAGGCTGGGTCTTTATTTTCCGCTGCTTGGCGGCTGGCGCGAGTGGACTTATGCGCCGGACCGGGAGCACGAACCCGCCGCCGGGCGGGTTGCGGCTGCGCCGGATAACAATTAGCATGAAATCCCGCTCTGGCGGACCCGCCTTCCCGTGGCAAATCAAGAATACGAATATACGAATCGAGGAGAACGGCAATGATCGCACGCACCCTTTTTTCCGGAGGCCTTGCCGCGCTTGCGCTGGCTGCCGCGCAGCTTGCGCCCGCAACCGCGCAGGCCCAGGGCAAATTCCCCGAACGCACGCTGCGCCTGGTGGTGCCTTTCGCGCCCGGCGGCGTCAACGACATCATCGGCCGGCGCTGGGCGCAGGACCTGTCGAAGGCGCTGGGGCAGAACGTGATCGTCGAGAATCGCGCCGGTGCTTCGGGGGCAATCGGTGCGTCGGAGGTCGCGCGTTCGAAGCCCGACGGCTACACGCTGCTGATCGCCAACACCACCACGCACGTGCTCAGCCCGCTGGGCAATCCGAAGCTCGGCTACGACCCGCTGAAGGATTTCACCGCGCTGGGCATCATCACGCTGGTGCCCACCGCGGTCGCCGTGCATCCGTCGGTGCCGGTGAAGAATCTGAAGGAACTCGTCGCTTTCGCGAAACGCAATCCGGGCGGGCTATCCTTCGGTTCCGCCGGCACCGGCAGCATCACCCATCTCACCGGCGAACTGTTCAAGAAGCTCAACGGCAACCTGAACATCGTGCACGTACCTTACAAGGGCGCCGGCCCCGGCCTGACCGATCTCATCGCCGGCCACATCCCGATGTACACGCCGACGATCAGCCCGGCACCGCTCGAGTACCACAAGCAGGGCCGATTGCGCATGCTGGCGATCTGTTCCGATGAGCGGCTGAAGGCGGTGCCCGACGTGCCCACCGCGCCCGAGGCCGGCATGCCGGATCTGGTGGTGCAGGCCTTCAACGCGATCTTCCTCGCGCCGGGTACGCCGAAGCCGGTGGTCGACGTGCTGCACCAGGCCAACCAGAAGGTGCTGGCGAATGCCGACATGCAGGATTTCCTGCGCAAGGCCGGCGCCGAGCCGGTGACCACGTCTTCGCCGGAGCGGGCTACCCAGTTCATCCAGAAGGAATTGCAGCGCTGGGGACCGATCGTGCGCGAGACCAGCGCGCAGTAAGCCGCCGCAAATTTGCGCAACGACGGCCACGGCCGCCGTTGTTATTATCGTTTTATTGTAAGTATTTGATTTTATTGGATATTTTATGAAATCCTGCTGGATCGTCACCAAGGATCACCAGAACACGCTCGAATACCGCGACGTGCCGCAGCCGCAGCCCAAAGCCGGCGAGATCGTCATCAAGGTCCGGGCCTCGGCGCTGAACCGCGGCGAGATGTTCGTCGGCGGCGTCGTGCACGGCGGTCCGGAGAAACTCGGCGGCAACGAGGCTTCGGGCACGGTGCATGCCATTGGCGACGGTGTGACCGGCATCGGGGTCGGCGATGCGGTGTTCGGCCGCGTGCGCGGCGGCTTCGCCGAATACGCGGTGATGGACGCCACGCAGATCATGCCGAAGCCCGAGCGCCTGTCCTGGGAACAGGCGGCCGCGGTGCCGGTGAGCTACATCACCGCCTGGGAAATGATCTGCCAGTTCGGCAGGCTGCAGAAGGGTGAGACCCTCCTGATCATGGGCGCGTCCTCCGGCGCCGGCGTCGCGAGCATCCACCTCGCGAAGCTGATCGGCGCGCGCTCGATCGGCACCTCCGGTTCACAGCAGAAGCTCGACCGGTTGAAGGCAACCGGCCTCGACGTTGGCATCGCCACGCGCAAGCCGGACTTCGCCGCGCAGGTGCGCGAACTCACGGGCGGCAAGGGCGTCGACCTCGTCATCAACGGCGTCGGCGGTTCGGTGTTCGCCGAATGCCTGCGCACGCTGGGATTCCGCGGCCGCCTGGCGACCGTCGGCTACGTCGACAACGTGTTCAAGGCGGAAATCGATCTCGGCGCCGTGCATGCCTGGCGCCTGGAAATTTTCGGCGTGTCCAACGCCCATCTTCCCGCCGCGGGCAAGGCCGAAGCCGCCGCCGGCTTCAGGCGCGACGTGCTGCCGGCGCTGGGCGATGGCCGCATCGTGCCGCTGGTCGACAGTGTCTACGGTTTCGACGAGCTGCCCGCCGCCAAGGAACGCATGGACTCGAGCGGCATGGTCGGCAAGATCGTGGTGAAAATCGCCTGACAGGCAGTCCCCCTGGGGGACGATCCGGAATCCGGAGACGTTGTCTTCAGAGTTGCGGGAGCGCTGCCGGCTTGCGCCGGAATGACGGCCAAAGACCTTGCCGACGCAGCCGGCCGCCACAGCGGCACCCGGGATCAGGCGCAACATGTCGATTTCTGCCTTGATTTTTTGACGGCCGGCGCGCACCGTAATATGCCATCGAAATATGCGCGCCGGCGCGGATTGCCGCCGCCGCACCACTTCCA
Organism: Burkholderiales bacterium; assembly: GCA_026125585.1. GTDB lineage: Bacteria > Pseudomonadota > Gammaproteobacteria > Burkholderiales > SG8-41. Next base: position 15,209 of record JAHCLD010000011.1, read on the forward strand.
GGAGCCTGCCTTGAAAACAACCACCCGCATCGCCGCCGCCATCGCCGTCCTCTGTATTCCGCCAGCGCTGGCCCAGCAGAAAGTCAACCCGCCGGTCGCCACCTACTGGATGAGCGTCGATACCGCGTCCGGGCTGCCGATGGGCGGCGGCGCGCCGTCGATGATGGACATCGGCCGCATGATGATGGGCGGCGGCATGGACGGCGGCGCCAGCCGCTCGATGCGGCTCGAACTCGGTTCGCAGCGCAGTGCCGGCGCGCCAGCCGCGGCGCATGAAATCCCGCCGGGACTCAACATGGGCGCGAGTCTGCCGCTGGAAACTCCGCAGCGCACGCGTGCCGAACCGCGCGAGGACGGCATGCCCGAGAATTTCGAGAAGCCGCGCGGCCGCCTGCTGATTTTTTGGGGCTGCGGCGAACAGGCCGGATCCGGCCAGCCTTATGTGATCGACTTCGCGAAACTGGCCCAGGGCCAGGTGCCGCCGGGCCTGTTCGGCCGGCGCATCAACGTCCAGCGCGGCCCTTCTTCGGCACGCAGCAAAACCTACGGCGACTGGCCCAACCAGCGCGACAGCACGCGCGTGGCCGCCGACGGCAGCCTGCGCGGCGAGCATGTCATCAAGGGCAACTATTCTCCGGACATCCGTTTCTCTCTGTCCGAAAAGCACGACTTCATGGAACCGGTGAACCTCGCGCAGCGCCGCAGCGGCGGCGGGGGCGTCAATCTCTCGTGGAACAGCGTCGCCAACGCCCAGGGCTATTTCGCCACCGCGATGGGCAGCAGCGGCGGCGAGGACGTCGTGTTCTGGAGTTCCAGCAACAGCCGCGAATTCGGCGAACTGCTGATGACCTGGCTGCCGCCGGCGGAAGTCGCGCGGCTGGCGCGCGAGAAGGTCGTGCTGTCGCCGTCGGTCACCGAATGCACGGTGCCGTCGCAGTTCGTGGCAGCGGCACCGTCGGCCTTCCTGCGCTTCATCGCCTACGGCGAGGAGGCCAATTTTGCCCATCCGCCGCGGCCGCAGGATCCGAAGACGCCGTGGAATCCGGAGTGGGCGGTCAAGGTGCGGCTGAAATCGACGGCTTCGGTGCTGCTCGGCGGGGAGGACGCGGGTGCGCCGGCACGTTCGTAGCGCAGATCCGGCAGCGGCGAAGACGCCACGGCACCGCAGGAGGGCGGCGGTGCATCACAAGATGCGAAACCGGCCGATGCGGTGCAGGAAGGTGTGAAGGCGCTGAAGGGGCTGTTCGGTTTCTGAGGTCTTCTACATCATCACCCGGCCGCCGTTGACGTCGAGCGCGACGCCATTGATGTAGGGCGGCGGCGTCGGAGGCGAGGAACAGCATCGCCTGCGCGTGATCCTCCGGCACCGCCAGCCGGCGCAGCGGCACCTGCGCGGCGATGCGTTCGATGTCGGCCTCGGTGCGCAGCGCGGCGACGCGCGGCGTCAGCGTGGTGATCGGCGCGATCGCGTTGGCGGTGATGTTGTCGGGACCGAGCTGGAAGGCGAGGAAACGCGTCAACTGGGTCACGCCGGCCTTCGCGGCGCCGTAGGCCGGCGACGACGCGGCGTGCACCGTGCGTCCCGAGATCGAGGACACGTTGATGATGCGCCCCGCCTTCGATTTCTTCAGCAGCGGGATCGCCGCCTTGCAGATCAGGAACACGCTGCGCAGGTTCAGCGCCACCGTGCGGTCCCATTCGTCGATGGGCATGTCCTCCACCGTCGCCAGCCGGCCGTAGCCGCCGGCGCAGTTGATGACGATGTCGAGGCCGCCGAAGGCCTGTGCGATGCCGGCGATGCAGGTCTCGACCGAAGAGGCGTCGGTGATGTCGGTGCGGAACAGCCGGGCGTTGCCGCCGCCGTCGCGGATCGCCGCGGCGACCTTTTCGCCGTTGCCGGCGTCGATGTCGACCACGGCGACCCTGCAGCCCTGGGCCGCGAACAGGCGCGCGGTTTCGGCGCCGATGCCCTGCGCCGCGCCGGTGATCAGCGCGACGCGGTCCTTCAGTTCGGGGTAGTTGGCCATTGCTTATTTCTCCTGTCCGGTGGGTGTGCCGCGGCGCGCGCTGCCGCGGTTGATCCATGAGCCGCCGCCCATGATCATCGCGCAGGTCCAGAAAACCGGCGCCACGCCGCCGACCGCGGCGCCGATCACGCCGAACGCGGACGGCACGACGACGTGGGCGCCGTAGCTGACCGCGAGCCGCATCGAGATCGCCTCGGCCGAACGGCCCGGCGGCCCGGCGTTGAAGGCGAGGATCATCGACAGCGGCTGGCCGCAGCCGAGGCCGAGGCCCAGCACGAAGGCGGCGACGGCGAGCAGCAGGGCGCTGGTGGTCAGCGGAAAGGTCGTGAACGCCGCTGCTGAAACCAGCAGCGCGCCGGCGAGCATCGCGCGCTCGCCGTAACGCTTGCTGATCGGCGGGATCGCCATCCGGGTGATGAAGGCCGCGGCGCCGAAGGCACCCATGATCAGGCCGATGGTGGTCGCCGAGAATCCCAGGCTGTGGCCGTAGATCGGCATGTAGAGGTTGAACAGGTCGAGCCCGGTCATCACCGCGGCGTTCGACAGCAGCGCGTTGCGCATCGCCGGCAGCGCCAGCAGGTCCTTCATGTTGCGCGGCGCCTGCGGCCCGCCGCTGGCCGGCACCGCCGTCGTGCCGGGAATGGTGTCGCGTTTCAGCACGACGGCGAGGCCGCAGAACGCCGGAATCGCCGCCATGATCAGGAAGGCGGACTGGTGCGACAGTGTGTCGATCGACAGTCCGACGACGATCGGGCCCAGCACCGAGCCGGTGGATTCGCCGAGGCTGTAGAAGCTGAAGTTGCGGGTGCGGGTTTCGGGGCTCGACAGCACGCCGACCAGGTTCTGGGTGGCGACGACCCACAGCATGCTGGTCAGTCCCCACAGCGGCGCGACGATGAACAGGATCGCCAGCGAGGGAAAGAAAAACGGCAGCACCAGGCTGATCGTGTAGCTGCCCAGCCCCCAGTACATCAGCAGCCGGTTGTCGAAACGGTCGGCGATGCGGCCGGCGGCGATCGCCAGCAGGAAGGGGAAGAGTCCATATAGCGCAAACAGGATGCCGGTTTCGAAGGGGCCTGCGCCCAGATCGACGGCATACAGCGTCATCAGGACGCGGCTGCCCTTCATCGTGATGAAGGCGATGCTGCAGAGGGAAAGAATCAGGACGAGGGGCATGGCGGCCCGCCGATTATAGCGGTCGCCCCGGCGCGCGGCGGCGCCGGCCATATTGCGGATTCGGTCCGCAGTCCTGCAAGGGCACGGCTGCGCGCCGCGCCTTCAGGCTGCGCCGGTTTCAGATTCCCGGCGCAGCGGTGCCGACCGTTGCCGGTCAGACAGCACCCGTCACTGCCGGGCGCTGCGGGCCGGTCAGCCGGCGGTGCCGAGGCGCCGGGCCGGCTTGGCCACGACGGACTTGATGGCGCGGAAGGCACTCACCATCAGGCCTGCCAGGAATTCGCTTTGGCGCATCTTGTCTTGGAGGCGGGTACGCTGGCTGGCGGTCAGCGGCAATTGCCCGAGAATGTTGCTTGCGGATGAGCTCTGTTTGTTCATGGTCAATCTCCCAGTCAAGTTTTCCTAACGCTTCGCAATAATCATATCGTTTTAAAATGAACGATATGTTTCATTGCGTTACGTATCGATTAGAGCGTACTTCAGGAGCGATTGTTGCGATGCAGTGGCTGTTATTTATTCATGTTTTGGGTAAATAAATCTGATTCGAGCGCTGCCGGGACGATGCAATGCGCCCGAACGCTGCCGGGGGTAATGGCAAATCCGTGAAGAGGTTCACGCCGGCCTGCGGTGGCGGGCCATTCGCGGGGGTTGCCGCCGTTTGCTGGCCCGCCGCCGTGCAGCCGGGCATCATGCCGGTCATGGATGGCGCGCATGAACTTTCAGTGATCCGCGGCTGGGTCGAGACCGCGCAACGCATCGTGGCGCTGACCGGCGCCGGCATCTCCACCGATTCGGGCATTCCGGATTTCCGCGGCCCGCGCGGCGTGTGGACGCTCAACCCGAAGGCGGAAAGGATGTCGGACATCCGCCACTACGTTTCCGATCCTGAAGTGCGGCGGCTGTCCTGGCAGTCGCGGCTCGCGCATCCGGCGTGGACCGCGGAACCCAATGCCGGCCATCGCGCGCTGGCCGCGCTCGAGGCGCAGGGCAGGCTGCACGCGCTGATCACGCAGAACATCGACGGCCTGCACCAGCGCGCCGGCGTGTCCGCGGACAAGGTGATCGAAGTGCACGGCACGCTGCACACGGTGATGTGCCTGGGCTGCGGCTGGCGCGGGCCGATGCAGGAAACGCTGGACCGGGTGCGCGCCGGCGAAGAGGATCCGCAATGCCTCGAATGCGGCGGCCTGCTCAAGAGCGACACCATCTCCTTCGGCCAGCAGTTGATACCGGAAGTGATCGACCGCGCGATGCGCGTCGCCGGCGAAGGCGACCTGTTCGTCGCCATCGGCTCGACGCTGCAGGTCTATCCGGTCGCCGCGGCGGTGCCGCGCTCGCTCGATGCCGGCGCGCGGCTGCTGATCATCAATGCGGAGCCGACGCAGTTCGACGACGTGGCGGATGCGGTGGTGCGAGTGCCGATCGGGGAGGTGTTGCCGCGGTTGTGTAGAGTGAGTATCTAAAAATATTCAATAAAATCAAATACTTAATAAATTTCCATTTGAGGAGGGAAACGTTTTGAATCAAAGGCTTGCTACGGCAGGGATGAATCGATAAAAAGCGTTACTCAGGTTAAAGAACTCATCAACAAAGCCGGCAACGGCTAGACTGATCACGCTGCCCCGGCAGCTTCAGTTGCGATTGTGCCGACGGCAGAACGACGGGGAGCCGCGCAGAAGAAGATGCGAATAGCATACCGACTGATCATCACCTGCATTCCGCTCGCCCTCGGCGCCTGCGCCGCCGCGATCTATTACCCGGTTGCCCAGTGCTCCGGCCCGGTCAGCCGCGTCGAAGTGCTGCGGCAGATGCCGCCCGAGGGCACTTACCGCACCTGCGGCTCGATCCGGATCGACGCGGGCGGACTGGCCTCGGACGAAACCACGCTGCGGGCCGTGACGGACGAAGCCCGGAAGTACGGCGCGAACGCCGTGGTCATCATGAAAAATCCGTCGCCTGAATTCACGCTGGCGCTGGGCTATTCCCGGCAGGGAAACGCCGTCGCCATCAGAAAAATAAATCCCTGAAACCCGGGCACCCGGCGATGGAATTCCTGATATTCATCGCCATCTTCGCGCTCATCTTCGTGCTGCGATTCAAACTGGGATCCCATGCCGCGCGCCGGAAAATCGACCTCTCTGTACTGCCGGAACGTTTCGTTGTCTTCGACCTGGAAACCACGGGCCTCGATCCCGGCCGACACCGGGTCATCGAAATCGGCGCGATCCGCGTCAACCGGGATTCCGATGTGCACGACACCTTCTCGGCACTGATTCGCATCGACAAAAAGGTGCCGAAAAAGATCACGGAAATCACCGGGATCACCACCGACATGCTGCGGGCCGAGGGGCGCCCGCTGAATGAGGTGATCACCGAATTCATCGACTTCGCCGGCGATCTGCGCCTGGTGGCCTTCAACGCCCCGTTCGACACCGCGTTCCTGGCGAACGCCCTGCTCGATTGCGGAAAAACCATGCGCAACGACGTTTCCTGCGCGCTGGACATGGCGCGCAGGGCGTGGCCCGGCCGTCGCAGCTACAGACTGTCGGCGCTGATCGAGGACAGTGGCCGGTCCACGACAGGCGCACACCGTGCGCTGGCCGATTACCGTCATACGGTGACGGTCTACACCGCCGCCGCCTCGATCCTGCGCCGGGTCGACTGAAATAATAAAACTGGGATTTTTGACAGGGCCGTAGGGCGGATAAGGCACGCAGTGCCGCCATCCGCCCTACGTATCTGGATTAGGGAGCGTTTGGGGAGCGTGATGGTTAATGGATGTTCTGCGTGCGGCGGATAACGTCGCTGCGCTCCTCATCCGCCCTACAAAAACTGCAAATAAAAACGGCGCACCGTTTTCGATGCGCCGTTTTGCTTTCCGGTGATGGTGTTATTTCTTCTTCACCGCTTTTTTCTTCACCGACTTTTTCGCGACTGCTTTCTTTTTGGCGGGTTTCTTCGCCGCGGCTTTCGGTTTCATGCCTTTGGTCAGCACCCCGCGCAGCCAGGCCCATGCCGCGGGTCCCCATTCACGTTCATTCTTCGTGGCGATATGGCCGTCGTCGGGATACACCCGCGCGACGCGGCCGTCGGCCGGGCCGGATTCGAGCAGCATGTAAAGGTTGCCGATGGGGGTCAGGTGGTCGATCTTGCCGTTGACCAGGTACATCGGCATGGTCAGGTTTTTCAGCCGGTCCTGGTCCTTCAACGACCAGCGCAGGAACTCCTTGCGCTGTTCTTCTTCGGTAATCTCTTTCAGCGGCGGCCGTGTGCCGCGCGGGCCGAACCAGTTGGTCCTGGCGCGTTCCATCGCGGCTTCGCGCCACTCGGCCCGCTCCTCCGGCGTGCCCCAGTAGCCGGCGCCGCCGGGGGCGCAGGCGATCAGGCCCCTGACGCGCGCGTCGTGCGCGGCGAGGCGGATCACCCACAGGCCGCCGCGGCTGACGCCGAAGGCGCCAAGGCGATTGCCGTCGATTTCGGGGCGCTTCTGCAGCGCATCCAGCGCAGCCTGCCAGGCGACGATGGCTTCCGGCGCATGGGGGAAGGTGGTTTCGCCGGTGCCCGGCGCATCGACCACCAGTGCGGCCATGCCCTGCGCCAGCGCGCCCTCCGCGTATTTCTCGCGGTCCTCCTTGTACATGTCGGCGCCGCACATCACCAGCACGGCCGGCACCTTGTTCGATTTCGACGCGCCTTTCGGCAGGCGCAGGTAGCCGGTGGCCTGCATGCCGTTTTTCCTGATGGTGATGGTTTGCGGCGGATCGGGCAGCAGCGCGGCCGATTTGCGGAAGCAGCGCAGGTAGTCCTCGTACGACTGCGCCTTGAGCGGGCTCATGTCGGGCGGGCAGATCGATGAGCCGGACCAGTACGGCGTCGGGAAACGTGCGAGGCTGTAATAACTCTTGGCCTGCACATAAGCCTGGCGCGCGCCGGCCTTGTCCTTGCGGGCGAGCAGGGCGTCGCCCTTCTTCTCGTACTCGGCGCCGACCGCGCTCCACACCGGTACCCAGTCTTCGTCCTCGGTGCTCTTGATCTTCGCGACGGTGTCGATCAGCAGCTGCATGTCGTCGATCAGGTTGAACCAGCGGCGGTAGAAACCGCCGATGCCGACGGTGAACGGGTCCTCGCCCGAGCGCATCGGCAGCGATGCGAGGATCGCCGCCTTGTCCTTTTGTGCCTGCGTGCCTGCCTTCATGTGCCTCTCCCGTGAATGACGCGATGGTGGTTCTGCCATGCGGCGCACATTCTGGCGCAGGGCCAAATTGGGCGCCACGGCGGCAGCGCATGTTGCGATGCAACCGGATGACTGGCGGCATCGTATTGATATGCCGTTGATTTCATTCGATTAAATTTCCGGCGTGGGCGACCGCATTTCAGGATGGCTTGCAAATCTCTGCAACGAAGTTTCACACCGGAGCAAGGTCATGGGCCACAATGCTGACTTCATCTTGGAGGAGGTGATATGCGTAACCCATCGGGCAGCATCGTGCCGGGCTCGCGCCTGCGCGCAACGGCAATGACAACGACAGCGACAGCATGCGCCGCAGTGTACGCGGCCCTGCTGCTGCAGGCCCTGCCCGCGGCGGCGGCCTGGCCGGAACGGCCGATCCGCATGATCGTGCCGCAGGCGATCGGCAGCGCCACCGACAACGTGGCGCGCATCGTGGCTACCGAGATGGCGCGCGAAATCGGCCAGCAGATCGTCGTCGACAACCGTCCCGGCGGCGCGCTGCAGCTGGGACTGGAGTTGACCGTGCAGGCGCCGGCCGACGGCTACACGATCGCCTATGCGCCGATCGGCGCGCTGGCGATCGCGCCGCACCTGATGGCGAAGCCGCCGGTCGACGCGGTGCGTGACCTCGGGCCGGTCGCGCAGACCGTCACCGGCCACCACGTCATCATGGCGGGTCCCAAGACGCCGTTCATGACCCTGCAGGACGTCATCGGCTACGCGAAGAAGAATCCCGGCAAGCTGTTCAACGCCTCGTCGAGCAACGGCTCGCCGGGGCACATCGGCTTCGAGCTGTTGAAATCGATGGCCGGCATCAACGTCGTGCACGTACCGTACAAGGGCGGCGCCGCGGCGCTGGTCGACCTGATGGGCGGACAGGTGCAGCTGATGATGGAGGGCCTGAATTCGGCGACGCCGCATGTGAAGGCCGGCCGCGTGCGCGGACTGGCGGTGACCGGGCCGAAACGCTCGCCGCTGTTTCCGGACATCCCGACCGTGGCGGAAGCCGGCGTGCCGGATTACGTGGTGACGGTCTGGCACGGCGTGGTGGCGCCGGTGAAGACGCCGCGCGCGACGATCGGGGTGCTCAATGCGATGGTCAACAAGGCGATCACCTCGCCCGAAGGCACGCGGCGCATCCTGGCGCTGGGCTCGGAGCCGTATCCCGGCACGCCCGAGGATTTCTGGAGGCTGGTGCGCAGCGACCGCGAGCGCTGGGGCGAGGTCATCCGGCGCGCCGGCGCGAAAATGGACTGACCGGCGGCGAACCGCCCGGTACGGCAGGAACAGGATTGTCCGCGGGGGCCGGGCAGTCCGCTATGAAGAAAAAGAGAAAAGGCCCCGTGCCCATGGTTCTCTTTTGAGGAGGAGTCATCTGATGAAGAGCATTGCATGCATCATCCTCGCCGGCCTCGCGCTGGCGGCAGGTACGGCGGCGGCGCAGAACTATCCCGGCGGCAAGCCGGTGCGCATCATGGTCGGCTACAGTCCGGGCGGCGGCGTCGACACGACGGCGCGCATGATGGCGCAGGCGCTGGGCGAGTTGTGGGGCAGCACGGTGATCGTCGAAAACCGGCCGGGTGCGGCCGGCAACATCGCCACCGAGGCGACGGCCAAGGCGCCGCCCGACGGCCACACGCTGGTGTTGTGCAACATCGGCTCGCATGCCATCACGCCGGCGCGTTTCGCGAAGCGGCTGACCTACGACCCGATCGGCGACTTCGCCTTCCCGATCAAGATCGGCGGCGTGCCCAACGTCTTCATGGTGCATCCCTCGATGCCGATCCGGACGCTGCAGCAGTACATCAACTACGCGAAAAAGAATCCCGGCAAGCTCAACTTCGGATCCTCCGGCGTCGGTGCCTCGCCCCACCTGTCGATCGAGCTGTTCAAGACCATGGCCGGCATCAACATCGTGCATGTGCCGTACAAGGGCGCCGCCACGGCGCTGGCCGACGCGATCAGCGGCCACATGGAGTCCTCGGTGGGCAACCTCGCTGGCGCGCCGCTGGCCGCGGTGAAGGCAGGGCGGGTGCGCGCGCTGGGCGTGACCTCGGCGGTGCGCAGCCCGCAGCTGCCGGACGTGCCGACCTTCGCCGAAGCCGGCGTGCCCGGGTACGACGTGACCGGCTGGTACGGCCTGTGCACCCAGTCGAAGGTGCCGCAGCCGATCCTGGCCAAACTGCATGCCGACGGCGCGAAGGTGCTTGCCGGCCCGCTGAAAAAGCGGCTGGAGGACCAGGGCATCACGGTCGAGCAGGCGACGCCCGAGCAGTTCGCGGAGCACGTAAAATCGGAAATCGCGAAATGGACCAAAGTGGTGCAGGACGCGAAACTCTCGGGCGACTGAAAAGGAGCGGCAACCGGATGGTGACGGCCGACATGGCGCGCATGCTGGCGCGCTACAAGACGTGGTCGAACCGGCTCCTGTTCGATGCGGTTGCCGCCCTGCCGGCGGGGGCGGCGGAGAAACCGCATCCCCCGCCGTTCCGCAACATGGTGCACGTGCTGAACCACATCCACGTCATCGACCGCATCTGGCAGGCGCATCTCGAAGGCCGCGACCACGGCTACGAGGCGCGCAACACGAAGGATCACCCGCCGCTCGCCGGACTGCGGCGGATGCAGCAGGAGATCGATGCCTGGTACGAGGCCTGGAGCGATGCGCAGACCGATGCCTCGCTGGCGGAAACCGTCGATTACGTGCTGGTCGGCGGCAACCGGGGCGCGATGACCCGCGGCGAAATCCTGCTGCACGTGGTGACGCATGCCGGCTACCACCGCGGCTATGTCGCCGAGATGATCTACCAGGTGCCGGGCTGCCGGCCGCCGGTGATGGACCTGCCGGTCTACATGCGCGAGGGGCGTGCCGCGGTTTGACCGGCCGCGGCATGACGATTAGCATCAAACCGTTCCTGCGCCGCCGGGCGCAGCCTGTCAATCTGCGAACAGGAGGACAACCCATGGCCGAACGTATGATTCGCGACATCATCCAGGGGCAGGATCTGCTGACGGCGCCGTCCGCCATGACCGTGGCCGAGGCGGCAGGCCTGATGAAACAGCGCAATGTCGGTGCGATGATGGTGGTCGATGACGGAAAGCTGGTCGGCATGTTCACCGAACGCGATGCGCTGTTCCGCGTGCTGGCCGCGGGCCTGGACGGCGGCAGTACGCCGCTGGCGCAGGTGATGACCCGCGATCCGCGCACGATCACGCCCGAACGCTCCTTCGCGGACGCGCTGGGTTTTATGCACGAGGGCCGCTTCCGCCACCTGCCGGTGACCGAGGACGGCCGCCCGGTCGGCATGGTCTCGGCGCGCGACGCGCTGGGACCCGAGCTCGAAGCCTTCGTCTACGAACTGCTGCGCCAGGAGCAGGTCAGCCAGATCCTCGCCTGAGCGCGGAACGGCCGGCGCGTCACTCCAGTGCGATATCGGCGTCGCGGGTGATCTTTTTCCAGCGTTCGATGTCCTCGCGGATGAACTGCAGGAACTCCGCGCTGGAGCTGCTGCCGACGGGGACGATGCCGGCGGCGTTCTGGCGTTTCTTCAGTTCCGGCGCGAGCATGGCCTTGTTGACCTCGGTGAACAGGCGCTCGCCGACCGCGCGCGGCGTTTTGGCCGGCGCGAAGATGCCGTTCCAGTTGCTGACGCCGAAGCCCGGCACCGACTCGCCGATCGCCGGCAGGTCGGGCAGCAGCGCCTGGCGTTTGGCCGTGGTGACGGCGAGCGCCCGCAGGCGCTTGCCCTGGATGTGCGGCACCGCGGTGACGTAGGTCGCGAACATCACCTGGATGTCCCCGGACACTAGGTCGATCAGCGCCGGGCCGCCGCCCTTGTACGGCACGTGGGTCATCGTCACGCCCGCCAGTTTCTGGAAAAACTCGCCGGCGAGATGATCGAGCTGCCCGGGCCCCGAGCTGCCATAACGCACCTTGCCCTGCTGCTGTTTCGCCCAGGCCACGAACTGCGGGATGCCGCCGGCGCCGCCGATGTTCGGGTTGACGACCATCACGTTGATCAGCTCCGCGGCCATCGTGATCGCGGTGAAGTCGCGCATGACGTCGTAAGGCAGTTTTTTGTAGATCGCCGGGCTGATCGCCAGTGGGCCGACGCCGCCGACCAGCAGCGTGTAGCCGTCGGGTTCGGAGCGCGCGACGACAGCGGAACCGATCATGCCGCCC
>JAHCLD010000110.1 GCA_026125585.1 Burkholderiales bacterium
ATCGAGGCCGTCCGCCTCATCACCCCGGGCGAGCCCCTGGTCTGGAAACACGTATACCTCGACGCCCGCTTCCCCAAGGCCGCGGGCAAGGTGGGCGGCAGCAGCGAGCCGGTCTACAGGCTGATCGAGCGTTTTTACAAGGAAACCCTGATCCGGGTCAGGCAGGAGGTCGGCGCCGTGCTGATCGACGACGCAGCCGCCGGCATCCTGCGCGTGCCGCCCGGCACGCCCGGCCTCGCCATCACGCGGCATTACATCGGCGACAACGGACGCGTGCTCGAGGCCACCTACAGCATCTACCCCGCCGACCGTTTCCGCTACCACAGCGAACTGCGGCTCGAACACACAGACTGAAGCCGCGCTCCGGGCGTCGTTGACAAACCCGGCGGAGTGCTGCGATCATCCAACTTATATGCATAAGTTTGCCGGGCGGCGGACACCGACCCGGACACCTCCGGCGGCCCCGACGGCCGCCCTCCCATGCCTTCGGAGCCCCGATGGGAAAACTCGACGAGTTTGAATTCTTTTTCGACAAGGCATGGTCGGACGGATTCCCCATGGTCACGCCGACGGAGGAGCGTATCCAGTGGATGCTCACCGGTACCAGCCGCCCGCATGACGAGGTTGTCGGGCAGATCCCGCCGGCGATGGAAACGGCCACCGTGCGGTCGGTCGCCATCCACGCGCTGATGGCCGGCTGCCGGCCGGAATACCTGCCGGTCGTCCTCGGCGGCGTGGAACTGATACTGCGCGAGGAATTCAACATGGGCGGCGTGCAGTGCACGATGCACGGCGTCGCCCCGTTGATGATCGTGAACGGCCCTTATGCGCAGAAAATCGGCATCCACGGCGGGAACGGATGCTTTGGCCCCGGCTTCAGGGCCAACGTGGCCATCGGCCGCGCGATCCGCCTGATACTGCTCAACCTCGGCGGCGGCATCTCCGGGCTCGCATCCGCGACGATTTTCAGTTCACCCATGCGCTACACCGCCTGCCTGACCGAGAACGTCGCGCTCTCGCCTTGGGAGACGCTGGCGGTCTCGCGCGGCTATGCCCCGGAAGACGACGTCATCACCTGCGTCATGGTCGAATGTCCGAGACTGCATTTCGACGACGTCAGCACCGAACCGGTCCGGCTGCTCACTGGCATCGCCGATTCGATGACCTCCACCGGATCATGGAACATGTGGTTCAGCTCCAACGTGTTCGTGGCCATGAGCCCGCAGCACGCGAAACTGTGCGCGGATGCCGGCATGAGCCGCGCCGAGGCGCACCGGCTGCTCTGCGAACTCGCGGTGCGCCCGCAGGGCAATCTCAAGCGCGGCGGAAACTGGAGGCCCGAGCGCGCCGTCGCGATGGGCGCGGACCCGGAAGACGACGACTGCCTGATCCAGGCCGTCAAGCATCCGCGGGGACTGCAACTGATCGTCGCCGGCGGCTTCGGCCCGGTCACCGCGGTCTGCCACGGCTGGAACGAAACCAGTCTTGCCGTCCACGGCCGTTACGAAATCCGGTGATTCCCTTCGGGCGCCCCGTTTTGCATTCCACGTCCCGCATTCCAAACTGAAAGGAAAATCCGTGGCAGACGAACTCTGGTTTGTGGATCCCACCGCCGGCGGCACCAGGGCGAAGCTGCCCCTGGCGGCGCGCCCCATCGATCTCGTCGGCAAGGTGGTCGGCCTGCTCGACAACACCAAGGAACAGGGCAGCATCATCCTCGAAACCGTGGCGCAGGCCCTGCGCGAACGTTACGGCGTCAAGGAAGTGATCATCGAACGCAAAGCCGCGTTCTCGAAGCCGGCTACACCCCGGCAGATCGATTCGCTCGCCAGCAGGGTGCAGGTTGCGGCGGCAGCCGTCGGAGGATGAGGGTCCTGCACGTTGTGCAGTGTGCACGACGCCGTTGAATTCGAGAAACGTGGCATCCCCGCCACGGTATTTCTCACCGAAATCTTCCGGAACTCGGCAATCCATACCTTCAGGTCCAAAGGCATGGACGGCCATCCGTTCATCGCCCTGCCACACCCGATCAGCAACCTGAGTCCCGAGCAGATGCGCGAGGTGACGCTGCGCCACATGGACGAATTCGTCAGCCATCTGACCGGCTGACGCGATCCCTGACCCGCGCAGCCTCAAAGACACACCGCCATGCCGCCCGGCGGCCGATTCACCGACCACAGGAGGAAATCCACGATGATCCGCACCGCATTGACCACCGCAGCCCTGTGCTGCTCCGCTCTCGCCCCCCTTGCCGCCGCCGCGGCGCAGAACTTTCCCTCCCGGCCGGTACGGCTCGTCGTGCCTTTCGCGCCGGGCGGAACCGTCGACATCGTCGCGCGGGTCATCGGCGCGCAGATGGCCGGCGACACCGGCCAGCAGGTCGTCATCGACAACCGCGGCGGCGGCGGTGGCGTCATCGGCACCGACATCGTCGCGAAATCGCGCGGTGACGGCTACACGCTGCTGATCCACAGCGCGGCCATCGCCTACGAACCCTCGCTGCGGGAAAAACTGCCCTACGACGTACTGAAGGACTTCGAACCGCTGACGATGATCGGCTCCACGCCCAACCTGCTGGTGGTGCATCCGGCCTACGCCGCCAAGTCCGCCGCGGATCTCGTCGCCGCGGCCCGTGAAAAACCCGGCGCCGTCACCTACGGCACCGGCGGCACCGGCAGCTCTTCGCATCTCGCGGTCGTACTGCTGCAGGCGATATCAGGGGCCTCCTTCAACCACATTTCATACAAGGGTGCCGGCCCCGCGCTGGTCGAGGTCGTGGCGGGCCAGATCAATTTCATGGTGGCCACGATGCCCGGCGCGATCGCGCAGGTCAAAGCCGACAGGCTGCGCGCCATCGGCATCTCCAGCGCCCGACGCTCGCCCGTGCTGCCGAACGTTCCGACCATCGCCGAAAGCGGCGTTCCGGGATACGAATTCGTCGCCTGGTTCGGCATGCTGGCGCCCGCGGGCACGCCCCCGAAACTAGTCGGGCAAATCAACACGCTGATCTCGAATGCCGCCAATGCGCCCGACACCCGGGGCAAGCTCGAAGGCCAAGGCATCAGCCCGCAGACTGGTACGGCGTCCGCGTTCCGGACCTACATCCGCGCGGAAACGGAAAAATGGTCCAAAACCCTCAAGGCCGCGGGCATCAAACCCCAATGAGCACAACAAAACTGTTGCACAAAACGAACGCGCAATTAGACTTGAGCCTTTTCGTCCACCCTCAACAATGATCCGGGATTTCCATGTCTGATTCCGCATTCGATGTCGTCGTCATCGGCGAAGGCATCGCCGGCCTGACCGCCGCCGGCCTGCTCGCCAAAAAGGGCTTCAGCACCGCCACCTTCGAACAACAGCTGTTCGGCGGTCTCGTCATCAACATCAACGAACTCGATCCCGCGCCGGCCGGCGGCGAGGCCGGCGGCGCCGCCTTCGCTTCCGAGATGACCGGCGCCAACGCCGATGCCGGCGTCACCAGCATTGCCGAGGAAGTCACCGCCCTCGCCCCGGCCGACGGCGGCTACACGGTCACCACGGCGGCGGGCAGCTACCACGCGCGCCAGGTCATCGTCGCCAGCGGCGCGAAGCTGAAAATGCTGGGCGTGCCCGGCGAGGCCGAATTCGAGGGCCGCGGCGTGTCGAAATGCGCCGACTGCGACGGGCCGATGTTCCAGAACGAAACCGTGGTCGTGATCGGCGGCGGCGATTCGGCGCTGCAGGAAGCCGTCGTGCTGACCCATTACTGCGGCAAGGTGCTGCTGATCCATCGCGGCAATGCCTTCCGCGCGCAGCAGCATTTCGTCGACCAGGTGAAGGCGAATCCGAAAATCGAAGTACGCTTCGGCAGCACCGTCGAGGCCATCCTCGGCGGACAGATGGTCGAGAAAATCCGCGTCAACACCGGCGCCGGCAGCGAGGAACTCACGGTGGCCGGCGTGTTCGCCTACATCGGACTGGAGCCCAACACGGGCTTCGTGCCGGATGCGGTGCAACGCGACGCCACCGGCCGGATCGTCACCGGCGACACGGCGGAAACAGCCCTGCCCGGCCTCTGGGCCATCGGCGCCGCGCGCAGCGGCTGCGGCGGCAGCCTCGAGGACGCGATGCAGGATGCGCGGCGCGCCGCCGAGGCAGTGGCCGCGCGCCTGCAGTAGCAGGGCCCGCTATTTTCCGGGCGCGGGCCGGCCGATGCGGAGCCGGTCCCAGCCCTCGCGGCCGAGACGGCGCAGCGTCTCGATGTTGTCGCGGTAGATGCGTTCGGTGTCGGGATGCGCGTCCACCGCGCGCCCGACGCTGGACTCGCGCAGCAGGTGCAGCGTCGGATACGGCGAGCGGTTGGTGAAATTGCCGATGTCGTCGGCTTCGGTGTCCGCGAACCGGTACTGTGGATGGAAGCTCGCCACCTGCAACACGCCCTCGTAGCCCAGTTCGGCGACCAGCGCCTCGGCAACCCCGAGAAAATCGTTGTAATCGAGAAAATCGCCGAGCACCTGCGGATGGATCAGCAGGGTGGTCTCGAGTTCCTTTTCGTCCGCGGCGGCCATCCGCCGCAGTTCCTCCGCCAGCGCCTCCAGCAGCGCCTCCGGCGTCGTCGCCCGGCTCACCGCGCAGCGCAGGCGCCCGCCGGCGTATACTGCGCGCGCGAACGGGCACAGGTTGAGGCCGATCACCGCCTTCACCAGCCAGTCCTGCGTTGCGGCGATCACTTCGTCGTCGGATTCCCGCATTCGTTTCCCTTCATGACGGCGGTACGGTAACCAGTTCATGGCGCTCAGCGCAACCATCTTCAAGGCCGAACTCACGATCAGCGACATCGATCGCGGCCATTACGCGACCCACGCGCTGGTGCTGGCGCGCCACCCCTCCGAAACCGACGAACGCATGATGGTGCGGCTGCTCGCCTTCGCGCTCAATGCGGGCGAAGACCTCGCCTTCGGCAGGGGCCTCAGCGACGAGGACGAACCCGCGCTGTCGCGGAAAGACCTCACCGGCGCCATCCGGCTGTGGATCGACGTCGGCCTGCCCGACGAGAAATCCGTGCGCCGGGCCTGCGGCCGCGCGGACCAGGTGCTGCTGTATGCCTACGGCCGCGGCGCGGAACGCTGGTGGCAGGACGCGCGGGCGGGGCTCGAGCGTCCGGACAACCTCGCCGTCATCGAACTGCCACAGTCCGCCACGCAGGCCCTCGCCGCGCTGGCGCAGCGCACGATGCGGCTACAGTGCACGGTGCAGGACGGCACGGCCTGGCTCACCGACGGCGACAGCACGGTCGAAGTCGCACCGGTCATGCTGCGCGCCTCGCGCAGGCCATGAAAAAACCGCCGGTCGGGGCCGGCGTTTTTTTTGCGGAGCGCGGGGCCGACACCTACTTCTTCAGCCCCTTCGCCATGCCCAGATCGCTGAGGATCTCGGCGTAGACCTTCTCCTCCGCATCGAGATCCTTCCTGAAGGTCGCCGAGTCGGCATAGGCATCGAACCAGCCGTGTTTTTCCAGTTGCTGCTTCCAGGCATCGGTCTTCACCATCTGCCCCAGCGCCTTGTCCCAGTACGCAACCACCTCTTTCGGAATGCCAGGCGGCGCGAACACGCCGCGCCAGTGCAGGATCGCCACATCGATGCCCAGCGAGCGCCAGGTCGGCACGTTCGCAAGATCACCCGGCAGCGGATTCGGCGCCGACACCGCGATCACCCGCGCCTTGCCGGCCTTGACCTGCTCGATCGCCTCGGACAGGCCGGTCGAGATCACCGGAATGTGCCCGCCCAGCAGCTGGATCGTCAGGTCGCCGCCGCTCTTGAAAGACACCACCTTGATTTTCTTCGGATCGATGCCGTAGGCCATCACCGGACGCAGGATGTTCATCTGGTCGTTGCTCGGCACCGTGCCGACGCCGAAGGTCACCGCCTCCGGGTTCTTCTTCAGCGCCTCAAGGATGTCCTTCGGCGACTTGTACGGCGAATCCGCGCGCACCACCCAGGCCACGTATTCGGTGATCAGGCGTCCGATCGGCGTCACGTCGTTGTGCGTGAGTTGCGTGGTGCCGACGATGCGGTTGACGTAGATGCGGTTCGACTCCACGTACAGCATGTGGCTGTCGCCCTTTTTCTGATGAACCTGCGAACGGGCCAGGTTGCCGCCGGCGCCGCCCACGTTCTTGATGGCGAAGGTTTGCGGAAACAGCTTCGCCTCGCGCAATGCGACCTCCATCGCGCGTCCGGTCAAGTCGAGCCCGCCGCCGGCATTGCCGGCCACCACCATCTCGACCGGACGGTCGGGATAGGACCCCGCCGCCAACGCGCCAAAGGACAGCGCCGCCAGTGCAGCAACCGCCGTGGTTGCAAACCATGTTCTGAAATTCACCATGACCTCCTCCTTTAATTATTGAGCTTATTGATACCAGGAAAGTATAACCCTGGCCCGGCGCGCGCACGGACACCATAGTCTGGACCGGAATTTCGCGGATGCGGCCCGCCGACTTACAATGGCGACTCGCAACCGCAGCACATGGAAGGGAATCGCTCCCGGTGGGGCGGCCGGACTTCAAACCCGGTAGGGGCCGCGAGCGGTCCTGTGTGGGTTCGACTCCCACTCTCTTCCGCCAGTTTTCACCGGCGCCCGGCCACGCGGGCGTCACAAGAGAAACCATCCCCCCTCTCCCCGCCCGCGGGGAAAGAGTTGGGGTAAGGGGTAACCAGCGTAAGTAGTGCCAGGAACCCTGCTTTTGTGACGCATCGCACCGACGCCTTCACCGAGGAGCCGTGCGATGAGCTTCGCCACAGAATTATCCAATAAAATCAATGAGTTACAGTATGATATCCTGCCGGCCGACGCCGTGCACTGGGCCAAAGTCGGCATCCTCGACACCGTCGGCGTAACCGTCGCCGGCGCGCACGAACCCGCCACGCGCATCGTGCTCGGCGTCTCCGGCTCGGCCAGCGGTCCGGCGCTGGTCTTCGGCCACGCGCGGCGCATCGGCGCGCTCGACGCCGCGCTGGTCAACGGCACTGCCTCGCACGCGCTCGACTTCGATGACTGCAACAACACGCTGGGCGGCCATCCCTCGGCGCCGATCCTGCCCGCGCTGTTCGCGCTCGCCGACGAAACGGGCGCAACCGGAAAGGATTTCATCGCCGCCTACGTCGCCGGCTTCGAAACCGAATGCAAGCTGTCGATGGTCGTGAACTTCCATCAGTACACGAAAGGCTGGCACCCGACGACGACCATCGGCGTGTTCGGCGCCGCCGCCGCCTGCGCCCACCTGCTGAAACTGCCGGTCGAACGGACCGCCACCGCGCTGTCGATCGCCGCCTCGCTCGCCGCCGGCGTCAAGTCCAACTTCGGCACGATGACCAAGCCGCTGCACGTCGGCCACTGCGCGAGGAGCGGCCTGTTCGCCGCGCTGCTCGCGCGCGATGGCTTCACCGCGGGCAGCCTGGCTTTCGAACACAAGCAGGGTTACTTCGAAGTCTTCAACGGCGCCGGCAATTACGACGCCTCGAAAGCGATTCCAGCCTGGGCCAACCCGCTCGACATCACCCGCCCCGGCATCGCGATCAAGTCCTACCCCTGCTGCGGCAGCACGCACCCGGCCATCGACTGCATGCTCGAACTGGTCCAGAAACACAAGCTGAAACCCGAGCAGATCGCGCGCATCGATTCCTGGACCCACGCGCGGCGGCTGGAACACACCAACCGCCCCGATCCGCAGTCCGACCTCGACGCCAAGTTCAGCGTGCAGTACACGCTGGCCCGCGCGCTGAAGGACCGCACGGTCAAGCTCGAGCATTTCGAAGGCACGAACTGGCAGGATCCCGCCACCCGCGCGATCCTGCCCAAAATCCACGTCGCGCCCTACACCACGGAGCAGTTCCCCGCCGACAACCACTTCGGCGCCGAAGTGAAGATCACGCTGACCGACGGCCGCGTGGTTTCCACGAAAACCGACCAAGCCCTGGGCCGCAGCGTCGACAAACCGC
>JAHCLD010000111.1 GCA_026125585.1 Burkholderiales bacterium
GGCCGTTGCCGGTGGCGGACACGCCCATCAGCCGTGCGTTCATCGCGTCCTGGATGTAGGCCTTGAGCACGCCGTCCTCGATCAGCACGTTGCGCTGGCTGGTGTTGCCTTCGTCGTCCACGTTGAGCGAGCCGCGCCGGTCGGCAATCGTGCCGTCGTCGAGCACGGTCACACCCTTGGCCGCGACGCGCTGGCCGATGCGGCCGGAGAAGGCGCTCGAGCCCTTGCGGTTGAAGTCGCCCTCCAGGCCGTGGCCGATCGCCTCGTGCAGCAGGATGCCGGGCCAGCCCGGGCCGAGCACGACCGTCATCTCGCCCGCGGGTGCAGGGCGCGAGCCGAGATTGGTCAGGGCCGCGGCGACCGCCTCGTCGACGTATTTGTCGATCAGCGCGTCGTCGAAATAGGCCAGCGAAAACCGCCCGCCGCCGCCGGCATTGCCCACTTCGCGCCGGCCCTTGTGTTCGGCGATCACGGTCACGCTCAGGCGCACCAGCGGCCGCACGTCGGCGGCCTGCATGCCGTCGCTGCGCGCCACCATCACCACCTCGTATTCGCCGGCGAGTGAAGCCATGACCTGCGTGACCCGCGGATCGAGCCCGCGCGCGATGCGTTCGAGGCGTTCCAGCAGCGCCACCTTCTCCGGCGCGCCAAGGCTCGCCAGCGGATCCTGCGGCGCGTACAGCGCGCGCAGCCCCCCCTGGCGCGCCACCGCCGTGCTGCCGGCGCCGCCCTGCCGCGCGATCGCGCGCGTCGCCTGCGCCGCCGACTGCAGCGCGTCGAAGCTGATGTCGTCGGAATAGGCGAAGGCGGTCTTGTCCCCGCTGACCGCGCGCACGCCGACGCCCTGGTCGATGTTGAAACTGCCGGACTTGACGATGCCTTCCTCGAGGCTCCAGGACTCGCTGCGCGAGTACTGGAAGTAGAGGTCCGCGTAGTCGACGCGGTGCGCCAGCATCTGGCCGAAGACCGCCTGCAGCCGTCCTTCATCCAGCGCATGGGGCGCCAGCAGCGTGGCGCTGGCAGTCTCGAAAATATTGGCGGCTTGCATGTCGAATTACACTTTAAAAAAATATCAATAAAATCAAATACTTATAATTTACCGCCCCAAGGTGCGGTGCTGCAGCGCCGGCAGGCTCCGGCGCAGACGTTGTACATGGGTACGGTTCATCCCGGCGACAACCACGCCGGAACCGCGCGGCAGGCGGTCGAGGACGACGCCCCAGGGATCGACGATCATCGAGTCGCCGTGGGTCTCGCGGCCGTTGACATGATAACCGCCCTGCGCCGGCGCCAGCACGTAAGCCAGGTTTTCGATGGCGCGCGCGCGGATCAGCGTCTCCCAGTGCGCTTTGCCGGTGGTCTCGGTGAAGGCCGAGGGCACCAGGATCAGGTCGACCTCGCCCATCGCGCGATAAAGCTCGGGAAAACGCAGGTCATAGCAGATCGACAGGCCGATGCGGCCGAAGGGCGAATCGAAGGCGACGACCTTTTTGCCATGCTCGATCGTGCGCTCCTCGGAATATTTCTCCCGGCCCATCTCGAAACCGAAGAGGTGGATCTTGTCGTAACGGGCCACGCATTGGCCCCGGTCGTCGTAGACCAGGCTGGTGTTGAGCACCTTGTCCTTCGACGAGGCGACCAGCGGCACCGAACCGCCGACGATCCAGATGCCGTGGTCGCGCGCCGTCCGTGCCAGAAATTCCTGGATCGGCCCGCTGCCGTATTCCTCGCGCACCGCGACCTTGTCGGTGTCCTTCATGCCCATGATGCCGAAATATTCGGGCAGCGCGACCAGACGCGCGCCCTGCCCGGCGGCGATCTCGATCAGGCGCGCGGCCTCCCGCAGGTTCGCCTCCACGCGCGGCCCGGAGGCCATCTGCACCGCGGCGATCCGCGCCACGCCGGCTTCCGCGCGATCCGCATCGCCTGCCGCGCCCCCACCCTGCCCTACGGTCGATCTCAGTCTCGTGCCCATTGCCATCCACTCATTCGCTGACTTCAATCCGCAATTCCGCCGCCACAGGATCGGCCCGCAGGGAAAGCCGCGCGCCGTCCACCGCCAGCGCCACCAGCCAGGCCCGCAGTTCCTCGGCCTGGAGCTGCGCCTCCGGTCTCGTGCCGTGGACGATGATCATGCGCGAGCCTGCACGCGCATGGTGGGCGGCAACCGCCTGCCGGACCGCATCCTGCGCCATCACCGCGGCCGCCGAACGCGGGCGATCCCACAGCTCGGGCGAAACCTGCGCCGCGGCGGCCGCCGCGCAGGACAGCAGCAGCGCGCCCCCGGCCGAACAGGAAAAAGAATTCATGGCGTTTCCTGCGGCGTCGGCTGCAGGCGTTCGACCCTGGCCACCAGCGGGTCGGACCAGGAGCCGGTGACGTCATATTCGTAGGCGGCGATCTGGTCCAGCGGATCGCGCAGCAGCTTCTGCGCGACGAAGGCGGCAAGCCCCGCGATCGGACCGCCGATCAGCGCGCCGGCCACCGACACCGTATCCGACAGCTGCGGGTTGATTTTCACGCGCAGCACCTGCGTTTCCTTCGCCAGGTCCACCCTGCCCGACATGTTGATGCGCGCCGCGGGACCGGTGATGCGCAGGTTGTCGGTGCTGGCCATGCCGTTGGTGACCTTGATCGCGCCGACGATCTCGTCGAACGCCAGTCCCTCGCTGAATATGTCGCGGAAATCGAGCGAGATGCGCCGCGGCAGCGACTGCAGGCTGAGGATGCCCAGCAGCTTGCCGACCCCCGGCTCGAGCTTGAGGAACTGGCCCTTGCCGGCGTCGAGGACGAAATTGCCGTTGAGCGTCGGGTAATCCAGCTTCTGCGGACTGCCCGACCAGGAGAGATTGCCTTCGAGCTTGGCGATGCCGCGGCGCACGCCCTCCGGATAACCGAAACGGCCCAGCAGCCGGCCGATGTCGCTGACGTCGAGCCGGATGTTGGCCTGTACCCGCGGCTGCGTCAGCCAGGCCTGCCACAGCCCGTCGATGTTCAGCTGGCTTTCCGGCGTGGCCAGCAGCAGACGTTCGATGCGCCAGTCGCGCTGCTGCGGCACGGCATGCAGTTCGAGCCTGCCCAGCGGCCTGCCCGCGATCAGCAGTTCGTCGACCAGCACATCGAGCACCGGCAGATCGGGAGCCTTCGCTTCCGCCGCCGGAGAAGCCTGCGCGGGAACGGCCGGCACGGCCGGTTCGGCGGCAGGCAGGTTGAGCCGGCGCAGCCGCGCGGTGAGCCGCCCCTTGCCCTGCGCCCGCCAGCCCAGCGTGCCTTCGATGTCGCGGCCGCGGATGCCCGCCTGCAGCACGCCGGACTGCTGGGCCGCCTTGATGCCGATTTCCGCAAAGCGGCGCTCGAAAATGTGCATCTCGTCAATGCGCAGGTCGACCGAGGACAGCGCGAATTCGCCGTCCCGGTTTTCCGCATCACCGGACAGCGCCAGCCATTCGTTGAGATCCAGCGCCTTGATCACCCCGGACACCGCGATGCCCGGCCGCTGCGGCTCCGCCGCGGCGCCTTCGCCAAAACGCAGCGCGCCGCGTTCGATGCGCGCATCCCGGCCCTCGCCGCGCCGGTGCAGCACCACGCTGGCGATATTGCCCGCGGAAGCCGCGATGCGTTCCTCGCGCGGCCCCGTGTAGCGGCGTTCGATGCGCAGCGGCACGGACTCCGCCGCGGTTTTGGTGAACGGCGCGGGCAGATTCACCGCCAGACCCTGCAGGCTGGATTCGACCAGCAGGTCGACGCGCTTGTTGCGCATGCTCAGCGAACCCCGCCAGTCCGTGGCGCCGCGGATGTGGCGCAGCCACTCGATGCCGCCCGCGCGGCGCGCGGCATCGGCATTGATGCGCCCCTGGAACTGGATGCTGACCGCCGCGTCCCGCTGGCTGCCCGCAGTCACGCTCAGCGGTCCGCCAAGGAAGGTGGCGGTGGCCGAGGGCACGCGCGCACCGTCCTGCGTGAACTCGATGCGCCCGTTGACCTGCTCCAGCGGCGGAAATCCCGGCTCCGGCACCAGCTGGTTGTTGATGAACTGGTAGCTGCCGCTGACCCTGCTCCTGTCGAGCGACTGCAGGGGCAACAGCAGCTTCATGCCGAGCCGGCCCTGGCCCTGTGCCTGCACGCCCTCGGTGAATCCGTTGATCATCCCGTTGACCGGGCTTTCCGCGATGAACGCCAGGAAATCGGCGGTCGCGCCTTCCGCTTCACCGCTGATGTTCAACTGCTCCTCGGGGTGCAGCAGATCCGGTATCTGCGCCCGCACCCTGGAGAGCCTCACCCTGCCGATGTTCGCCTCGCGCGCGTTCACCTCGAGACGGGCGCCGCGGAACAGGAAATCACCTTCTATGCCGGTGATCCGCGGCCAGCCTTCGCCATAAAACAGGGCGCCGCCGTTGACCTTCGCCGCGACCTCGAACACGCCATTGCGTTCGTCCGCAAAAGGAAAATGCCGGAGATCCCCCTTGAGACGGAAACGCACGTCATTGGAGCTGCCCGCCGTGAATGCGCGATCCAGCCAGCCGCGCGAACTTTTTGCCACCGTCAGCGGCAGGTAAGCGGTCACCCGCTGCGCCACGCCGCGGCTGAGGTGACCGGTCAGATCCGCAGTGCCCGGACCATCCGGCGCCGTCCGGTAAGTGCCGAACAGGGTGCCCGCGAGATCGGCATTCGCGTAGGCGAAATTGCTGAAGCGCAACTCGGTGCCGCCGCCCGCCTGCGACCAGGCGAGCTGTCCGGAAAGCGTGTCCAGATGCAGCCGGTCACGGAACAGCTGCGGCATCTCCAGCACCGCCTTCTGCGTCACCACGTGCAGCGTGCCGCCCTTTTCGGTCCCGTCGATGTTGCCGCTGAACCCGGAAAAGCCGGGCAGGCCGCCGTGACGGCGGAACGACAGCTCGTGAAAACGGCCGCGCAAGGCATAGGCGGCCGGCTTCGGCCAGGCGCCGTTCCAGCGCAGCGAAACGTCGTACAGGGCGCCGGCGGGCGAATAGGCCGTCAGCGATTTGCGCAGCTCCGCATCCAGCGGCAGGCGGTCGGCCAGCTGCACCAGCGGCGCCAGCTCCAGCGCATTGGCCTGCAGTTCACCGCGCGCATGGCCCGCTGCGCCTGCGTCGCCCAGGCGCAGCGAAAAATCCACCGCCGGCAGCGACAGTCCGTCGCCGGTGACGAACGCCAGTTTCCGGGTGGTGACCTCCATGCCGTCGCCGCTGCGTTTCCAGGAAAAACGGCCGCCCAGTTCGCGCATGTCGAGTTCGGGCAGGTTGCCGGCCAGCCGGGTCCGGACCTCGCGCAACTGGGTGTCGGCGATCACGCCCTGGAGCCCATTGCCGCCAAAGGTCAGCCAGGCCCGCAATGCGCCGCGGCCCTGCGGAACATGCACCGGGAAATCGATCCACTGCCGCCAAGCCGCGATGTCGACATGATCGACCTGCACGAACAACTGGCCGTTGAGCGTCGATGACAGCGACCGGAAATCCCCGCCTCTCAGATCGGCGCGCAGGTCCAGCGGCGATGCCAGCGCGGCCGGGGGCACCGCGCGCAGCCCGATCCGGTGACGCTTGCCGCTGTTGACGATGCGGAACTGCAGGCGGTCCAGTTCCAGCACCGGCGCCGCGCGCATCCCGTCATCCCAGATCAGCCTTGCGTCGTGGATTTCAATGTCGCGCTGGGACAGCAGCCAGTCCGAGAAACCGCCGCCCGCGCCGGCCTCGAGGTTCATGGCAATGCCCGCCACCGTGATGCCGCCCTTGCTGTCCCGGCGCACCGTCAGGGACGGTCGATGGATGTCCAGGGAATGGAAATTGATCTGCAGCCGCGCGGCCGAACGCCAGGACAGCGTGGCATCCACGCGCGGCAATTCGAGGGCCGGACGGCCCGCCGCGTCATGCACCACCACCTGCGACAGCGCGAGCTGGGGGCGCAGTCCGTCCCAGTTGGCGGAGATGCCGCCGATGCCGATCTGCTGCTGCGTCGCGTCGCTCAGCACGCGGGCAATCGTTTCGCGATGGCTGGAAATGTCGGGCAGTATCCAGTAGCGCAGGATCAGCACCGTCGCGCCGAACAAGAGGCCGGCGGCCAGCACCGCCCAGGTCAGCACGCGATAAATCAGCAGCGAACTGCCGAGGATCCAGCCGGGGATTGCGGCACGCGCCATGTCAGGCCTGAAAAAATATAAAATGCGAATGTGAAACAAGGGCTTAGCCATTCTAACGTGAAACCCGCGGGAACCGGCCATGGAATCCGGTAACGGCAGCCGTCCGCGGGATGCGGACGAAGCCATCGTCTTCGCCGCGCGTTACAGCCGGTACCTGCAGCGCCTGCTGACGGCGGACCCCGGTGTGCTTTCGACGCCGGAACTGGATCAACCGTTCACCGCAGGGGCCATGCAGGCCGAACTGGATCTGGCCACGATCGATGACGACCGCAGCCTAGGCCGCGCGCTGCGGCGGCTGCGCCGGCGGACGCTGGCGCGGCTGATCGCGCGCGACCTCGGCGGCCGCGCCACGCTGGCCGAGGTCGTGGCCACGGTGACCAGCCTGGCCGAAGTCGCCATCCGCAGGGCGACGGCGCAGTTGCACCGCGACCTCGCGGCCGTGCACGGGGAACCGCGCGGCGAAACCGGCGGCGCGGCCCAGCAGCTGCACGTGGTCGGCATGGGCAAGCTCGGCGGCGCCGAGCTCAATGCATCTTCGGACATCGATCTGGTGCTGGTCTACCCCGAAGAAGGCGAAACCGACGGCGGACGGCCCCTCAGCAACCACGAATTCTTCACGCGGCTGGCGCGCCGCCTGATCGGAGCGCTCAGCGAGTGGACCGAAGACGGTTTCGTGTTCCGGGTGGACACGCGGCTGCGGCCGTACGGCGACAGCGGACCGCTGGTGGTCAGTTTCGACATGCTGGAAAACTACCTGATCACCCAGGGGCGCGCCTGGGAGCGCTATGCCTGGATCAAGGGCCGGCCGCTGACCGGCGACCAGCAGGATGCGCTGCTCGCGCTGGTGCGCCCTTTCGTGTTCCGCCGCCATCTCGACTACGGCGCCCTCGCCTCGATGCGCAGCCTGCACAGCCAGGTGCGGCACGAGGTCAACCGCCGCGACCGGCAGGACAACATCAAGCTGGGGCCGGGCGGCATCCGCGAGATCGAGTTCATCGCCCAGGTGTTCCAGCTGATCCGCGGCGGACACGAGCGCGTGCTGCAGCAGCAGTCGACGCTGCCGGTGCTGGCCGCGCTGGGCGAGCGCGGCTTCGTCGCGCCCGAAGCGGTCGCCGAGCTGCGCGCGGCCTACGTTTTCCTGCGCAACCTCGAACACCGGCTGCAGTATCGCGACGACCAGCAGACCCAGGACCTGCCGCGGCAGGACGACGAGCGCGCGCTGCTCGCCGAAAGCATGGGCTTCCCCGATGCCGACGCCTTTCTCGCCGAACTCGCGCGGCACCGCGCGGCGGTGTCACTGCACTTCGACGCCATTTTTGCCGAGGCCGGCGCCGGCGATCATCCGCTGGCCGGCCTGTGGCAGGAACAGCCGGACGGCGAACCGGCCGATGCCGCCACGGAACAACTCGCCGGCCTGGGTTTCGTGCGCAGCGCGGAGCTGTCCCGACAGCTCGCGCAATTCCGCAACGGCAGCCGCTACCGCCAGATGCCGGCGGCCAGCCAGCGCCGGCTCGACCGGCTGGTGCCCGCGGCAATCGCCACCGCAGCGTCGCGCCGCAATCCGGACGACACCGCGGAACGGCTGCTGTCCCTGTTCGAGAGCATCAGCCGGCGCGAAGCCTATCTCGCGCTGCTGCACGAATATCCGCACGCGCTCGAGCGCGTCGCCGACCTGATGAGCGCGAGCCCCTGGGTCGCGCAGTACATCACCCGCCATCCGATACTGCTCGACGAGCTGCTCGACGCGCGCACCCTGCTCGCCGCGCCCGACTGGGAAACGCTGCGCGCG
>JAHCLD010000112.1 GCA_026125585.1 Burkholderiales bacterium
TTGAGCATTTCTCCGGCGAGATGTGCCGGGGTGCCGCGTCCGGCGGAGGCATAGTTCAGCGCGCCGGGTTTGGCCTTGGCGAACTGCAGCAGTTCGCCGATTGATCTGGCCGGCACCGAGGGATTGACCACCAGCACGTTCGAGGCGCCGGCGATCTGCGTGACCGATGCAAAATCGCGCCTGATGTCGTAGGGCAGGTCTTTCTTCAGGTGGGGCAGGATCGCGTAGAGCGTCGTGGTGCCGAGGAACAGCGTATGGCCGTCGGGCGTGGCCTTGGCCGCCATCTCGGCGCCGATCAGTCCGCTGGCGCCGGCACGGTTGTCGACCACCACCTGCTGGCCCAGCGCGTCCGACATTTTCTGGGCCACCGCGCGGCCGAGGATGTCGGGCGCGCCGCCGGGCGCGGAGGCGACGATCATGCGGATCGGGCGCTCCGGCCAGGTCTGGGCATGGGCGAGGCCGGCTGCAAGCAGCGCGGCGGCCATCAGTGTCTTGTGCATCTTGCGCATCATGTTCTCCTCCCGTGATTGTTTTTCGTCGTTTTGTTCCGGTGATTCCGGTTTCGGCAATGCGCGGCTTCAGTAATATGCGGCCTTTGCGCCGGGCGGCGGCGAATAACGGAAGGTGCCGCGCTTGAGGATGGCTTCCTCGCCGCCGAATTTGTCGATCATCGCCTTCTGGTCGGCCTTCGCCAGCCTGTCCGCCGCCTCCGGGTCGACCACCTTGCGCAACGCCTGCTCGCATTCGGCGACGACGGCCCTGAAGGCGGGGTCGCGGCCGAGGTCCCTGCGTTCCTGCGGATCGTTCCGCAGGTCGAACAGCATCGGCGGCAGCGTCGCGTAGTGGATGTATTTCCACTGTTTGTGACGGATCATGTAGGCGCCGCAGACCGCGCCGGCGGCATGATATTCGGAGAGCACCGTGCGCGGCGGCACCAGGCCCTGGGCGATGTCGATCAGCGAATTCCCGGGCAGTTTCCCGTCATCCGGATGCGCCCTGGCGCCCAGCGCATGGATGAAGGTCGGGAAACCGTCGGCCAGCGTCACCGGCGTGTCGCAGACGCTGCCCTGCGGCACGCCGGGGCCGGCGAGGATCATCGGAATCCCCGCGGATTCCTCGTACATCGTCGACTTGCCCCACATGCCGCGGGTGCCGAGGTTGTCGCCGTGGTCGGAGGAATAGACCACGCGGGTGTCGTTCATCAGCCCGGTTTCCTCCAGCGCGCGCAGGATTTTGCCGATGTTGTCGTCGAGGAAGGAGGTCAGTCCGAAATAGGCGGCGATCGCGCGGCGCACCATCGGCGCGTCGAAGGCGTCGTCGTAACACAGGCATTTGCGCATCGCGTCGGTGAAGGGGTGTTGCGGCCGCTGGTCCTTCCCGTACATGTCGGGCCAGGGCACCGCGTCTTCCGGATACAGGTCGTAGAATTGCGGCGGCGCGATCAGCGGGAAATGCGGCGACACGAAGCCGACGTAGAGCGCCCAGGGTTTCGCCTTCAGCGCCGGCGCTTTCTGCCTGAGCCACTGCACCGTTTCGTCGGCGATGCTGCGATCGTATTTCGTGTATTCGGATTCGCCGCGGCCGGCCTCCGGGCCGAGATTGGCCGAGCCGGGGCGCCGCGGCAGCTCCTCGCGGATCAGGCCCAGCAGGTCGCCGACGCCGTTGACGATGTGCAGCGGCAGGATTTCCTCGTCGAAGCCGTTGCGCCTCGCATCCGAATCCAGGTAATGCAGCTTGCCGATGGAAGTCACGTGATGGCCCTGTTCCATCAGCCGGTGGCCCCAGGTCGGGATCCTGCCGTCGTAGGCGATGGCGTTGTCCCAGTAACGGATGTCGTGCACGTAACGCCCGGTGGCGAAGGCGGCGCGCGCCGGCACGCAGATCGGACAGTTGGTGTAGGCCGAGGTGAAGCGCGTGCCGCGGGCGGCCAGCGCGTCGAGGTTGGGGGTCTTGATCATCGGATGGCCGGCGCAGCCGAGCACGCGCTTGTTGTGCTCGTCGGACATGATGAAGATCAGGTTGGCTGGCTGGGTCATGCGCGCTCCGGCGGTGTGTGACGGGATGATGGACGATATTGTATTGCGCAAACCCGGCAGGCCGGGACCGCAAGAAAGTGTTTCAAGACGCCCGGCGGGTCGGGGTGCTACGATCGTGAGGGCGGCGGAATCCGGGGTCCTGAATATGGAACCGCCGCCGCAGGAGAAACCGGGAGGCGGGAACGGCATGAAACGACGGGAGAATGAATGAACGCGAGCAATGTAATCGCCGTGGCCTTCGGCGGCGCGATCGGTTCCGTGGCGCGTTATCTGGTCGGCGTGGGCTCGACCAAGCTCCTGGGCTTCGGTTTTCCCTGGGGCACCCTGCTGATCAACATCACCGGCTCCTGCCTGCTAGGCATCATCGTCGCCGTATTCGCCATCCGGTGGAATCCGTCGCAGGCGGTGCAGTTGTTCCTGACGGTTGGCATCTGCGGGGGCTACACGACGTTCTCGACGTTCTCGCTGGACTCCCAGGTGCTCATGCAGCGCGGCGATCTGTGGTCTGCGGCGGCCTACATCGCGGCGTCCGTGGTCCTGTCCATCGGCGCGCTGTTCGCCGGGATGCATCTTGCGCGGACGGTCCTGTAGGCGCCGGACGCGCCCGGGCCGATATCGCCGGTTTTGATATCGCCAGTTCTATAAGTTATTGATTTATTTATATTTTTTTGTAACCAGGTCGGCGACGCTGTTGCCGGCATCGATGTCGGCCTTGCGCTTCGTGTCGCCGGCGTCGATTTTCCGTGCGGCTTCCAGCACCTGCGCGGCCTTGTCGCGCGGGATGAAGGCGACGCCGGCCTCGTCGGCGCAGACGATGTCGCCGGGTTTCACCTGGATGCCGCAGATCTGCACCGTGCCGTTCACCTCGACGGTCTGCATGCGCCACTTGCCGGTGATCGGCGTGAAGCCCTTGCACCACACCGGCCAGTCCATGCTGCGGTACTGATCGGGATCGCGCACCGTGGCGTCGACGATGGCGCCGATGAAGCCCTGGCGCTTGGCGATGGTCGCCGACTGGCCGCCCATGTTGGAGCAGCCCATCACGCCCTCGATCACCAGCACGTCGCCGGGTTCGGCGAGGTTGTGCGCCTCGGTTTCGCCCTGGCCGCTGGCCTTGTCGGTCGCGGCCTTGTGGATCTGCGTGGCGTGGGCGACGTTGCGCACCGTCAGCGCCGGGCCGACGATGCGCCGGCCCAGCGTCACCGGCGGCAGCACGTAGGCGGGAATCACCGCGACGAGACCGAGTTCGTCGCAGGCGTCGGACAGCGTGCCGGTGAGGTCGACGAGTTCGCGGAAACCGTCGAGGATTTCCGGCGCGACGCGCGGGATTTCGAGCATGCGGATGGCTTCGCGCGGCAGTTTGCCGAGGGTGGTCTTGGGCATGGCGGTTTCCTAGAGCGTGTTATGGACTTGGGCGTTCATTGTGAATCAACGTGCGTTTGCCCTCACCCCTGCCCCTCTGCTCCGCTTCCAGTGTTCCCTGGTCCCGGAGGGAGAGGGGTTTAAAGCCCTTCTCCCTCCGGGAGAAGGGTGGGGATGAGGGAAGATTTTCGCAGGTTATAACACGCTCTAGCCGCAGGTTCCCGTGTAGCCGCAGGCCGTGCAGTAATCGCAGCCGTCCTTGCGGATCAGCGTCGCGTTGCCGCATTCGGGGCAGCGGCTGCCTTTCATCACGCGCGGTTCGGTGCCGCGCTCGGGCGTGGCGAGGATGCCCATCTGCGTCAGCGGCGCGCCGTTCTCGTCGAGGATGCCGAGCATCGCGTAGCGGTGCAGGATCAGGCGCGCGACATAGGCCACCGTCGAGGGGTAGGTCGCCTGCTTGCGCTCGCCCGGCACGAAGGCCATGAAATCGCCCAGCGGTTCCGGGAACTCGAGCAGCTTCTTCAGTTTCATGCCGATCCAGGCCGGGTCCATCACGCGCATGTCGAGCGACAGGATCTTGCACAGGCCGTCGAGCGCGCGCGGGTATTCGCCGGAGAGCCACATCGAGTAGGGCCGCGTCACCCCGTCGGGCAGGGTGATTTCCTTGATGCCGAGCACGAAGTCATCACCGGTGCGCGGGTTGAGCACGTCGACGGTCCACGACATCGTGCCGTCGGTGCCGGTCTTCGGCTCCTTGGGTGCGAACATCGCGTCGAGCACGGGGGTCAGCGACTGGCCGAACAGCGGCGCACCGGAGGCGGTGAGCCCGCCCAGTTGATCGACGCGCCAGCGCAGCACCTGGGCGAAGGCGGCGACCACCGAGGGCATGCGCTTTACTTCGCCGCGCGGCGGGAATGCCATGTCGAAGGGCTCGTCGCCGCCGGCCCTGGCCAGCGTGTCGAGCTTCAGTTTGAGCCAGCCCGGATCGTCGGCGCGCATGTCCATCGACAGCGTCTTGGCGACGGCGCCGAGGCCGCGCGGCTGCTCGCTGCCGTTGACCCAGACCTCGAAGGCGTGGTTGTGCTCGTTTTCGACGTGGCCGACGAACACGGCGAAGGCGCCGTGCGGGTGCTCGATCATGTAGGTCCACGCCGGGTTGCCGGCGCTCATCGCCGGACGGCCCGGCCAGCGCAGGCTGGCCAGCACCGGCGCCGGCAGCGACTGGATCTGGATGCGGCGGTTGACGTCGTCGGCGCGGAAATCCTGCGGCGCTTTCTCCTTGCTGCTCGGCTCCACGGACAGCACCGAGCCGAGCACGTTGTTGGGGCGATAGGTGGCGAGTCCCTTCAGGCCGGATTTCCAGGCGCGGAAATAGAGGTCCTGGAATTCGCCGTAGGGATAATCCTCGGGCACGTTGACGGTCTTCGAAATGCTGGTGTCCACGTAGGGCGCGACCGCGGCGACCATTTCCTCGTGCGCGGTGGCGGAAATTTCCAGTGCGGTGACGAACCACGGCGGCAGTTGCGCGGTGTTGCCGCCCATCGCCTTCCAGCGCCGCCAGGCGTGGTCCTCGACCGCGAACTCGCGCATCGTGTTGTCGGGCATGCGTTTCTTGCGGGTGTAGGTCCACGAGAACGGCGGCTCGATGCCGTTCGAGGCGTTGTCGGCGAAGGACAGGCTGATCGTGCCGGTGGGCGCGATCGACAGCAGGTGGCTGTTGCGGATGCCGTTTTTGCGGATGACCTGCTTGATGTCCTCGGGCAGGCGCGCGGCGAAGCTGCTGCCCGAGAGGTAGAGGTCGGCGTTGAACAGCGGGAAGGCACCCTTCTCGCGGGCGAGCTCGGCGGAGGCGCGGTAGGCGTGGTCGCGCATCGCTTCCGAGATCTTCGCCGCCATCTGCCGCGCTTCCGCCGTGTCGTAGCGCAGGCGCAGCATGACCAGCGCATCGCCGAGTCCGGTGAAGCCGAGGCCGACGCGGCGCTTGTTCATGGCTTCTTCATGCTGTTGTTCCAGCGGCCAGGCGGTGACGTCGAGCACGTTGTCGAGCATGCGGATCGCGACGGCGACGACCCGGCCGAAGTGCTCGTAATCGAAGGCGGCGTTTTCGGCGAAGGGCTGCTTGACGAATTTCGTCAGGTCGATGGAGCCGAGGCAGCAGCAGCCGTACGGCGGCAGCGGTTGTTCCGCGCAGGGATTGGTCGCTTCGATGGTCTCGCAGTAGTTGAGGTTGTTGTCCCGGTTCATGCGGTCGATGAACAGCACGCCCGGCTCGGCATGGTCGTAGGTCGAGCGCATGATCTGTTCCCACAGATCGCGCGCCGGCACCTTGCGGTAGACCCAGAGGCCGTCGTCGCGCTGGTAAGAGCCCCTGGCCATCTGTTTCGCGTTGGGCTTCGCGCGATGGACCAGTTCCACTTCCCGGTCTTGCTCGACCGCCTCCATGAAGGGATCGGTGACGCCCACCGAGATGTTGAAATTGGTGAGGTCGCCCTTGTCCTTGGCGTGGATGAAGTCTTCCACGTCGGGATGGTCGCAGCGCAGCACCGCCATCTGCGCGCCGCGGCGCGAGCCGGCGGATTCGACGGTTTCGCAGGAGCGGTCGAACACGCGCATGTACGACACCGGGCCGCTGGCGTTGGACTGCGTGCCCTTGACCTCGGCGCCCTTGGGCCGGATCGACGAGAAGTCGTAGCCGACGCCGCCGCCGCGGCGCATGGTTTCGGCGGCTTCCTGCAGCGCGATGTAGATGCCGGGCCTGCCGTCGACGGTTTCCGAGATCGAATCGCCGACCGGCTGCACGAAACAGTTGATCAGCGTCGCCGCGAGCTGCACGCCGGCGGCGGAATTGATGCGGCCCGCCGGGATGAAGCCGTCCTCCTGCGCCTGCAGGAAGCGTTTTTCCCATGCGGCGCGTTGCTCCTCGGCCTCGACCTGGGCGAGCGCGCGCGCGACGCGGCGGCGCACTTCGGTGATGCTGGTTTCCTTGCCCTTGGCGTATTTTTCGATCAGGGTGTCGCGGCTGATTTCCTGTTCGGGGAGCGCGAGTTGCGCGGCATCGGCGGCGGCTTCGTTCATTGCATGTCTTCCTCTTTCAGCGTTCGTTGCGCGGTTGACCGAAGTATGCGCCCGGCGGCAGACCGGGGAAAGACTTGTCAGGCGTCCGGATTTGATATCGATCAAGACGCAGGTACGTTGCCGTCCTGATCGTGGACCCGGCTTGCAAGGACATGGCCGCGCCGGTATGTTGCGGCGATTCCAGTCTAGCGGGAGAAACGGGGATGTACAAGGACTACCAGGCCATCCAGTGGGAAATCGTCGACCATGTGGGGATTCTGCGGCTCAACCGCCCGGAACGGCTCAACGCCATCGACAATGCGATGCGCGGCGACATCGAGCATGTGCTGCGCACGGCCGAGGCCGATCCGGAGGTCTGGACGATCGTTGCCACCGGCAACGGCCGCGGTTTTTGCTCCGGCGCCGACCTCAAGGCGCGGGCGGAGGCGGAAAAGGCCGGCGCCGGCGGCACCGCGCCGCAGCCGCTGTTCGACATGAAGTACTACTACGCGATCGGTTTTAGCCAGATCAACAAGCCGGTCATCGCGGCGGTCAACGGCGTCACCCGCGGGGCGGGCTGCAACATGGCCTTCGCGGCGGATTTCCGCATCCTCAGCGAGAACGCCAATTTCGGCGTCAATTTCGTCGAGCGCGGGCTGATGGGCGAAACCTCGACCTGGTACCTGCCGCGGCTGGTGGGGCACGCGAAAGCCGCCGAGATCTGCCTGCTCGGCGAACCCTTCGATGCCCGGCAGGCGGAAGCCTGGGGGCTGGCGACCCGGGTCGTGCCGCACGACCGCCTGATGGACGAGGCGCTGGCGCTGGCGAAGAAGCTCAACGGCAAGGCGCCGATTGCGGTGCAGATGACCAAGGTCGCGCTGCGCCGCGCCTGGGAGCAGGACGTCGAGCAGCAACTCGAGCTGCAGAACACCATGAACAACAAGCTGCGCGGCACCGCCGACACGCAGGAGGCGCTGCGCGCCTTCATCGAGAAACGTCCGCCGGTGTTTCGCGGCGCCTGAGCGCCGTACTCAGAACACGATGTGCAGCGGCAGGTGCTTTTCGACCAGGGGGCGGTAGTCCTCGAGGCGGGTTTTCGGGCGGGAGAACGGCGATTTGCTGTGGAAGTCGCATTCGCGGAACGGCATCAGGTAGCGTTCGGCGTATTCGCGGTCCCGGGCGTCGAAATACGGCGCGCTGCCGGCCGGATCGATGCCGTGGTAACGGATCAGCCAGGCTACCGGCGGCGGCAGGTAGTCCTTCAGGCGAAGCCAGGCCAGTTCGTCGGTACTCCAGCCGGATGCGCAGTGATCGAGGCCTGCACCGGGCGTTCCGCTGAAGAATCCGGGCAGGAAGGTCGGATTCTCGCCGGAACGGTCGCGCAGCAGAACGACCTTGCCGAGATCGTGGACTAGGGCGGCGAGCACGAACTCCTCGCTGGAAAGGCCGTCGGCGGCCAGCGCATCGATGACCTGCAGGATGTG
>JAHCLD010000113.1 GCA_026125585.1 Burkholderiales bacterium
TCCGCAACCTATTGGTCAAATAAATACGCACGTGAAAACGGTCAATTCTGGTTTGCTGTTTCCGCAAATCCGGATATGGATCGAACTGACGCTCCGGTGGTTGCCGTCACGCTAGACCGGAGTTTCCCGTCCGGTGTGCTCGTTGTCTTCGTACATGATTCTTCCCCCTACCATGGTCATCAGCGCATGGATATCGCGCAGATCATCCCCGGAAGCTTTCAGCGGATCGGCGCTGAGCACCGCCAGGTCGGCAAGCTTTCCCGGAGTGAGAGAGCCCTTTTTGTGTTCGTCGAACGTCAGATAGGCGCAGCTCTCTGTCGCACAGCGCAGGGCTTCCTCCCTGGATATTGCCTGCTCGGGCGCTACCGGCTCGTTGGCGGCACTCGTGCGTGCGACCACCTGCCAGATCGGCCAGAACATGGAGACCGGCACATTGTCGGTGGCGAGCCCCACCTTTACACCCGCATCCAGCAGGTCGCGCATCGGCGTAATCTCCCGGTGTTTTTCCGGTGGCAGTTGCCGCTTCAGGAGATGGCCCTTTTTGTAGATAAAGCTGTTCGTATGGGTGGTCACGGCCAGTTCCATTCTCGCGAGTTTTTCTATGTCATGTGGCGATAACGTGCTTATATGGCCGACCACCCATCGGCGGCCCTTCAGCGGGATGATTCGATCCACCTCGTCGAAAAGGTCTATCACGCCGGGCGTGACCGCCGCGTTCGTAATGGCGCGGATATCATTTTCCGCGCAATGCAGCAGCAGCTCCTTCAGGCGTTCCCTGGGCATGCCAGTGTCGTAATTGAATCCGGCCCATCCGGTATCGGAGGTCGTGCCTGCGCGAAGATCGTCCGCCCTGGTATGCGCCGTGTTGACATACAGTCCGGTCAGCTTCAGCCAGTCGTCGCCTGGACCGGGTTCGCCAAGCCATCCGGCCCACGCCTCGATAAAGGGGGCAAGAGGCGCATTCCCCACCGCCCTCCAGTTGGGGCTGAAGGCCAGCGAGGCACGCATCGTCAGGGCGCCGTCCCGATAGGAGTCCTTGTAGGCGCGAAGCAGTTCGTTCGCGACGCCATGTTCCTCGAAGATGCTGGTCGTGCCGAAGGCATGATAAGCGCGTGCTGCGTCGGGAAGGGTCCGTGCCCGGTCCGCACGACTGAACCCGGTGGCTTTTCTGAACCAGATCAGTTCAGCCGTGGGCTGCATGGAGTTTTCGATTATGACGCCTGTCGGATCGCCATTGGCCGCTTTCTGTATATTGATTTCGGGCACGGGAGAAACGGTATCCCGCGTGATGCCGGCAAGTTCCAGTGCTCTGGTGTTGGCGCATGACACCAACGGGAGAGAATGTCGCCAGAATCCCCAGATCGGGCGGATGTAGACGGGATTGTCCGGCGAAACGATATCGAGGTCTTCCCGCGTCGGCCAGCGCTTTTCCGCCAGTATGTCCGGCACATTGAAGTAAAAGGGCGGGTCGCCGATGGGCATGGTGACGATCCACTCGCCGGGCCGTTTGGTGCGTGCAAGGTCGGCGATTCTGTCCTGAATGTCTCGAATCGATCTTGTGCGACCAAGAGACGGATAGACGCCCTTGAGTCCTTCGCGGTCCATGTGCGCGTGACCGTCTATCAGCCCTGGAATGACGGTTTTGCCGTTCAGATCGATCAACCGGGTCCAGGGTGCTGCGTGTGGCGAAACCTCGGCATCCGTTCCGACTGCCAGTATTCTTTCTCCCGCAACAGCGAGAGCCTGGGCGATTCGAGAGCCGGAATCAACCGTGAGGATGTGGCCGTTCTTCAGTATGAGGTCGGCTGGAGGACAGGTTTTGGCCGACGATGCCGCGGACGTTCCGGAAGAGGAGTGCACGATACTTCCCTGTTGTTAAGGTAACCTTTTTATCTCCAGCTGTTTTCACGCGACGGCTTCATGTTGCTTGGAGCACCGGACAGGTAAGCCGGCCCTTCTGTCGATGCCGTTAGTAACATGCTTCGGGGATGTGTGGTGCCGGTGAGGATGCAAGGTGCGCTTTATCGCTCAATCTTCGTGCAACCGTCCGAAGGGTGGGTGTTCATTGACAGTCCGGAGTCGCTCGGATAGCCTGCTTTAGTGTATCACCATGGAGAGTGCATATGCGTCGGTGGACGATGGCAAGAATTCTGGCCGCTGTTTTTGTTGCCTTGCCTTGGGTCAGTTATGCCGAAAATTATCCTGCAAGACCGGTCCGCTTTGTTGTGCCTTTCCCGCCCGCGGGACCGGGAGATATTCTGGCGCGGCTGGTCGGAGGAGAGTTATCCAAGTTGCTTGGGCAGCAATTCGTGATCGACAATCGCTCGGGCGCCAATGGCATCATAGGAGCGGAAATAGCCGCGAAAGCTGCGGCTGACGGATATACGATCCTGCTGGGTAATGTCGGTCCGATCGTCGTCAATGTCAGTTTGTACAAAAAACTCCCATACCACCCGGTAAGGGATTTTGCCCCGATTGCCATGATTGCCCGTTCGCCGCAGGTTCTTGTGGCGAATCCCTCTTTGCCGGCAAATTCGGTCAGAGAACTGATTGCACTTGCCAAATCAAAGCCGGGTCAGCTGAGCTACGGAAGCCCGGGGGCGGGTTCCGGTCCGCACCTCACAATGGAACTGTTCAAGGCATCGGCGGGCAAGCTGGATATCGCGCATGTGCCATACAAAGGCATCTCGCCCGCGCTGACCGATCTGCTTGGCGGGCAGACGTCGATGGTGATGAGCAATGTCGTCCCGGTACAGAACCTGATTGCCACGGGGAAACTGCGCGCGCTGGCCGTCACCAGCAGGCAACGTTCCTCCATCTTGCCTCAGGTGCCAACCATGATCGAGGCGGGGCTTGCCGACTTCGAGGCGATAGGCTGGTTCGGTGTAGTGGGGCCGGCCGGCATGCCGAGAACGATAGTCGGCCGGCTGAACGAGGAAATAGGCCGGATTCAGGGCTCTCCGCAATTCCTGGGTAAACTTTCAGGCCTTGGCTCGGAAGCTTGGAAGATGACGGCCGACGAATTTGCCGCTCTTATCAGGAACGATATCGATAAGTGGAGACGGTTTATCCAGGAGTACAAGCTGGCTATCGAATAAGCAGAGTGGTGCTGGAGCCGTGCTTGAAGCCGATCGCTCCGAAACGCGCGTAATCCGCTTTACGCCGGGTTCAACGGGAGTTTTCGGAGGCGGGCGATAC
This sequence comes from Burkholderiales bacterium, assembly GCA_026125585.1. GTDB lineage: Bacteria > Pseudomonadota > Gammaproteobacteria > Burkholderiales > SG8-41. The sequence continues at coordinate 3,199 of JAHCLD010000113.1, forward strand.
AGGATGGTCAGCGAAATCCCAGAAGAGGCCGGTCATAATTTGCAGCCCTTCGCGCATAATGGGCGCGAGCACGTGCTCGTTCGGCGCGTGCTGGGAGCAGCCCGCGTAGGAGTGTGGCACCCACAGCGTGGGTAGCTCCAGCACTTCGGCGAAGCAGTCGTTGGGCAGCGAGCCACCGATGTTGGGTAGAACGGCGGGCTTCGTGCCGGTGGTGCGCCGGATCGATTCCGAAGCCCAGGTCACCCACGGGTTGTCCGGATCCAGACGTGTGGCCTGCATGAGGCTCTTGCGCACCATCGAGATCTGTACCTTGCCGAAGCCATGGGCATCCAGATGCCTGCGCAGCGCCGGGATGAAGGTGTCGGGATCGCAGCCCGCGACGAAGCGGATCTGGCATGTCGCCACCGCCTTGCCCGGAATCGCATTGACCGGGTTGTCGGGATTGCCGGTGCGAAATGCGAGGATCTCAAAGGTGTTCCACGCGTACAGCTTCTCCGCGGCCGACAGTCCGGGTTCTCCCCACTGCGAATCGATGTCCGGTTCGCCGGGATCGGGCGCCGGTGCGCAGTCGAGCAGGGCCTTGCGCACGTTTTCGGGAATGCGTTCCGGCAGCAGTTCGCGTACCAGCACTTTGCCTTCGCGGGTGACGATGCACGCGAGCGCGTGCGCGAGGACGATGCCGGGATTGGCGAGCAGTCCGCCCCAGTTGCCGGAATGGTGTGCGCCTTCTCTGAAATCGACGGCGAAATTGAGATTCATCACACCGCGCGAGCCGAGATAGAGCGTCGGGCGCTTCGCCGACAGGCGCGGGCCGTCGGACGCGATCAGCACGTCGGCCCTGAGCCGCTCGCGGTTCTGTTCGCAGAACGCACGCAGGCCGGGTGAGCCCAGCTCTTCGGATGTCTCGAGCATGAATTTGACATTGAATCCCAACCGGCCGCGCTCGGCGATCACGGTTTCCAGCGCCGCCATGTTGATCGAGTGCTGCGCCTTGTTGTCCGCAGTGCCGCGTCCGTAATAGCGCTCGCCTTCCTGCTTGAGCACCCACGGCGTGATCCCCGTTCGCCACTGGTCTTCGAGTCCCCGGATCACGTCACCGTGTCCGTACATCAGCACGGTCAGCAGCTTCTCGCTCTCGATGCGTTCGGCGATCAGGATGGGACCCGCGTCCGCGGCCGGATTGGGCAGGATTTCAGTCGAAAATCCCATGCGCTCGAATGTCGGCGCGATCTCGTCTTTCAGATAGAGATCAAGAAAATGCCGGCTTTCGGGGATCTGGCTTTCGGTGCGCATCGCCACGCGGCGCGTGAGGTCCTCGATGAGCCGGCCTTCGTCGAAGTGGCGGGTGGCGCGTGAGATCGCGGATTCACGGGTCATTTTTCATCCTTTCAGCAGCTCCGAACAGAGCGGAAAAATGTGCCCTCGGAAATGTTCACCAAATGGCCCGGATTCGGCAGGATTTCCCTGGATTTCTTCGGATGGGTCTTTGGCGGAGAGGGAGGGATTCGAACCCTCGTTACGGGTTTCCCCGTAAACACGCTTTCCAGGCGTGCGACTTAAACCACTCATCCACCTCTCCGGAGGGCGGCATTCTATCAGATCATGGCCGGATTACAGGCGGTTGCCTGTGCGGACCGGGGCATGACCTGTGCAGGCCGTCATGATCTTGCGCGGCGCGGAGACGATCGACCGGTCCGGCCTATTTCGGCGCCTGTTTCAACTGGTCGAGGATCGCCGGATTTTCCAGTGTTGATACGTCCTGCTGGATGTCCTCCCCCCTGGCGATCGAGCGCAGCAGCCGGCGCATGATCTTGCCGGAGCGGGTTTTTGGCAGGTTGTCGCCGAAGCGGATGTCGCGCGGCTTGGCGATGGGGCCGATCTCCTTGCCGACCCAGTCCTGCAGTTCCTTGACCAGCTTTTTCGCGTTTTCGCCTTCGGGACGAGCCTGCTTGAGCACGACGAAGGCGACCACGGCCTCGCCGGTGAGATCGTCGGGGCGGCCGACGACCGCTGCCTCGGCGACGAGGCCGGTGTTGGCGACCAGCGCCGATTCGATTTCCATGGTGCCGAGGCGGTGGCCGGAGACATTCAGCACGTCGTCGATGCGGCCCATGATGCGGATGTAGCCGTCCTCGTCGCAGGTCGCGCCGTCGCCGGCGAGATAGTACTTGCCGTGGAAATCCTCGGGGAAGTAGGTTTTTTTGAATCGCTCCGGGTCGCCCCAGATCGTGCGCAGCATCGCAGGCCAGGGTTTCTTGATCACCAGGATGCCGCCTTTGCCCTTGCCGACCGACTGCCCGGTTTCGTCGACGATGTCGGCGATGATGCCCGGCAGCGGTAGCGTCGCCGAGCCCGGTTTGGTCGGCGTCGCGCCGGGCAGCGGCGTGATCATGTGGCCGCCGGTTTCGGTCTGCCACCAGGTGTCGACGATCGGGCAGCGGCCGCCGCCGACGGTGTCGCGGTACCACATCCAGGCTTCGGGATTGATCGGTTCGCCGACGGTGCCGAGGATGCGCAGGCTCGACAGATCGTATTCCTTCGGCAGGTCGCCGCCGGCCTTGATCAGCGAGCGGATCGCGGTGGGCGCGGTGTAGAAGACGGTGACCTTGTGGTCCTGGATCATTTTCCAGAAGCGGCCGGCGTCGGGCCAGGTGGGCACGCCTTCGAACACCACCTCGGTGCCGCCGCAGGCGAGTGGCCCGTAGCAGACGTAGGAGTGGCCGGTGACCCAGCCGACGTCCGCCGTGCACCAGAACACGTCGTCGGGCTTGTGGTCGAAGGTCCATTGCATCGTCAGGACGGTCCACAGCAGGTAGCCGCCGGTGGAATGCTGGATGCCTTTCGGCTTGCCGGTGGAGCCCGAGGTGTAGAGGATGAACAGTGGATGTTCGGCATCGACCCATTCCGGTTCGCAGTGCTCCGGCTGGTCTTTCACCAGATCGTGCAGCCAGACATCGACCGCGGGATTCCAGTCGACCCGGCCGCCGGTGCGCCGGTAGGTGACGACCGATTTGATGCTGTCGCAGCCGCCCATCGCCAGGGCCTCGTCGACGGCGATCTTCAGGGGCAGGGGTTTGCCGCCGCGCATCTGCTCGTCGGCCGTCAGCACCGCCACCGCGCCGGCGTCGATGATGCGCTCGTGCAGGCTTTTGGCCGAGAAGCCGCCGAACACGACCGAGTGGACGGCGCCGATGCGCGCGCAGGCCTGCATCGCGACGATGGCCTCGATCGACATCGGCATGTAGATGATGACGCGGTCGCTTTTTTTGATGCCGCGCGATTTCAGGCCGTTCGCCAAGCGGCAGGTGCGGGCATGAAGATCGCGGTAACTGGCGCGGGTGATTTTGCCGTCGTCGGCCTCGAAAATGACCGCGGTCTTGTCGGGCTGCGTCTGCAGGTGGCGATCTAGGCAGTTGTAGGAGGCGTTCAGCGTGCCGTCGGCGAACCAGCGGAAAAACGGCGCGTTCGAGTCGTCCAGCGTCTGCGAGAACGGTTTTTTCCACAGCACATGCTCCCGCGCCAGCCGGGCCCAGAAGCCGGTGTAATCCTTTTCCGCTTCCGCGCAGAGCGCGCGGTAGGCATCCATGCCGGAGACGTTCGCGTTCGCGGCCAGCGCCGGCGGCGGCGGGAAGACGCGGTTTTCCTGCAGCACGGATTCGATGGTGGCGGATGGCGTGGTCGGCATGGTGCTTCTCCGGTAACGGGTGTTTTTCATCGATGGTCGCCGATCGGCGCGGCGCGCGCAGGCCGCCGCCGATGCTTCGGATGTTATGGAAGCATTAACCCTCCGCGTTGTAAAGGCGGCGGCCGTACATTGACGTGGCAAAAAACGCTTTGAACGTGCATACTTGCGACTTTCCACGGCGGGCCTCCCCGCATCGCATGGTAGTGAATCTGGTCAGGTCCGGAAGGAAGCAGCCACAGCTATTCTCTGCGAGTGCCGGGGGTTAGGCTCGCCACCCATTTTTCCGTCGCGCTGGCGACGGGTGGCGATCAGGCGGCAGTTTGCAGTAAGGAAGTTGGAACACGGTTTGGAACGCGGATTCATCAAAAACAAGATCATTAAAAACAACGGGCGGCCATGTCGTCGCCAGGTGACAGGGGAAGGGTAATGCGCAGCGCGGTGCTCAGGCTTGCGGCCGTCGCGGCGTCCGTCGTTTTTGCGGCCATCGCGGCGCCGGTCCTGGCGGTGGACGGTGTGTCGTTTGAAATCGGCAAGAACGGCAGTTACGAAATGGCGCGCATCGGCGCGCAGTGGCAGTGGCGGCAGCGCTGGCTGGAATCCGGCGGCAGGCATGTCGGGGGCTACTGGGATCTTTCCGCCGGCCAATGGCGCGGCGACGTGCCCGCCGGGCAGAACGACGGGATCGCCGACATCGGCTTCACGCCCACCCTGCGCTGGCAGGCCAACGACCTGCGGGGTTTTTATATCGAAGGCGGCATCGGGGCGCATGTCCTGTCGCGCACTGCCATGGGCGGCCGGCGTTTCAGCACCCGTTTCCAGTTCGGCGACCACCTCGGTTTCGGCTACCGCTTCGGCACGAAGGCCGCCTACGACCTGAGCTACCGTTTCCAGCACCTGTCCAACGGCGGCATCAAGAAGCCCAACGACGGCATCGATTTCCACCAGATCCGCCTGCAATACTGGTTCCGCTGAGCCGGGTGCGGTCGCGGGGCGCCTTTGCCGG
>JAHCLD010000114.1 GCA_026125585.1 Burkholderiales bacterium
GGCCAGATCGGTGTTGCCGCAATCGGGACAGGCCGCCGGCACCGCGCTGTCGTGCCCGCAATGATGGCAGCGCAGACGGCGGTCGCGCAGGTGCAGCACCAGTCTGGCGGAGCAGCGCCTGCAGTCCGATGTCCATCCGCAGCTGCCGCAGGCCAGCACCGGCGCATAACCGCGCCGGTTGATGAACACCATGCTCTGTTCCCCGCGTTCGATGCGGGTCCTGATGGCGGCGATCAGCCGTCCCGACAGGCCGTCGGCCGGCTGATCGTGCTGCAGGTCGATGCAGTCGATCTGCGGCGGCAGGGCGTTGATGCGCTGCGACAGCCGCAGCAGCCGGTAGCGGCCGTCGACGGCATTGCGGTAGGTTTCCAGCGCCGGCGTTGCCGAGCCCAGCACCACCGGCACACCGGCCTGACGGGCGCGGACCACGGCGAGGTCGCGCGCCGAATAGCGGAAACCCTCGGCTTGCTTGAAGGAACTGTCGTGTTCTTCGTCGACGATGATCAATCCCGGCGCTGGCAGCGGGGCAAACACCGCCAGCCGCGTGCCGAGGATGATGCGGGCTTTTCCGCTGCGCGCGGCTTCCCAGTGGGCGGCGCGTTCGCCGTCGGCAAGGCCGCTGTGCAGCGTGGCGACGGTTGTTCCGGGGAAACGCATGACGACCAGCGACTGCAGCTGCGGCGTGAGTGCGATTTCCGGCACCAGCAGCAGCGCCTGGGTGTCGCGGGTGAGTGCCGCGGCGATGGCATGCAGGTAAACCTCGGTTTTGCCGCTGCCGGTGATGCCCAGCAGCAACAGCGGCTGATAACGACCCAGGGACGACAGTATGGCATCGACGGCCGCGGCCTGTTCGCCATTGAGCGGAGGGCCCCCCGCTGCTGCCCGATGCGAGTCCGGCAGGAATGGCGGTGCTGGCGCTGCCGCCCGCACCCAGCCCTGTGCGATGAACGCCTGCAGGGCCTTGCGGGTTGCGGCGCTTTCGGCGGCCAGAGTGGCATGGGGCAGCACCGGATTGGCCCGCAGCAGCGACAGCAGCCGGTGCTGTGACCGGGCCCGCGGTGGCAAGCCGAAGGCGTCGATCGCGGCGCCCGCCGGCGTCAGCGCGTATCCCGCCGGGGTCGGGTCGCGGCTGCGTACGCGGCGCAGGGCGACGGGCACGGTGGCCATGATCGCGGCACCGAACGGGTGCAGGTAGTAATCCGCGGCAAATCCGAGCAGCCGGAGGTCGGTTTTGCCGAGCAGGGGCTGTTCATCCAGCACGCGGATGGCGTGCTTCAGGCTGGCAGGCGGAATGTCGCTGTGCTCGGGCCTGGCGACGATGATCCCGATCAGTTTGCGTTTTCCGAACGGCACCAGCACGCGGGCGCCGATCTTCGGGGCGGGATCGTCACAGCGATAGTCGAACAGTCGCGCGACCGGGACATCCAGTGCGACACGGATCAGGTTCATGGCCGTACACTACCGGCCGGGACGACAAGCTCGGCCGGGGATTCGAAATGACGGCCAACTGCTTTGCAGCCAAGGATTTTTGCGGTCACCGGGCTGTGGATAAATCTGTTGATCAAATCCCTGTTGCGGCCGCCGGCCCCATGCCGGTTGATGGCTGGAGATACGGCCAAATTGGCGAGTTATAGAAAATAACAATAAAAACAAATACTTGGTGAATGCGGGCGGGTATTGAAGCCTTCGCCGTGGCCGGTAATCGCCTCTAAGTCCTTGCTGTGCATAATCTTTTTGCAGCGGCCGAGGCGCAGACCGGATCAGTGATAAGCCCGGCTCAATTCGTGTACGGCATCCACCAGCGCTCCGACATGCCCGGGCGGCGTGAACTGCGAAATGCCGTGACCGAGATTGAACACATGGCCTTCGCCTTTGCCGAACTGTCGCAGGACCGTGGCGACTTCATTGCGAATGGTCGCTGGGTCGCTGAACAGCACCGCGGGGTCCAGATTGCCCTGCAGCGCGACCCGGTCGCCGACCTGCCGACGCGCGGCATCGAGATTGACCGTCCAGTCCAGCCCCACGGCGTTGCAGCCGATGCCGGCAATGTCCTCCAGCCACAGTCCGCCGCCCTTGGTGAACACGATGTTCGGCACCGGCTCCCCGTTCCATTCGCGGTGCAGTCCGGCGATCACGCGCCGCAGGTATTCCAGTGAAAACTCGCGGTAGGCGGTATCGGACAACGCGCCGCCCCAGGTGTCGAACACCATGACCGCCTGCGCGCCGGCTTCGATCTGTGCATTCAGGTAATCGGTCACCGCGCGGGCATTGATGTCGAGCACCTGATGCAGCAGCCTGGGCCGTGCATAGAGCATGCTTTTGATGGTGCGGAAATCGTCGCTGCCGCCGCCCTCGATCATGTAGCAGGCGAGGGTGTAGGGGCTGCCCGAAAATCCGATCAGGGGCACCCTGTTGCCGAGCGCGCCGCGGATCTGCTTTACGGCGTCAAGCACGTAGCCCAGGCTTTCCCGCGGTTCGGGTACTCGCAGCGCGCGAACCGCGGCTTCGTCGCGCAGGGGTCTTTCAAACTTCGGTCCTTCTCCTTCTGCGAAATAAAGCCCGAGGCCCATCGCATCGGGCACGGTCAGGATGTCGGAAAACAGGATGGCCGCATCCAGCGGGAAACGCGCCAGCGGCTGCAGCGTGACTTCGGTGGCGAAATCGGGATTTTTGGCGAGGCCGAGGAAACTGCCGGCGCGTTTGCGCGTGGCATTGTATTCCGGCAGGTATCGCCCGGCCTGGCGCATGATCCAGACCGGCGTGTAGGGCACCGGCTGGCGCAGCAGCGCGCGGATGAAGGTGTCGTTCTTCAGTGCCGCCATTTAGCGCGGCAGCTCGCTGGATCCCGTCAGGAATTCGTCAACGGCGCGGGCGCACTGCCGCCCTTCGCGGATGGCCCAGACCACCAGAGACTGGCCGCGGCGCATGTCGCCCGCCGCAAACAGCCTGTTCACCGAGGTGCGGTAGTTTTCGGTATCTGCCTTGACGTTGCCACGGCCATCTTTTTCGACACCGGCCTGTTCCAGCAGTCCGGTCGGCACCGGGCCGAGGAAACCCATCGCGAGCAGCACCAGGTCGGCTTTGAGCGTGAACTCGGAGTCCGGGATTTCCTGCATCCTGCCGTCCTTCCACTCGACGCGTGCGGCGACCAGTTTCTCGACTTTCCCGTTGCGGCCTTCGAAACGCTTGGTGGCCACCGACCAGTCGCGCTGGCAGCCTTCCTCGTGCGAACTGGAGGTGCGCAGCTTGACCGGCCAGTATGGCCAGACCAGCGGCTTGTTTTCCTTTTCCGGGGGCTGCGGCAACAGTTCGAACTGGGTCACCGAAGCCGCGCCGTGGCGGTTGGAGGTGCCGACGCAGTCGGAGCCGGTGTCGCCGCCGCCGATGACGATGACATGTTTGCCGGTGGCCTTGATCTGGCCGGAGACCTGGTCGCCGGCGACCACCTTGTTCTGCTGCGGCAGGAACTCCATCGCAAAATGCACGCCCTGCAGCTCGCGGCCGGGCACCGGCAGGTCGCGCGGCTGTTCTGCCCCGCCGGCCATCACCACGGCGTCGAACTCGTCGAGGAGTTTTTGCATCGCAAGATTGCCGCCGACATGCTGGCCGGTGCAGAACTCCACGCCTTCGGCGTGCATCTGCTCGACCCGGCGGTCGATCAGGTGTTTCTCCATCTTGAAATCGGGGATGCCGTAGCGCAGCAGGCCGCCGGCGCGGTCGGCTTTTTCGAACACCACCACGTCGTGGCCGGCGCGCGCCAGTTGCTGCGCGCAGGCCAGTCCGGAAGGCCCGGAACCGATCACGGCGACACGTTTACCGGTTTTCTTCGCGGGCGGCTGCGGCACGATCCAGCCGGCTTCCCAGCCCTTGTCGATGATGGCGTGTTCGATTGACTTGATGCCGACCGGGTCGTTGTTGATGTTCAGCGTGCAGGCGGCCTCGCAGGGCGCCGGGCAGACGCGGCCGGTGAATTCGGGAAAATTATTGGTCGAATGCAGCGTGTCCAGCGCGCGCTGCCAGTCCTGCCTGAAGACCAGGTCGTTCCAGTCCGGGATGATGTTGTTGACCGGGCAGCCGCTCATGCAGAACGGCGTGCCGCAGTCCATGCAGCGCGCCCCTTGGATGCCGGCGGCCTCGTCGGTCAGATGGTGCACGAACTCGCGCCAGTGCTTCAGCCGCTCCTGCGGCTGCTCGGCGGCTTCGTGCAGCCGTTCGAATTCCAGAAACCCGGTCACTTTTCCCATAGCTGTATTGCCTCTGAAACATCAGGCCCGTGACGGGCCGAAAGTCGTGGTTCCGTATGCTCCGCCGCGGCCTCAGGCCGCGATTTTTTTGCCCTTGGCCGCGAGTTCGCCGAGTGCGCGGCGATATTCGTCCGGGAAAACCTTGACGAACCGCCCGCGCGCCGCAGCCCAGTCCGTGAGTATTTTCTGCGCGCGTGCGCTGCCGGTGAACCGGTGGTGGTTTTCGATGAAGCGCTTCGCCAGCACTTCGTCGGCCTCGCCCATGTGCCAGACGTCGCGGGACACCCGGGCATCCTGCTCGGCTTCGGTGAGCAGCGGTTCGAGCTTCACCATCGCCGTGTTGCAGTAGGACGCGAAGCTGCCGTCCTCGTCGTAGACGTAGGCGATGCCGCCGGACATGCCCGCGGCGAAGTTGCGTCCGGTGGCGCCCAGCACCACGACCGTGCCGCCGGTCATGTATTCACAGCCGTGGTCGCCGGTGCCCTCGACGACGGTGTGCGCTCCCGAGTTGCGCACGGCAAACCGTTCGCCCGCGACGCCGCGGAAATAGGCTTCGCCGGCGATGGCGCCGTAGAGCACGGCGTTGCCGGTGATGATGTTCTGCCCGGCGTCGCCGCGGAATTTCGGCGACGGCTGCACGGTGATGCGGCCGCCCGACAGGCCCTTGCCGCAGTAGTCGTTGGTGTCGCCGATCAGTTCCAGCGTGATGCCGCGCGACAGGAACGCGCCGAGGCTCTGCCCCGCCGAGCCGGCAAAGCGCACGCGGATGGTGTCGTCGGGGAGCCCGTCGTGGCCGTAGCGCTTGGCGACCATGCCGGAGAGCATGGTGCCGACCGTGCGGTTGATGTTGCGGATCGGCATCTCGATGGTGACCTTCTCGCCGCGCTCCAGCGCCGGGGCGGCCAGTTCGATCAGCCGGTGGTCCAGCGCCTTGTCCAGGCCGTGATCCTGGGATTCGGTATGGGAACGGGCGATCTCCGGGCCGACCTGCGGCTGATGGAAAATGCGGCTGAAATCGAGGCCGCGCGCCTTCCAGTGCTCGATGCCCTTGCGGGTGTCCAGCAGGTCCGACCGGCCGATCAGGTCGTCGAATTTCCGCACGCCCAGCCTGGCCATCAGCTCGCGGATTTCCTCGGCGACGAAGAAGAAATAGTTGATGACGTGTTCGGGCTTGCCGGAGAATTTTTTGCGCAGCACCGGATCCTGGGTGGCGACGCCAACGGGACAGGTGTTCAGATGGCATTTGCGCATCATGATGCAGCCTTCGACCACCAGCGGCGCCGTCGCGAAGCCGAACTCGTCGGCGCCGAGCAATGCGCCGATGACGACGTCGCGGCCGGTTTTGAGCTGGCCGTCGACCTGGACGGCGATGCGGCTGCGCAGCCGGTTCAGCACCAGCGTCTGCTGGGTTTCGGCCAGGCCGAGTTCCCACGGCGTGCCGGCGTGCTTGATCGACGACCACGGGCTCGCGCCGGTGCCGCCGTCGTGGCCGGAGATGGTCACGTGGTCGGCCTTGGCCTTGGCCACGCCGGCGGCGACCGTGCCGACACCGACTTCCGATACCAGCTTGACGCTGATCGAGGCCGCGGTGTTGCTGTTCTTGAGGTCGTGGATCAGTTGCGCGAGATCCTCGATCGAATAGATGTCATGGTGCGGCGGCGGCGAGATCAGCTCGACGCCGGGCGTCGAATAGCGCAGCTCGGCGATGTATTCCGAAACCTTGCGGCCGGGCAGCTGGCCGCCCTCGCCGGGCTTGGCGCCCTGCGCCATCTTGATCTGGATCAGTTCGGCACTGGCCAGGTATTCGGCGGTGACGCCGAAGCGGCCCGAGGCCACCTGCTTGATCTTCGACTTCAGCGAATCACCGGGCTGCAGCGCGATGTCATGTTCGATGCGCCCCTCGCCCAGGCGCGAGGCCAGCGTCTCGCCGGCCTGCACCGGTGCGAAACGCCGCCGGTCTTCGCCGCCTTCGCCGGTGTTGGATTTGCCGCCGATCCGGTTCATGGCCACGGCAAGGGTGGTGTGGGCCTCGGTCGAGATCGAACCCAGCGACATCGCGCCGGTGGAGAAGCGCTTGACGATTTCCACCGCCGGCTCCACTTCCTCGACCGGCACTGGCGTGCAGCGGTTGAAGCGGAACTCGAACAGGCCGCGGAAGGTCATGTGCCGCTTCGACTGGTCGTTGATGATGCTGGCGTATTCGCGGTAGGTCACCGCGCTGTTGGCGCGGGTCGCATGCTGCAGCTTGGCGATCGCGTCCGGCGTCCACATGTGGTCTTCGCCGCGCACCCGCCAGGCGTATTCACCGCCGGCATCCAGCGCCCCGGCCAGGACCGGGTCGCCGCTGAACGCGCCGAGGTGGGTGCGGATGGCCTCCTCGGCCACTTCGAACAGGCCGATGCCACCGACGTTCGACGGCGTGTCATGAAAATACTTGTCGATCAGCGGCGTCGACAGGCCGATGGCCTCGAAAATCTGCGCGCCGGTGTACGACATGTAGGTGGAGATGCCCATTTTCGACATCACCTTGCGCAGCCCCTTGCCGACCGCCTTGACAAAATTCTTGATGGCCTTGTAGCCGTCGACCTTGGCGCCGAGCTGGCCGCTGTCAGCCATCTGCAGGATGGTTTCCAGTGCCAGGTAGGGATGCACGGCCTCGGCGCCGTAGCCGCCGAGCAGCGCGAAATGGTGCACTTCGCGGGCCGAGCCGGTTTCGACGACCAGGCCGGCGCTGGTGCGCAGCCCCTTGTCGACGAGATGATGGTGGATGGTCGACAGCGCCAGCAGCGCCGGAATGGCTACCAGTTCGCGGTTCACGCGGCGGTCGGAGATGATCAGGATCGAGTAACCGGCGCGCACGGCGTCTTCCGCCTGCGCGGCAAGGCTGGCGAGGCGCGCCTCGATGGCTTCCTTGCCCCAGGCCACGGGATAGGTGATGTCCAGTTCGCAGGACCTGAATTTGCCGTCGGTGTAGCTTTCGATGTTGCGGATTTTCTCCATTTCGAAGAAATCGAGCACCGGCTGGCTGACTTCGAGCCGGATCGGCGGATTCATTTCATCAATGCCGAGCAGGTTGGGCTTGGGGCCGATGAAGGACACCAGCGAGGTCACCAGTTCCTCCCGGATCGGATCGATCGGCGGGTTCGTGACCTGCGCGAAAAGCTGCTTGAAGTACTGGTACAGGCCCTTGTTCTTGTTCGACAGGACGGCCGGCGGCGAATCGTTGCCCATGGAGCCGATCGGCTCCTCGCCGTTGGCGGCCATCGGCATCATCAGGAATTTGAGGTCTTCCTGGGTGTAGCCGAAGGCCTGCTGGCGGTCGAGCAACGGCACGGCGCTGCGTTCCGGCTGCGCTTTCTGGCTCTCGACGTCGTCGAGCTTGACGCGGATGCGCTCCATCCATTCGACGTACGGTTTGCTCGATGCCAGCGATTCTTTCAGTTCCTTGTCGTCGATGATGCGGCCCTTTTCGAGGTCGACGAGGAACATCTTGCCCGGCTGCAGGCGCCATTTCTTGGTGATTTTTTCCTCGGGAATCGGCAGGC
>JAHCLD010000115.1 GCA_026125585.1 Burkholderiales bacterium
ATTTCATCGTGCCCAAGGCCAACGAAATCCTCGTCCGCATGTTCACCGACGAGGGCATCGAAGGCATCGGCATCGCCACCAGCTACACGCCGATCGAGGCCGCGATCAAGGCCTTCAGGAGCGGCATCGCCGATCTCATCGTCGGCCAGGATCCGCTGGCCCCCGAAAAGCTGCATGACCGGCTGTTCTGGCTGACCGCGCAGAAAATCGCCTCCGAAAAAGGCTGGACGCGGGAGGCCGTCGTGCGCATCGCCGCGGCGGTGGACATCGCCGCCTGGGACATCGTCGGCAAGGCGGCGAAGCTGCCGCTGTACCGGCTGTTCGGCGGCTTCCGCAGCGAAATCCCCTGCTACGTCACCTGCGCCTATTACCGCGACGGCAAGGACATGGCCGAGCTGAAGGACGAGATGCAGATGCTCAAGGACCAGGGCCACCAGGGCTTCAAGGCCAAGGTCGGCGGCGCGCCGCTGAAGGAGGATCTCAAGCGCCTCGAACTCGTGCGCGACGTCATCGGTCCCGACAAAGACATGATGGTCGACTGCAACCGCGCCTGGGACCTGCCGACGGCGGTCACCGCCGCGCGCGAAATGCTGCCGCTCAATCCGCGCTGGCTCGAGGAGCCGGTGCGCTGGGCCGACGACCACCGCGAACTGGTGAAGCTCGCGAAACAGACCGGCATCCCGCTGTCGGCCGGCGAAAGCGAACTCACGGCCTACGGCTGCCGCGACCTGGTCGAGGACGGCGCGATCAGCATCCTGCAGTTCGACTGCACGATGATGGGCGGCTTCACCACGGGCCGCAAACTCGCGGCGCTGTGCGAACTGAACCAGGTGCAGGTCGCGCCCCACCACGACTGCTTCATCCACGCCCACATCGTCGCCGGCAGCCCCGCGGGCTGCATCGTCGAATCGTTCACCGACCCCGAGCGCGACCCGCTGCAGGCGGAGCTGTTCGAGGATCCACCGAAAATCGCCGGCGGAATGCTCCACCTGAAGGAGCAGCCGGGACTGGGCCTGACGCTGTCGCCGGCGGCGCTGAAGAAGTTCGGCGAAAAAATCCTCTGATTCCGGCGCAATGTTCCATTAACTGGACGTTTTTCCGGGCAGGCTCCCGGGGGCGCGGTAAAATTCCCGCTCCCCCAAAGAGCAGGTTTCCACACCATGCCCGCCTCAGCCTCCTTCATCGTCCAGCACGGTGAAGTCCGCATTGCAGTCCACGCCTTCGGCAGCGGCCCGCGCATCGTGATGATGCCCTCGCTGGGCCGCGGCGCCGCCGACTTTTTCGACATCGCGCAGCGTCTGGCCGCCGCCGGATACCGCGCCCTGTGCCCCGAACCGCGCGGCCTCGGCGGCAGCAGCGGCCCCCTCGAAGGCATCACGCTGCACGATTTTTCGGCCGACATCGCCGCGGTGATCCGCCATGACGGCGGCGAACCGTCGGTGGTCGCCGGCCACGCCTTCGGCAACTTCGTCGCCCGCACCGTCGCCGCCGACTACCCGGAACTGACCCGCGCCGTGGTGCTGCTGGCCGCGACACACACCTGGCCGCTGGCCCCCGAGCTGCGCGATTCGATCAACCGATGCCACCGGATGGATCTGCCGGAGGAAGTGCGCCTGAAACACCTGCGGCACGTGTTTTTCGCGCCGGGCAACGATGCCGGCGTCTGGCTCGACGGCTGGAACGACAAGGTGATGCATGCGGAGCGTGATGCCACCGAGGCGACGCCGAAATCCGAGTGGTGGACCGCCGGCACCGCGCCCGTCCTGGATGTCCTCTCGCTGCAGGATCCGCTGTCGCCGCCGGACAGCGTCCACTGCTACCGCGACGAATGGGGCGCCGGCCGGGTCACCATCGCGAAGATCGGCAACGCCGCGCATGCCCTGCTGCCCGAACAGCCCGCGGCCGTGGCGGAAGCCATCATCGGCTACATGAAGGCGCTGAAGGCATGAAACTCTACTGGTCCTCGCGCTCTCCCTTCGTGCGCAAGGTCATGGTCTTCGCGCACGAATGCGGACTCGCCGGGCGCATCGAATGCGAACGCACCTTCGTGTCGATGTCGCAGCCGAACGCCGGCCTGCTGAAAATCAACCCCACCGGCAAGATTCCGACGCTGCTGCTCGACGACGGCACGGCGCTCTACGACTCGACGGTGATCTGCGAATACCTCGACAGCCTCCACGACGGCCCGAAGCTCGTTCCGCCGGCGGGCAACGCGCGCTGGACGGCGCTGCGCCGTCATGCACTGGGTAACAACCTGCTCGACAACCTGATGCTGTGGCGCAACGAAACCCTGCGCCCGCAGCCGCAGCAGTCGCCGGAAACGCTGGCGGCCTTCGAGCTCAAGGTGCGCAACGCCGTGGCCGCCCTTGACCGCGAAGCCGGTGCGCTGGCGGCGGACCCGGTGGGCATCGGCCATGTCGCGATCGCCTGCGCGCTGGACTACATCGATTTCCGTTTTTCGGCGCTGGCCTGGCGCAAGAACGGGAAAAGCATCGCAAAGTGGCACAATACCTTTGCGCAGCGTCCTTCAATGACCGCTACTGCACACGTTGATCAATAAAACACGCGGGGAGAACACCATGAACCGAAATCTGCTGCTTCTGCCGCTGCTCGGCGCCGTACTGGCGCTGCCGGCCGCCTCCCAGACCTATCCCGTCAAGCCGGTGCGGGTGATCGTTCCCTTCCCGCCCGGCGGCCCCACCGACATCGTCACGCGCCTGATGGCGCCGAAAATGTCCGAAGCGCTGGGGCAGCAGGTGGTTGTCGAAAACCGCGGCGGCGCCGGCGGCGCCATCGGCACCGAACAGGTCGCCAAATCGGCGCCCGACGGCTACACGCTGGTGATGGGCACCATCGGCGGCCTCGCGGTGGCCAAAAGCCTCAACCCCAAGCTCGGCTACGACACCCTGCGCGACCTCGCGCCGATCACCCAGAGCGTGACCGTGACCAGCGTCCTCGTCACCCACCCCTCGGTGCCGGCGAGAAACGTCAGGGAACTGCTCGCGCTCGCCCAAAAAAGCGGCAACAGGCTGAACTACGCGTCCTCCGGCAACGGCACGATCACCCATCTCGCCGGCGAGTTGCTGAAGCTGATGGGCAAGGTCGACATCGCCCACGTCGCCTACAAGGGCGGCGCGCCGGCGCTGGTCGCGCTGGTCTCCGGCGAGGTCGACATGAGCTACGAAAACAGCCTGATCATCACGCCGCACATCAAGTCGGGCAAGGTCAAGGGGCTGGCCGTCACCAGCGCCAAACGCTCGGCGCTGCTGCCTGAACTGCCGACCATCGGCGAAACGCTCAAGGGCTACAGCGCCAGCGGCTGGTACGGACTGCTGGCTCCCGCCGCCACGCCGAAACCGGTGATCACGCGCCTGCATGCCGAAGCCGTGAAGGCCCTGCGCGCGCCGGACGTCGTCGAAAAACTGTCCGGCCAGGGCGCGGAGCCGGCGGCCACCTCGCCCGAGGAGTTCACGGCCTTCATCCGCAGTGAAACCGAGAAGTGGGCGAACCTGGTCAAGACCGCCAACATGCGCACCAATTGAGAGTGGATGAACGGTCCCTTGATGCACGGGATGGACCGGGCGGACAGGATGATGCCGGCGAAATATCCGGCACGATTCATCTTTTTTTACCCTGCTCGTCCCGCCCATCCTGCTGATTTTTCTTCAAAGCGATTCGATCCCGGAAATCCATGACCACCCCGCCCGGCGCCGCCCCCGACCTCTCCCGCCTGCTCGACCCGCGCGGCGTCGCCGTCATCGGTGCCTCCACCGATCTCTCGCGCATCGGCGGCCAGCCGATCAAGCTGCTCACCGAATACGGCTACCGGGGCAAGGTCTATCCGGTCAACCCGAAATACACGGAGGTCAAGGGACTTCGCTGTTATCCCGACGTCACCGCGGTGCCGAAACCCTGCGACGTCGCGCTGATCGCGGTGGCGGGCCACCTGGTGCCGGGCGCGATCGAGCAGTGCGGCAAGGCCGGCATCCCCTTCGCCGTGGTGCTGTCCGCCGGATTCGGCGAGGCCGGCGAGTCTGGCAGGGAACTCAACGACAAACTGCTCGCCGCGGTGAAAACCAGCGGCGTGCGCATCGTCGGGCCGAACTGTCTCGGCCTGATGAATCTGGATGCCGACTTCCGCCTCGGTTTCGGCGGCACGCTGCAACTGAAAACGCTGAAACCCGGCCCGATCGCCATGGTCACCCAGTCCGGCGGCTTCGGTTTCGGCGTGGTCGCCGTCGCCTGTTATTACGGACTCGGCTTCAACCACGTCATCTCCACCGGCAACGAGGCCGACCTCACCGCGCTCGACTGGATGGAACACCTGATCGAGCGTCCCGACGTCGAAATCCTCACCGCCTTCCTCGAAGGCACCACCGAGGGCGAGCGCCTGCGCCGGCTCGGCGCGCGCGCGCTGGAGCTGGGCAAACCGGTGCTGATCTGGAAGGTCGGCAACACCGACGTCGGCAGCAAGGCCGCGACCTCGCATACCGCGCGGCTGACCGCCGGTTACGAACTGTTCCGCACCGCATTCCGTGAAGGCGGCTTCATCGAGGTGCAGGACGTCGACGATCTCGTGGATTACTGCAAGGCCTTCCGCGCGCGCAAGCTGCCGAAAGGCCGGGGCATCGGCGTGATGACGCTGTCCGGCGGCGCCGGCGTGCTGCTCGCCGACCGCTGCGTGGCGCGGGGACTCGCCCTGCCGCGGCTTGCCGATGCCACGCGCGAGAAACTGCGCGGCATCGTCGTCGCCTACGCCTCCATCGAAAACCCGATCGACACCACCGCGCAGGGCTACAACGACAACTTCGCCTCGTACACCAAAACCATGCGCGAAGTACTCGCCGACCCCAACATCGACGCCATCGTCGCGCGCGCGCCGCGCGGCAGCGTGGCGCAAACCTGGGCCGAGGGCCTGGTGGAGATGCTGCAAGCCACCGGCAAGCCGCTGCTGCTGAACTGGCCCACTTCGCCCGACGACAACCGCGGCGCGATGGACTACCTCGAGAGCCACGGCGTGCCCTGCATCCTCGCTCCGGGGCGCACCGTCGACGCGCTGGCCGCGCTGAGCGACTTCGCCGCCAAGAAGCGCGAATTCGAGGCCCGGCGCGCCCGCGGCGGCAAACGCGCGATCGCCCCGCAGAAGCTGGATCCGAAGGGTTCGGGCACGCTGGGCGAGCATGCCTCGAAAGCCCTGCTCCGGGCCTACGGCATCCCGGTCACCGGCGAAAAACTGCTGGCGCCGGACGCGGTGGAAAAACTCGCCGCCGCGCCGCTGCCCTTCCCGCTGGCGGTGAAAATCGAATCCGCGGACATTCCGCACAAGACCGAGGCCGGCGTGATCCGGCTGAACATCACCAGCCTCGACGGCCTGAAGCAGGCTGCGCGCGAAGTGCTCGCCGCGGCGCAGGCGTACAAGGCCGATGCGCGCATCGGCGGCATCCTGGTACAGCAGATGGCCGCCGGCGAGGAAGTCATCGCGGGTGCGGTCAACGATCCGCATTTCGGCCCGCTGATCGCAGTCGGGCTCGGCGGCGTGTTCACCGAAATCATGTACGACGTCACCCACCGCTACGCGCCCTTCGACGCCGAAACGGCGAAGGCGATGATCCACGAAATCAGGGGCGTGAAGCTGCTGCAGGGCTACCGCGGCAGGCCAGCCTGCAACATCGACGCGCTGGCCGACGCGCTGTCGCGGCTGTCGCTGCTCGCTGCGGACCATGCCGACCGCATCGCCGAGATCGACATCAATCCGCTGTTCGTCAACGCCGAAGGCGTGGTCGCCGCGGATGCGTTGATCGTGTTGAAGAACTGAAAATCTGAAACCCCAAGCCACAGAGGACACAAAGTTCAGAGAGTTCACAGAGAAAAGCCAAAAACACGGCCGGCATCGCGATACGCCTGCAGCCATGACCGTTTTTTGCAGTTCCCTGTGAACTCTGTGCCCTCTGTGGCCAATCGATTTTGACCTTATGACTCCGATCTTCAAAACCCGCATCACCGAGCTCTACGGCATCCGCCTGCCCATCGTCGCCAGCGGGCTGATGTGGCTGGCCGACCCGGTCTATGTCGCCGCGGTCGCGCGCGCGGGACTGATCGGTTTCATGACCGCGGCCAGCTTTCCCGACGTGCAGGCGCTGCGCGCGGGCATCCGCCGCTGCCGCGAACTGAGCGCGGGCGGCCCCTTCGGCGTCAACATCATGATCCGCGTCAGCCGCGACGGCACGGACCGCGTCAACCCGCTGATCGACGCGGTGATCGAGGAGGGTGTGAAGTTTGTCGAAACCGCCGGCAACAACCCCGAGGCCTACATCCGGCGTCTGAAGGACGCCGGCATCACCGTGCTGCACAAGGTGCCCGGCATGCTGCGCTACGTGAAGAAAGCGGAGTCCCTCGGCGCCGATGCGGTGACCGTGATCGGCGCCGAGGCCGGCGGACATCCCGGCATCGAACCGGTGGGCACCATCGTTGCCGGCGTCTCCGCCGCGCGCGCGGTCGGGATTCCGGTGATCGTCGCCGGCGGCCTCGGCACCGGCGAACAGCTGGTGGCGGCGCTGGCACTGGGCGCCGAAGGCGTCGCGATGGGCACGCGTTTCCTGGTGGCCGAGGAAGTCTGGGCGCACCGCCAGTACAAGGAGCGCCTGGTCGCCGCCGGCGAAACCGACACGACGCTGCTGCTGCAGTCGATGCGCAACACGCAGCGCGCGCTGAAAACCGCGCATGTCGCGATGATCCAGCAACTCGAGAAGGATGAACCCGGCAACACTGCCGCACTGCTGCCGCACATCATGGGCACGGTCGGCCGCAAGGCCTATGAATGCGGCGACGTCGAGAAGGCGATGCTGTCCTGCGGCCAGAGCGTGGTGTTCGCCGACAGAATCGAGCCGCTGGCGGCGATCGTCGACCGCCTCGAGGCCGAAGCCCGCGCGGCGATGAATCGCCTGCAGGGCATTTACCAACCGCTCGCCTGATCCGGAGGGCGGATACACACCGCAGGAGAATACCCAATGACGCTACGCAAACTGTTGTTCTTCATCGCGCTTTCGGCAATCCCGGGACTGGCGGCCGCGCAGGCCTATCCAAGCAAGACGGTGCGGCTGATCGTGCCCTTTGCCGCCGGCGGCAGCACCGACGTGATCGCGCGCGTGATGGCGCCGCGGCTGGCCGAGGCCTGGGGACAACAGGTCATCGTCGACAACCGTCCCGGCGGCAACACCACGATCGGCACCGAGATTGTCGCCAAGGCGGCGCCTGACGGCCACACGCTGCTGGTGACCCCGGCACCCTTCACCGTCGTGCCCAGCGTGCTGAAAAAACTGCCCTACGACCCGGCGAAGGATTTCGAGCCGATCACGCTGATCAACACCACGCCGATGGGAATGGTGGTGCATCCCGGCGTGCCGGCAAAAAACGTCAGGGAACTGGTCGCGCTCGCCAAGGCAAGGCCGGGGCAGATGAATTTCGCGTCTTCCGGCAACGGCGGCGTGCCCCATCTTTCCGGCGAACTGCTCAATGCCATGGCCGGCGTGAAGATGATGCACGTGCCGTACAAGGGCAATGCGCCGGCGCTGGTGGACCTCGTCGGCGGCCAAGTCGACATGGCCTTCAACGGACTGACCTCGGTGATGCCCATCATA
>JAHCLD010000116.1 GCA_026125585.1 Burkholderiales bacterium
TCGACCAGGCTCGTCTGCGCCGCGTCGAGCGCGCGCGGCGAAGGCTGCGGCGGCGCGACGGCGTAGTCGGCCAGCGTCTGCAACAGCGTGTCGTAGGGCGGCAGATCCATATTCCCTCAGTGTTCCCTCAGTGCGTACGGCTGAGCAGGCGCATGCCCTGTTCCAGCCCTTCCAGCGTCAGCGGAAACATGCGCCCGCCCATCAGCTCGCGGGTGATCGCGATCGACTCGTGGTAGTTCCACACCGCCTCGGGCTGCGGATTGAGCCAGATCGCCTGCGAATACACGTCGAGCGCGCGCTGCAGCCACAGCGCGCCCGGCTCCTCGTTGCTGTGTTCGACGCTGCCGCCGGGATAGGTGATCTCGTACGGGCTCATCGTCGCATCGCCGACAAAAATCACCTTGTAATCATGGGGATACGTGTGCAACACGTCCCAGGTCGCGATGCGCTCGGTGGCGCGGCGGCGGTTGTCCTTCCATACCCGCTCGTAGAGGAAGTTGTGGAAATAGAAGTATTCGAGGTGCTTGAACTCCGTGCGCACGGCCGAAAACAGCTGCTCGCAGACGCGGATGTGGTCATCCATCGAACCGCCGATGTCGAAAAAGATCAGCACCTTCACCGCGTTGTGCCGCTCCGGCACCATCTTCAGGTCCAGCCAGCCGGCATTCTTCGCCGTCGAGCGGATGGTGTCTTCCATGTCCAGCTCTTCCGGCGCGCCGGTGCGCGCGAATTTCCGCAGTTTCCTCAGCGCGACCTTGATGTTGCGGGTGCCGAGTTCGACCGTGTCGTCGAGATTCCTGAACTCGCGCTGGTCCCAGACCTTCACCGCGCGGCGGTTACGCGACTCGTGCTGTCCGATGCGGATGCCTTCCGGGTTGTAGCCGTAGGCGCCGAAGGGACTGGTGCCGCCGGTGCCGATCCACTTGCTGCCGCCCTGGTGGCGCCCCTTCTGCTCCTCGAGGCGCTTCTTCAGCGTCTCTATCAGCTTGTCCCAGCCGCCCAGCGACTCGATCAGCTTCTTCTCCTCGTCGCTGAGATTCTTTTCGACCAGCTTCCTCAGCCATTCTTCCGGAATCACCGCCGTCGCGGCATCGATGCCCGCGACGCCCTTGAAATACGCGGCGAACACCAGGTCGTAGCGGTCGAAGAACTTCTCGTCCTTGACCAGACAGGTGCGGGCGAGATGATAAAAATCCTCGACGCTGCCGAAGGCAAGCTGCTTCTCCAGCGCGGCGATCAATACCAGGAATTCCTTGATCGACACCGGCACGCCGCCCTGGCGCAGCTTCAGGAAAAATTCGATCAGCACGGCTGCCCCTCCTGCGCCGCGGATTCCACCCGGTTGCGCCCGCCGCTCTTGGCGCGGTACAGGGCGCGATCGGCGGCGCGCAGCAGGTCTTCCGGCGTGTCGCCGTCGCCCGGCCACACCGCGACGCCCGCCGACAGCGTGTTGCCGAACTCCGGCCCGCCGAAGCTGAAGGGATGCGCGGCAAAGCTGCTGCGCCAGAATTCGGCGCGCCGGATCGCCCCGGACAGCGGCGTGTGCGGCATCACCGCCACGAATTCCTCGCCGCCCCAGCGGCAGATCAGGTCGCCGGCGCGGCTGTTGTCCGTCAGGTACTTCGCCAGTTCCCGCAGCACGGCATCGCCGGCCTGGTGGCCGTGGCTGTCGTTGAGCTGCTTGAAATGGTCGATGTCGATCATCACCAGGCTGACCGGATAGTGCTGGCGCCGCGCCAGCGCCAGTTCGCGTTCCAGCACGTCGTCGAAATAGCGGCGGTTGTAGAGTCCGGTCAGGCTGTCGCGCAACGCCTGCTCCTGCAGTTGCTCCTGCAACCCCTGGATCTCGGCAAGCTGGCGCTGCAGCCGCTCGTTGGCGTCGCGCCGTCGTGTCACCTCGCCGCGCAGCCGGCGGTTGAACACCGCCTGCCGCCACGCGAACAGCGTGACCAGGGCAATCGCCAGGATGGCCACGGCCAGCCCGCGATAGAGCCGCGACAGGTCGCGCGGCAACGTTTCGTCGAAAATGAATCCATCGAGGCTGTATTGCGCCGGCAGCATGCCGGCCTCGGCGTAGACCTCGGCGATGCTGCGCCAGCGGCCGGGGTTGATGTGGCCGACGCTGATCAGGTGCGGCTGCATCAGCCGGCGCATCTCCTCGGCCTCGAACAGCAGGTGCTCGCGGCTGTGGCGCCTGCCGTAACGCTCGATGATCAGGTCGGCGATCTCCCCGGGATTGTCCATCGCATACTGCCAGCCGCGCAGACTCGCCTCGCGGAAGGCGGCGACGCGCTGCGGATCGCGCCGGACCAGCGCCTCCGAGGTGAATAGCGTGTCACCGTAGAAATCGATGCCGCCCGATCTCGGCGAGAACAGGCTGTAGGGCACGCCCAGCCGCTTCAGCACGTACGGCTCGTCGGTCGAGTAACCCGACAGCGCGTCCACCCGCCCCTTGACCAGGTCGTCGGTGGAGAAGCTGTGCGGCACCTCGACGATCCGCCTGCGCGGCAGCTTCTCGCGCTCGAGGTAGGCATAGAGCTCGGTCTCCTGCGGCAGCAGCATGATGCGCTTGCCCTCGAGATCGTGCACCGAATTCAGGCCGCCGCCGCGCACGATCAGCGTCAGCGGCGAATGCTGCAGGATCACCGCCAGCACGACGACCGGCCTGCCCTGCGCGCGGTACAGCGCGAGTTCCGACGCACCGATGCCGAACTCCGCCTCGCCCTTCAGCACGCTGTCGACCGGATCGACGCCGTCCTGCGCCTCGCGGATGTCGACGACGAAGCCGGCGTCGCGGTAGTACCCCTTTTTCAGCGCCGCGTAGTAGCCGGCGAACTGGAACTGGTGCTTCCACTTCAGCTGCAGCACTACCTTCTCCGCGGGCCGCATGTCCTGCGCGTGCAACGGCGCCGCCGCCAGCACGGCAGCGCAGAACAGTCCGCACCAGCGGCAAAACGCCATCATGGCGCGGAAAAGCCTAGACACCCTTGCGCCGCGACATGAACACCAGGCGTTCGAACAGGTGCACGTCCTGCTCGTTCTTGATCAGCGCGCCGTGCAGCGGCGGCACGATCTTGTGCGCGTCCTGGCTGTGCAGCGCCTCCGGCGGGATATCCTCGGCCATCAGCAGCTTCAGCCAGTCGAGCAGCTCGGAAGTGGTCGGCTTCTTCTTCAGGCCCGGCACGTCGCGGATTTCGAAAAAGGCGTTGAGCGCCTGCGCCAGCAACTGCTTCTTGATGCCGGGGAAATGCACCTCGACGATTTTCGCCATCGTATCGGCGTCGGGGAAGCGGATGTAGTGGAAGAAGCAGCGGCGCAGGAAGGCATCCGGCAGTTCCTTCTCGTTGTTGCTGGTGATGATCACCAGCGGTCGGTGCTTCGCGCGGATCAGTTGCTGCGTCTCGTAGACCCAGAACTCCATGCGGTCGAGCTCACGCAGCAGGTCGTTCGGGAATTCGATGTCGGCCTTGTCCACCTCGTCGATCAGCAGCACCGCCGGCTGCTCCGAGGTGAAGGCCTTCCACAACATGCCCTGCACGATGTAGTTCGAGATGTCCTTGACCCTCGGATCGCCGAGCTGCGAATCGCGCAGCCGCGACACCGCGTCGTATTCGTAGAGGCCGTGCTGCGCCTTGGTCGTCGACTTGATGTGCCATTCGTGGAGCGGCCGGCCCAGCGCCTGCGCCACTTCCAGCGCGAGCATGGTCTTGCCGGTGCCCGGTTCTCCCTTGATCAGCAGCGGGCGCTCCAGCGCCAGCGCCGCGTTGACCGCCATCATCAGGTCGTCGGTGGCGACGTAGTTTTCAGTGCCGGTGAAGCGTGACATTAATTTTTCCTTTAAAATCAATTACTTATATTAACACCCTGCTGCGCAGCCAGCCGTTTTTCGATCTCGGCCAGCTTGCCGCGGATTGCCGCGCCGGCAAAAAACTGCGGCTCGGAAGGTTCATATCCCTGCGCGCGCTCGCGTTCGGCGATGGACTTCCGGGCATGGCCGAAGGCCGTTTCGAAGGACCAGCTCTTGCGCAGTTCCTCGTTGAACAGGGCCTGCGCCAGATAAGTCGCATCCGACGCGCTGCCGCAGCCGAAGGACTGGCGCGTCGCGGCGGAGGCCGTGATCAGCATTGTATGTTCATCCTGCAGCGGCGCGATGAATCCCCCCGAATAACAGGCCGACACCACGATCACCCGCCACTGGATGCCGGAATCGTCGAGCGCCTTTTTCAGCGCGGACGGATCGATGGCTGCCAGTTGCAGCGGCCAGAAATCCACCGCCAGCCGGTGCGACTCCGATCCGTGCGAGGACAGGTACATCACCAGCACATCCTCCTCGCGGTTCATCCGCTCGCCGATCCGTTTCAGCGCGGCGGCCACGCTGGTCAGGCTCGCCACGGGATGGGTATCCAGCGTTTTCGGATTGTTGAGCAGCACCACCGAACGCCCGCCGGCGTCGAAGCGCTTGCGGAACAGGTCGGCGATCTGCAGCACTTCCTTCATGAACACGTCTTCGCGCGCGTACAGGCCCGCGGCCAGCAGATAGAGATCGGCGACGCCGGGACGCCCTTCCTCCACCGCGGCCAGCGAGCGGCGCAGCAGATCCTGCTGCGTGTAGAACCGGCGCTCGTCGAAAGGCGGTGCCCTCTCCGCCGCGGCCGCCCGGTCGTACGCCGGCATCCACAGGTAGTTCTGCGGGTACCACAGCATCGGCACCACCAGCAGCAGGCAGCCCGCCACCGCCAGCAGCAGGTCGCGGCCCGGGCCGGCATGCACCAGCCGCGCCACGGTAAGCATGACCACCAGCGTCCACCACAACACGCCGCCGTAGAACAGCCAGGGCCACCAGTTGCCGCCGGCGAGCCGGCGCGGCAGGTGCAAGAACAGCACCCCGGCCGCGCCCAGCAGCAGCGACATCAGCAGGCCGGCGGAAACCAGCGCCACCGCGACCTGCAGCAGCGATGCCCTGCCGCCCGCGCGCGCGGCCAGCAGCGCGAACAGCAGCGTGGCCGGCACGAACAGCAGCGCGCGCGGCACTTCGTAGGCATTGAACTCGCCGTCGAAACCGATACTGGCCACGCCCAGCACGAACAGCAGCACGAGGTTCAGGCCGGCGAGCAGCGCAAAGACCTCGGCCGAAGGTGTGAACGATGATGGAGTCACCGGCCGCAGCGATGCCAACCGCGCGCCGGCGCGCAGACTGGCCGCCACGTCGCGATACAGGCTGCCGCGGTGCGGCGGGGTCGCCGCGTCCCGCATCGCGCCCGTTTCAGCCGCTGGTCCGGTGTTCATCTCTTCCCCCGTCTCAGGCGCAGCGCGACAGGTCGTCGCGGCGGTCGATGTCGAGCAGCACACCGGAATCGTCGGTGTCGACCAGGCGCAGCAGCGCCTGGTTGCGCTGGACCAAGGCACGCGCACCGCTGTCGCCGGTCAGGGCCCGCAGCTCGTCCAGGAAACGCCGGCCGAAGGCGACCGGGTGGCCGCGGTCGCCCCGGTACGCCGGCGCGGCAATATCGGCGCCGTCCGCCAGCGCCTGGGCGATGCGGGCGATGGTCGCCGGGCGGATGCGTGGCATGTCGGCCAGTGCGACGATCCAGCCGCCGGCCTCGCGCGCCGCGGTCACGCCGTGGGCGAGGCTCAGACCCATGCCGCGGTCCGCATCGGGACAGACCGTCACCCGGCAGCCCTCCCGCTCCAGCAGTTCCGCCAGCGCGATGTCGCCGGGACGCACGACGGCCGTCACCGGCAGGCCGGCGGCAAGGAGATTGCGCGCGGCGTGCGCGGCCATCGCAACGCCGTCCTCCAGCGGATGGAGCAGCTTGCCGCCGCCGAAACGCCGGCCGGCGCCGGCGGCAAGAAGAACGGCAACGGGGGATTTCTCGGGGCCGGATATGCGGTGCTCGGACATGCGGTGATTATAATGGCCCGCTCCCCCAACAACCCCAGCAAGGTGCCCGCGATGCCCCGTTTCTGCGCCAACCTGACAATGCTGTTCAACGAAGTCCCCTTCATGGACCGTTTCGCGGCCGCGGCAAAAGCCGGTTTCAAGGGCGTCGAATACCTGTTTCCGTACGATTACGACAAGGCGACGCTGGCCGACGCGCTGAAACGGCATGGCCTGACCCAGGTGCTGCACAACATGCCGGCCGGCAACTGGGCGCAGGGCGAGCGCGGCATCGCCTGCCATCCCCAGCGCGCGGCGGAATTCCGCGACGGTGTCGAACGCGCCATCGACTACGCCGCGGCCCTCGGCTGCAGGCAGGTCAACTGCCTCGCCGGCATCCGCCCGGCGCACGTCGATCCCAACGACGCCCGCGAGACCTTCATCCGCAACCTGCAGTACGCCGCGCCGAAGTTCGCGGACGCCGGCATCCGGCTGCTGATCGAACCGATCAACACCCGTGACATCCCGGGCTTTTTCCTGAACTACACGGCGCAGGCCGCGGACATCATCAAGGCCGTCGGCTCCGGCAACCTGTTCATCCAGTACGACATCTACCATGCGCAGATCATGGAAGGCGACCTCGCGCGGACCATCGAGGCCCACCTGCCGCTGATCCCGCACATGCAGCTCGCCGACAACCCCGGCCGCCACGAACCGGGCAGCGGCGAGATCAACTATCCTTGGCTGTTCGGCCACATCGACCGCCTCGGCTATGACGGCTGGATCGGCTGCGAGTACAAGCCGGCGACAACCACGGAAGCCGGGCTGGGCTGGGTCGAATCCCGGCTGTAACCCTCCCGCCGGCAGCCGCTTGACGGCGGTAGCGGGCGCCCCACACAATGCCTCCCGGACAGGCCACAAGAGGCGCAAAGCCCGGCCTGACACAACTCAACTCCAAGGGAGGAGTCATGAAAGCATCACGCATTGCGTCCGTGCTCGGCCTCGCCGTCGCCGCCACCTTTGCCGGCACCGCCGGCGCGCAGCAGATCACGCTGATGACCGGCCCGCAGGGCGGCGTCTGGGTGCCGCTGGGCGGGCAGCTCAAAAGCATGTGGGAAAAGGCCATCCCCGGCCTGTCGGTAACCGCGACACCGGGCGCCGGCATCGCCAACGTGCGCGGCGTCGACGAAGGCAAGGCCCAGGTCGGCTTCGGCAATTCCAGCAGCACGGTCGACGGGCTGGCCGGCAACGCGCCGTACCCGAAGAAGGTGACCAAGGTCTGCCAGATGGCGAACCTGTATCCGCAGTACTTCCAGGTCATCGCGCTGGCCGACGCAAAGGTCAACAGCTTCACTGACATGAAGGGCAAGTCGGTGGTGACCCAGCCCAAGGGCAACACCGGCGAACTGCTGACCAACATGGTGCTCGGGCTGAACGGGCTCAACTACCAGTCGCTGTCGAAGATCAACTACCAGTCGTACACCGACGCGGTGTCGATGATGAAGGACGGCCACGCCCAGGTGTTCACGCTCGGCACCACGATCCCCGCCTCCTCGGTGATGGACCTCGCCAGTGCACGCGACATCAAGGTGGTTCCGGTCGACGACAAGACCATGAACGCGCTGCGCAAGCAGAACCCGGGCTACCAGAAGCTGGTGGTCAAGGCCGGCACCTATCCGAAGCAGACCGCCGACGTGCCGATGATCGGC
>JAHCLD010000117.1 GCA_026125585.1 Burkholderiales bacterium
GGCAGCTACGGCCTGGGCGAGATGGTCGTGCAGGGCGCGGTCAATCCCGACGAGTTCTATGTCTACAAGCGCGGGCTCAAGGAAGGCAGGAGCGCGATCCTGCGGCGCGGACTGGGGTCGAAGGCGCTGCGCATGGTGTTCACCGAAAACCGCGCCGCGGGCAAATCGGTGCAGACCATCGAGGTGCCCGAGGCGGAGCGGCGCAAGTTCTCGATCAGCGATGCCGAAGTCGATGAACTGGCCCGTTACGCGATGATCATCGAGGCCCATTATCAGCGGCCGATGGACATCGAATGGGGCAAGGACGGCAACGACGGCAGGCTCTACATCCTGCAGGCGCGACCGGAGACGGTGAAGGCCAGCGAGAAGGTCGACACCCTGCGCCGTTACCGGCTGAAAGAGCGCTCGGAAGTGCTGGCCACCGGCCGCGCCATCGGCCAGCGCATCGGGAGCGGGCCGGTGCGGCTGATCAAGAGCGCGGCGGAGATGGACCGCGTCAAGCCCGGTGACGTGCTGGTGACGGACATGACTGACCCCGACTGGGAGCCCGTGATGAAGCGGGCGGCGGCCATTGTCACCAACCGCGGCGGGCGGACCTGCCATGCGGCGATCATCGCGCGCGAACTGGGCATTCCCGCGGTGGTCGGCTGCGGCGACGCCACCCAGGTGCTGAAGGACGGCAAGCCGGTCACCGTGTCCTGCGCGGAAGGGGATACCGGCTTTGTCTATCGCGGCGAACTGCAGACCGAGGTCATCGACCTGTCGCTGTCGAGCATGCCCAAATGCCCGGTCAAGATCACCATGAATGTCGGCAATCCGGAACTGGCCTTCGAGTTCCAGCGCCTGCCCAACGAGGGCGTCGGCCTGGCGCGGCTGGAGTTCATCATCGCGCGCATGATCGGCGTTCATCCGAAGGCGGTGCTGGCCTATCCCGATCTCAGCGCGGACCTCAAGCGTTCGGTCGAGGAGCACAGTGCCGGCTATGCCGACCCGGTGAGCTTCTACGTCGACAAGCTGGCCGAAGGCGTCGCCACGCTGGGCGCGGCGTTCTGGCCGAAGCCGGTGATCGTGCGGCTGTCGGACTTCAAGTCGAACGAATATTCGAGCCTGACCGGCGGATCGCGTTATGAGCCGCACGAGGAAAATCCGATGCTCGGTTTCCGCGGCGCCTCGCGCTATGTATCGCCGGCGTTCAAGGACTGCTTCGAGCTCGAATGCCGCGCCATGAGAAAGGTCCGCGACGAGATGGGGCTGACCAACGTCGAGATCATGGTGCCTTTCATCCGCACGGTCGAAGAGGGCAGGCGCGTGCTGAAGCTGCTGGCGGAAAACGGCCTCGAGCGCGGCAAAAACGGCCTGCGCATCATCATGATGTGCGAGATTCCGTCGAACGCGATTCTTGCCGACCAGTTCCTCGAGCACTTCGACGGCTTCTCGATCGGCTCCAACGACATGACGCAGATGACGCTGGCGCTGGACCGCGACTCGGGCATCATCGCCGATGCCTTCGACGAGCGCGATCCGGCGGTCAAGCACATGCTGCACCTGGCGATCGCGGCCTGCCGCAAGGCCGGTAAATACGTGGGCATTTGCGGGCAGGGGCCTTCCGACCATCCGGACCTTGCCGAGTGGCTGGTGAAGGAGGGCATCGAGAGCCTGTCACTGAATCCCGACACCGTGGTCGAGACCTGGCTGTACCTGGCCCGCGGCGGCAAGCCCGCCTGATTGGAAGGCGGCCGGATTTACGATAAAATAAACAAACGTTGGCTTGCCTGAGCGTCGGCCCAAATGAAATGACCAAATATATCTTTGTCACTGGTGGTGTTGTTTCCTCCCTGGGCAAAGGTATCGCTGCCGCCTCCCTCGCCGCAATCCTCGAATCCCGCGGCATCAAGGTTTCGATGCTCAAACTGGATCCCTACATCAACGTGGATCCGGGCACGATGAGTCCCTTCCAGCACGGCGAAGTGTTCGTCACCGAGGACGGTGCGGAGACTGATCTCGATCTGGGCCATTACGAGCGCTTCATCAATGCCCGCATGGGCAAGCGCAACAATTTCACCACCGGCCAGATCTACGAAAGCGTCATCAAGAAGGAGCGCCGCGGCGACTATCTCGGCGGCACGGTGCAGGTGATTCCGCACATCACCGACGAGATCAAGCAGTACGTCCGGCGCGGCGCCGGCGATGCCGAAATCGCGCTGGTCGAGATCGGCGGCACGGTCGGCGACATCGAGTCCCTGCCGTTTCTGGAGGCGATCCGGCAGATGGGCATCGAAGTCGGCCGCGACAATGCCTGTTTCATCCACCTGACCTTGGTGCCGTACATCGCCTCGGCGGGGGAGATCAAGACCAAGCCGACACAGCACTCGGTCAAGGAGTTGCGCGAGATCGGCATCCAGCCCGACGTGCTGCTGTGCCGCGCCGACCGGCCGCTGCCCGACGGCGAGCGGCACAAGATCGCGCTGTTCACGAACGTCGGCGTCGATGCGGTGATTTCCGCGGTCGATGTCGACAGCATCTACAAGATTCCCGGCAAGCTGCACGAGCAGGGGCTGGACGACATCGTCTGCCGGAAACTCGGCATCGATCCGCCGCCGGCCGACCTGTCGACCTGGGACCGCGTGATCCATGCGCTGGAGCATCCGCAACACGAAGTCAGCATCGCGCTGGTCGGCAAGTACGTGGATCTGACCGAATCCTACAAATCGCTGTCGGAAGCGCTGATCCATGCCGGCATCCACACTGGATCGAAAATCCGCATCCATTACGTCGACTCCGAGAGCATCGAGAAAAGCGGCATCGGCTGTCTGGAAGCCATGGATGCGATCCTGGTGCCGGGCGGATTCGGCAAGCGCGGCGTGGAGGGCAAGATCAGGGCGATCCGCCATGCCCGCGAGAATGGCGTGCCTTATCTGGGCATCTGCCTCGGCATGCAGCTGGCGGTGATCGAATATGCGCGTCACCTGGCCGGGCTCGCCGGCGCCCACAGTACCGAATTCGATCCCGAGACCCCGCATCCGGTGGTGGCGCTGATCACCGAATGGCAGGACCGCGACGGTAGGGTAGAGCACCGCGATGCCTCGTCCGACCTCGGCGGCACGATGCGCCTGGGCGGCCAGGAGTGCGCGCTGAAAGCCGGTTCGCTTGCCCGGAAAATCTACGGCGCCGACCGCATCGTCGAGCGTCACCGCCACCGTTACGAGGTCAACAATCACTACCTGCCGCGCCTGCAGGAGGCCGGGCTCAGCGTCAGCGGCCTGTCGCTGACCGGCGATCTCTGCGAGATGGTGGAGATTCCCGGCCATCCGTGGTTCGTCGGCTGCCAGTTCCATCCCGAATTCACCTCGACGCCGCGCGGCGGCCATCCCCTGTTCAAGTCCTTCGTCGAGGCGGCCCTGAAGAACGCGGGCGCCCGGCAACAGGCTCCGCGGCCCGCGCGCGCCTCGGCGACGACCTGAACGCGCCCCGGACCGGCCCATGAAACTCTGCGGATTCGAAGTCGGGCTCGACCGGCCGATGTTCCTTATCGCCGGGCCCGATACGCTCGAGAGCGAGCAGATGTGCCTCGATGTCGCGGGTCAACTGAAAGAGCAGACTGCGCGGCTGCGCATGCCCTACGTGTTCAAGGGTTCTTTCGACAAGGCCAACCGCACCTCGGGAAAAAGTTACCGCGGCCCCGGCATCGAAGAGGGGCTGCGCATACTCGAATCGGTAAAACGGCAGGTCGGCGTGCCGGTGCTGACCGACGTGCACGAAGACACGCCGCTCGCCGAAGTCGCGGCGGTGGTCGACGTGATCCAGACCCCAGCTTTTCTTTGCCGGCAGACCAATTTTATCCGCAGTGCGGCGGGCCAAGGCAAACCGGTCAACATCAAGAAAGGCCAGTTCCTGTCGCCTTGGGAGATGGCCAACGTCGTCGACAAGGCGCGCAGCACCGGCAACGAACAGATCATGGTCTGCGAACGCGGTTTCAGCTTCGGCTACAACAACCTGGTCGTCGACATGCGCGGGCTGGCCGCGATGCGCGGCACCGGCTGTCCGGTCGTGTTCGACGCGACCCATTCGGTGCAGTTGCCCGGAGGGCAGGGCAACGCCAGCGGCGGCCAGCGCGAGCATATCCCGGTGCTGGCGCGCGCCGCGGTGGCCGCCGGTGTCTCCGGCGTGTTCATGGAAACCCATCCGAAGCCGGACGAGGCGCTGTGCGACGGCCCGAATTCCTGGCCGCTCGCCCTGATGGGTGAGCTGCTGGACATCCTTCACGCGCTCGACGCGGCGGTCAAAAGCCGCCGCCTCGTCGAGCAGCATGTACAACCATAAGCGACAGGACAGGACATGAGTGCAATCGTCGATGTCATAGGCAGGGAAATTCTGGATTCTCGCGGCAATCCGACCGTGGAGGCCGACGTGCTGCTGGAATCCGGCATCCTGGGCAGGGCGGCCGTGCCGTCGGGCGCGTCCACCGGCAGCCGCGAGGCGATCGAACTGCGCGACGGCGACAAGCAGCGTTACGGCGGCAAGGGCGTGCTGCAGGCGGTCGAGCATGTCAACACCGAGATCTGCGAGGCGGTGATTGGTGTTGACGCCACCGAGCAGGCTTTCGTCGACCGCACGCTGCTGGATCTCGACGGCACCGAGAACAAGTCGCGGCTGGGCGCCAACGCGATGCTGGCGGTGTCGATGGCGGTGGCCCGCGCCGCGGCCGAGGAATCCGGCCTGCCGCTGCACCGCTATCTCGGCGGCGCCGGCGCGATGGCGATGCCGGTGCCGATGATGAACGTGATCAACGGCGGCGCGCATGCCGACAACGGGCTGGACATGCAGGAATTCATGATCGTGCCCGTGGGTGCCGGGAGCTTCCGCGAGGCGCTGCGCTGCGGCGCGGAAGTGTTCCATGCGCTGCGCAAACTGCTGGCGGACCGCGGCCTGGCGACCGCGGTCGGCGACGAGGGCGGATTCGCGCCGCGGCTGCCGAAGCACGAAGCCGCGATCCAGGCCATCCTCGAGGCCGTCGAAGCCGCGGGCTACCGCCCGGGCGAGGACGTCGCGCTGGCGCTGGACTGCGCCAGCTCGGAGTTTTTCGAGGACGGCGAATACACGCTGCGCTCGGAAGGGCTCAGCCTGAAGGCGCCGGAATTCGCCGATTACTTGGCGACCTGGGTCGACAAGTATCCGATCGTCAGCATCGAGGACGGCATGGCCGAGAACGACTGGGACGGCTGGAAGGCGCTGACGGAAAAGCTCGGCAGCCGCGTGCAGCTGGTCGGCGACGACCTGTTCGTCACCAACACCCAGTACCTGAAGCGCGGCATCGAGCAGGGCATCGCCAATTCCATCCTGATCAAGGTCAACCAGATCGGCACACTGACCGAAACGCTGGCGGCGATCGAAATGGCCAAGCGCGCGCGCTACACCGCCGTCATTTCGCACCGCTCTGGTGAAACCGAGGACACGACCATCGCCGACATCGCGGTGGCGACCAATGCGATGCAGATCAAGACCGGGTCGCTGTCGCGGACGGACCGGCTGGCGAAGTACAACCAGTTGCTCCGCATCGAGGAAGACCTGGGCGACACGGCGTCCTATCCCGGACGCGGCGCCTTTTACCAGCTGCGTTAAGCCTCCTTCGCGGGCCGTCTGCGTGCCTTCCTAAAGTCATGCGACTGCTTGCCATCACGCTCACCGGGCTGTTGCTGCTGATCCAGTATCCCCTGTGGCTGGGCAAGGGCGGCCTGCTGCGGGTATGGGAGATGGAGCGCCAGATCGAGGCGCAGCGCGAATCCAACGACCGGCTGCGGGCGCGCAACGCGGCGCTGGATGCCGAGGTTCGCGACCTCAAGCAGGGACTGGAGGCGGTGGAAGAACGCGCGCGCAGCGAACTGGGGATGATCCGGCGGGACGAGGTGTTTTTCCAGGTGCTCGACGGGGCATCCGGCAGCGGGCCGGCGGCGCAACCGGACAAATAGCGGCAGGCTCGGCCTGCCTGGTCAATCGGCAAGGAAATCGGGAACACGATGGGTGCGATCATCATCGACGGCGCCGCCATGGCGCGGCAGGTGCTGGATGAACAGAAGGCCGCCTCCGGGCAGTTGGCGCAGCGGGGCTGCGTGCCGGGGCTTGC
Organism: Burkholderiales bacterium; assembly: GCA_026125585.1. Classification (GTDB taxonomy): domain Bacteria; phylum Pseudomonadota; class Gammaproteobacteria; order Burkholderiales; family SG8-41. Next base: position 6,122 of record JAHCLD010000117.1, read on the forward strand.
CATGGTGCTGGTCGGCGACGATCCCGCCTCCGCGGTGTACGTGCGCGGCAAGGAGCGCGCCTGCCGCGAGGCCGGCGTGCTCAGCTTCGACGCCCGCCTGCCGGCGGCAACGACGACGGCGGAGCTGCTGCAAAAAATCGACGCACTGAATGGCGATGCCCGGGTGCACGGCATCCTGGTGCAACTGCCATTGCCGGAGCACATCGATGCCGTGGCGGTCCTGCAGCGCATCGATCCGGCAAAAGACGTCGACGGCTTCACCTGGCGCAGCCTGGGCGCATTGCTCGACGGTCATGCGCTGCTGGCGCCGTGCACGCCGTCGGGTTGCATGCTGATGCTCGAGCGCGCCGGCGTGCCGGTGGCCGGCAGGCATGCGGTGGTGGTCGGGCGCAGCAGCATCGTCGGCAAGCCGGCGGCGCTGATGCTGCTCGAACGCAATGCGACGGTCACCATCTGCCATTCGCACACGCCCGAGCTGGCGGCAGTCACGCGGGAAGCGGACATCCTGATCTGCGCGGCCGGAAAACCGCGCATGGTGACCGCGGACATGGTCAAGCCCGGCGCCGCGGTCATCGATGTCGGCATCAATCGCCTGCCCGACGGCAAGTTGTGCGGGGATGTGGATTACGACGCGGTCAGCGCGCGGGCCGGCTGGATTACGCCGGTGCCCGGCGGCGTGGGGCCGATGACGGTGACGATGCTGGTGCACAACACGGTGCAATCGGCTGCGCGCCTGGCGGGCTGAACCGCGCCAGCCGGTCGGCGCGGTAACCGATTCCTACAACGGTCGCCGTTGCGCGTCGCGCAGGCCGGTCAGCAGCAGTTCCCCGTCGGCTGCCACGCGAAACGCGCCGTAGCGCGCGGCTTCGTACCGTCTGGCCGTGCCCTCCTCGAAGAAAAAGGCGTTGGTCGCAAACCGGATGTGGCCGCTTCGCACCCGGTAACGCAACAGTATCTCGTCCGCGGCCAGCGGCCTGGCGTCATGCAGCCGACGGTAGCTGGCGACGAAGTTGCCATCCACGGCCGCAACGATATGGCCGTCCGCGGTCGGCAGCCCGTCGGCGTCCGGACGGGCAGGGTCCTTGGTCCCGGTGGCCTTGCGTATCGCCGCGCGGGCGTCGTCCTGCATCCGGTAGCGCAAGGCCATGTAGTCGCCCTGCATCAGCGATCGGGGATCCACCGGCGCCAGCTCCAGGTAGACGAGCCGCCCGCCGGCAAGCTGGTCTTCCTTGGCGACGATGGCCAGGGTGACCAGCGTGAGCACCACCAGGGCGCTGACGAGCGCAATGGCGCTACGCATCCGCGTCCTCCCGGGGCAAGGCATGGTTCAGGATGACCCGGCGCGCACCCAGCAGCAGCAGGCCCGTGACCAGCAGCACGACGGACTTCTCCAGCAGTGTCACGTGCAGCAGGTAGT
>JAHCLD010000118.1 GCA_026125585.1 Burkholderiales bacterium
CGAGCGCCTGCATTTCGTGTCGCTGGAAAAACATCCCCTCGCGCTGAACGACCTCGCGGCACTGCACGGCGACCATCCCGAGCTCCAGCCCCTGGCGGCCCGGTTGCAGGCCGCATGGCCGGAGCCGGTGCCGGGCATGCACCGCCTGCATTTCGAATCCGGCAGGGTCACGCTGACGCTGGCCTTCGCCGAGGCCGCCACCGCCCTGGCGCAACTGCACTGCAGCGCCGACGCCTTTTTCCTCGACGGCTTCGCGCCGGACCGCAATGCCGGCATGTGGACGCCGGAAGTCATGAAACAGTGTGCGCGGCTGGCCGCCGCGGACGCCACGCTGGCCACCTACTCCACCGCCCGCCCGGTGCGCGACGCGCTGGAAGCCGCCGGATTTTCCGTGCGCAGGCAGCCCGGCCACGGCCGCAAGCACCACATGCTCGCCGCGCAGCGCCGCATGCCGGCCTGGATAAAAACACGGGCCGCGGCTCATGCGCGCGAAAATTCCGAACGTCATGTCATGGTCATCGGCGCCGGCATCGCCGGCGCCGCGGTCTGCGAACGGCTCGCCGCGCGCGGCTGGCGCATCACGCTGATCGATCAGGCGCCGGGCCCCGCCGCCGGCGCATCCGGGCTGCACGCTGCGGTCCTGCATCCCCATGTCTCCGGCGACGACTGCCTGCTGTCCCGCCTCAGCCGCAACGGATTCCTGTACAGCCTGTCCGCATGGCGGGCGCTGGAACAGGCGGGACATGCCTTGTCATGGCAACCGTGCGGCGTTGCGCGGCCCGCGGAACACGGGCCGATGGCGCAGAAAATGCGCCTCGCGCTGGAGCAACTGCAGTATCCGGCCGCTTACGCGGAGTACCTCGACCGGGAGGCCCTGGAACTACATTGCGGCTACCCGCTGGCGCAGGGCGGCTACTGGTTTCCGCAGGGCGGCTGGATGCAGCCCGCATCGCTGATCCGCGCGCAACTGGCGCAATCCCGTGCCGAAACCCGTTTCGACCGGCAGGTCGACCGGTTGCTGCGCCGCGGCCAGCGCTGGCAGGCCCTCGCCGCCGACGGTGCCGTGATCGCCGAGGCGCCGGTGGCCGTCCTCGCCAACAGCACCGACGCGACACGGCTGATCCCGATCGGACATCATCTGCAGCGCGTGCGGGGGCAACTGACCGGCCTGCCGCCCGTCACGCTCTCCGGACTGCGCTGCGTGGTCGCCGGAAAGGGTCATGTGCTGCCGCCGGTTGCCGGCATATCGGTCGCCGGCAGCACCTACGACATCGACAGCGACGAAACCGGGCCGACCCCTGCCGGACACCGGCACAATCTGGCCGCGCTGGAAAAACTGATGCCCGGGATCTCCATTCCCGCCGACCCCGGCATGCTCGATGGCAGCGTGGGCTTTCGCGCCGTGGCCGTGGACCGCATGCCGCTGATCGGCGCGATGCCCGACATGGATGTGCTGCGTTCGCGTCAAAAAGAACTGCGCGGCGCCCGCCTGAAAGACATGCCGCGGCTGCCCGGGCTCTACGGCACGTTCGGCTACGCTTCGCGCGGACTGAACTGGGCCGCCCTCGGCGGGGAACTGATCGCGAGCCTGCTCGACGGCGAGCCGTTGCCGCTGGAAAAAAACCTGGTGGATGCGATCGACCCCGCGCGCGGCGCGATGAGACGGCTGCGGAGGGAAGGAATCGTCTGACCGCGCATCTGGCTCCTGACTACTTGGCGAAGTACGCCGACAACACCGCCAGCTTCCGGAGCACAGCTTTAGCACAACCGGGATCTTCAGTCGGAAAAAAAAAGGCGAAAAATCCCATTAGAATCAATGGTGGGGCGTGTAGGGTTCGAACCTACGACCTACGGATTAAGAGTCCGCTGCTCTACCAACTGAGCTAACGCCCCGGCGCGCGGATTTTACCGCATAACAGGTAAACTGTGCCGCACCATCGACAGGCGGGTAACCGCCGCGCCGCCTCCCTCTTGCAACGAGCCCGGAATCAATGCCCCGCCACACCGCCAGATCGCGCCCGGTCGACATCGTGACCGTGGAACAGTTGCACGAATTCGACGACATCATCGATGTCCGCTCGGAAGGCGAATTCGCGGAAGATCACGTTCCGGGCGCGATCAACTGCCCCGTGCTCACCAACGAAGAACGCGCCAGGGTCGGCACCATTTACAGGCAGGTTTCCGTGTTCGATGCCAAGAAACTCGGGGCCGCGCTGGTCGCCGCGAACATCGCGCGCCACCTGCAGGAACATTTCCTGGCCCGACCCCGCAACTGGCATCCGCTGGTCTATTGCTGGCGCGGCGGCGGCCGCAGCAGCGCCCTTGCCCACGTGCTGACGCAGATCGGCTGGCACACCGGCCGCCTCGAAGGCGGCTACAAAAGCTACCGGCATGCGGTCATCGACGGGCTCCAGGCGCTGCCCGCGCGCTTCGACTGGCGCGTGATCTGCGGCATGACCGGCACCGGCAAGAGCCGGCTGCTGCGCGCGCTGCAGGAACAGGGCGCGCAGGTGCTCGACCTCGAGGCGCTGGCGGCCCATCGCGGCTCGGTACTCGGCAATCTGCCCGGCCGGCCGCAGCCTTCGCAGAAAATGTTCGAAAGCCACCTCTGGTCGCGGCTGAAGGCGCTGTCGCCGGAGCGGCCGGTGTTCGTCGAATCGGAAAGCAAAAAGATCGGCGCGCTGCGGGTGCCCGAATCGCTGATCGGCGCGATGTGGGCCGGCCGCTGCGTGGTCATCGAGGCGCCGGTCGGCGTGCGCGTCGCGCTGCTGAAGGACGAATACGCGCATTTTCTGGCCGATACCGCGGCCCTCAATGCGCAACTGGACTGCCTGCGGCCGTTGCACGGCAACGCCGTCATCGACCGCTGGCAGGCGCTGGCGCGCGGCGGCGCCTGGGATGAACTGACCGAAGATCTGCTGGTCCGGCATTACGATCCGGCTTACATGCGGGCCATCGTGACGCATTACCCGCGCCTGCCGCGGGCGCCCCGCCTGACGCTGCCGGACCACGGCGACGCGGCGATGCAGGCGCTGGCCTGCGCCGTCGCCGGAGAAGCCGCGCTGCAGCCGGCTGCCTGAACTCAGGCGGCCAGCGTCGCATCCGCCAGTGCCCGCGGATGCGGCGCCGGCGGCGCGTGGCCGCGCCCGACTCCGGCGTATTCGAAACCGAGCGCCCGCAGTTGCGACGGATCGTACTGGTTGCGGCCGTCGACGACCAGGCGGCCGCGCATGCGCCTGCGGACCTCGGCGAAATCCGGCGAGCGGAAGGGTTTCCACTCCGTCACCAGCACCAGCGCATCCGCGCCATCGACCGCGGCGGGCGGACTGTCGGCCAGTTGCAGTGCCCCCGAATCGAACCACTGCCGCGGCCATTCGCGCCGCGCGCGCGGCATCGCCACCGGATCGTGCGCACAGACCCGCGCACCGGCGGCGAGCAGGTCGGAGATGATCGCCAGCGACGGCGCTTCGCGCAGATCGTCGGTTCCGGGCTTGAACGACAGCCCCCACACCGCAAAGCGGTGGCCCTGCAAGCGGTGGCCGAAACGCGAGGCGATGACGCCGGACGCCCACTGCTTCTGCGCGTCGTTGACGTGCGCGACCGCGGCGAGGATGTCGAGGTCGCTGCGCGCCTGCCGAGCCATGTCGATCAGCGCGCGCACGTCCTTCGGAAAACAGGAGCCGCCGTAGCCGCAACCCGCATACAGGCAGGAATAACCGATCCGCGCATCCGACCCGATGCCGCGCCGCAGGTTCTCGATGTCGACGCCGATGGCGTCGCACAGCCGCGCCATTTCGTTCATGAAGGAAATGCGCGTCGCCAGCATCGCGTTGGTGGCGTACTTGGTGAGCTCGGCATCCCGTATGCCCATCACCAGCAGCCGCTCGCGGTTGCGCACGAAGGGCGCATACAGGCTGCGCATCACGCGCTCGGACAGCGCGCCCTGCAGGCCGAGCACCACGCGATCCGGACTCATGAAATCCTGCACCGCGCTGCCTTCGCGCAAAAATTCGGGATTGGCCACGACTTCGTGGCCGCCGGGAATCCCGCGAAGGTTCGCCGCGCGGTCGAGGATCGCGCGGATGCGCTCCGCGGTGCCCACGGGCGCCGTCGACTTGTTGATCACGATGCACCCGGGCACCATGTGCCGGCCGATGGTCGCGGCGGCATCGAACACCTGGCGGGTATCGGCGCCGCCGTGCGCCAGCGGCGGCGTGCCGACGGCGATGAACACCGCGGCCGCGCCGGCAATCGCCGGCCCGGGCTCGACGGAGAACAGCAATCGCCGCTGCTGCGAGTTGCGTTGGACCAGGGACTCCAGTCCGGGTTCGAAGAACGGGACCAGGCCCATCTGCAACTGCGCGATCTTGTGCCCGTCGCTGTCGATGCAGGTTACGGTGTTGCCCATTTCCGCGAGACATGCGCCGGTCACCAGCCCGACATAACCGCATCCGATCACCGCAATGTTCATGACAGCACCCGTCCGTCCTGTTCGATGCCGGAATGATCGCCATCGCGGGTTACGGAAATGCGTCGGACGCATGAACGTTTCGCGGCATTCCGGTCCGCCTGTTGCATGTCGCGGAAAATTCAGCCAAGATAGCCGCAACTCCACACCGGAACACGGCAACCGACAGCGTGCTGGACCAACCCGCACCCGAACTCGAACTTCCCGCAACCGGGGGCAAAACCTTCAGGCTGGATTCCCATTCCGGCCGGACCGTCGTCCTGTATTTCTATCCCAAGGACAACACGCCCGGCTGCACCACCGAAGGCCAGCAGTTCCGCGACCTGCATCCGCAGTTCGCCAAGGCCGGCTGCGCGGTCTACGGCATCTCGCGTGACAGCCTCAAATCGCACGAAAACTTCAAGGACAAGCTGGGCCTTCCGTTCGACCTGCTCAGCGATGCCGAAGAAGAGGCCTGCAAGGCCTTCGGCGTGATCAAGATGAAGAACATGTACGGCAAGAAGGTGCGCGGCATCGAGCGCAGCACCTTCGTCATCGACGGCAAAGGCATCGTCCGCCGCGAGTGGCGCGGCGTGAAGGTTCCCGGGCATGCGCAGGAGGTGCTGGAATTCGCAAGAACCCTGGCCTGACCTCCCGGGCGCCCGTTTCCGCAGGAGTCTTCCCCCCGGGGCCCCCTGCACTTTCACCACCCCGTCCGCCAGGAGGCCCATGATCCAGCGCAAGGCAGCACCCTCTTCCGCCGTCGTCGCCCGTCTCGCCACTGCCGCCACCAAGCTGTTCGTGCTGGACACCAACGTGCTGATGCACGATCCCACCAGCCTGTTCCGTTTCGAGGAACACGACATCTTCATCCCGATGGCGACCCTCGAGGAGCTCGACAGCAACAAGAAGGGCATGTCGGAAGTCTCGCGCAACGCGCGCCAGGCCAGCCGCTACCTCGATGAGCTGGTCGGCGCGCAGGAGGGCGATATCTCCGGCGGCATCCCGCTGGAGCTGCACGGGGACAAGGCCGCGTCCGGGCGCGCCTTCCTGCAGACCGAGGCGATCAACGGCCAGCTCCCGCCCAGCCTGCCCAGCGGCAAGGCCGACAACCAGATTATCGGCGTGGTCAAGCACCTGCAAGAGGCCCATCCCAGGCGGCAGGTGATCCTGGTGTCGAAGGACATCAACATGCGCATCAAGGCGCGCGCGCTGGGGCTCGCCGCCGAGGATTATTTCAACGACAAGGTTCTCGAAGACACCGACCTGCTCTACACCGGCATCTGCGCGCTGCCGGCCGATTTCTGGGACACCCACGGCAAGAACATGGAATCGTGGCAGCAGGCGGGACAAACCTATTACCGGGTCAGCGGGCCGCTGTGCCGCAACCTGCTGGTCAACCAGTTCGTCTACCTCGAGGGCGACCAGCCCTTCCAGGCGCAGGTGCGCGAAGTCAGCGGCAAGACCGCGATCCTGCAGACGCTGAAGGACCACGGCCACGCCCGCAACAGCGTCTGGGGCATCACCGCGCGCAACCGCGAGCAGAATTTCGCGCTGAACGCGCTGATGAACCCCGACATCGATTTCATCACCCTGCTCGGCCAGGCCGGCAGCGGCAAGACGCTGATGACGCTGGCCGCGGGCCTCGCGCAGACGCTGGACGACAAGCTGTTTTCCGAAATCATCGTCACCCGGGTCACCGTGCCGGTGGGCGAGGACATCGGCTTCCTGCCCGGCACCGAAGAGGAAAAGATGAATCCGTGGATGGGCGCGCTGGAGGACAACCTTGACGTGCTCAACAAGACCGACGACGAGGCCGGCGAATGGGGACGCGCGGCGACCCGCGACCTGATCCGCTCTCGAATCAAGGTCAAGTCGCTGAATTTCATGCGCGGCCGCACCTTCCTCAACAAGTTCCTGATCATCGACGAGGCGCAGAACCTGACGCCGAAGCAGATGAAGACGCTGATCACCCGCGCCGGGCCTGGCACCAAGGTGGTCTGCCTCGGCAACATCTCGCAGATCGACACGCCGTACCTGACCGAAGGCAGCTCGGGCCTGACTTACGTGGTGGACCGGATGAAGGGCTGGCCGCACGGCGGCCATGTCACGCTGATGCGCGGCGAGCGTTCGCGGCTCGCGGATCAGGCGGCGGCGGTGCTGTAGCCGCAACCCGCCGCCGGTTGCGGCGGCTCAAGCAGCTCAGTAGTCCGGACCGCCGCCGATGCCGCCGCCGGCGTAGTTCTCGAAGCGGGTGTGACGGCCGAGGAAGGTCAGGTCGACCTTGCCGACGGGGCCATTCCTTTGCTTGGCGACGATGATCTCGGCGATGCCCTTGCGCGGCGAATCCTGGTTGTAGACCTCGTCGCGATAGATGAACAGGATCACGTCCGCGTCCTGCTCAATGGCGCCGGATTCACGCAGGTCCGACATCATCGGCCGCTTGTCCTGGCGCGAATCGACGCCGCGGTTGAGCTGCGACAGCGCGATCACCGGGATTTTCAGTTCCTTGGCAATGCCCTTCAGCGAACGCGAAATCTCGGCGATCTCGGTGGCGCGGTTCTCGTCACGGCCGCCGCCGGAGGTGCCCGACATCAGCTGCAGGTAATCGACCACGATCAGCGACAGCCCGCCGCACTGGCGGTGCATGCGCCGCGCGCGGGAACGCACTTCGAGACAGTTCAGCCCCGCGGTGTCGTCGATGTAGATCTGCGAATCATTGAGCTTGCCGACGGCGTCGACCAACCGCGGCCAGTCTTCCTCCTTGAAGGTACCGGTGCGCAGCTGGTGCTGGTCCACGCGGCCCACCGAGCCGATCATCCGCATCGCCAGTTGCGGCCCCGACATCTCCATGCTGAACACGGCCACCGCTTTTTTGCTGTCGAGCGCGGCGTTCTCGACCATGTTCATCGCCAGCGCGGTCTTGCCCATCGAGGGACGCCCGGCAATGACGATCAGTTCGCCCGGCTGCAGGCCGGAGGTCATGCGGTCGAGG
>JAHCLD010000119.1 GCA_026125585.1 Burkholderiales bacterium
TTTTCCGGGGTTGTTCATGTTGCACGGCGACGGTCCGGTATGCGGCCGGTGCCGCACGGCGGACATGCTGATGGAAACAAAACCGCCGTTCCGGCGTCACAGGGACGGCAATTGGTTTTCCGGAAGCGGATGTTCTCGCTTATCATCAAAAAAACCGGCAATTCTGTGGCGGCAATGTTGACAGGACCGGAGTTTGTGCCGATGCACATCTCCAGGGCGCCGCCGGCAGCGCGTTAACAGAAACAGACATAGACATTTTTTCGACCAGCCATCGATGCTTGTCCTTTCTCTCGTACTGATCCCGTTCCTGGGCAGCGCCATTGCCGCGGTGCTGCCGCAGCGCGCGCGTAACAGCGAGTTCTGGCTGGCGGCGGCGGTCTGCGTGTATGCCCTGGTCGCGGCGGCCAGCCTGTATGCCGAGGTGGCGACCGGCGCCGTCCTGCGCGAGGAGTTCGCCTGGCTGCCGGCGCAGGGCCTGGATTTCGTTCTGCGCGTCGACGGCCTGGCCTGGGTGTTCACCATGCTGGTCCTCGCCATCGGGCTGCTGGTCGTGCTGTACGCGCGTTATTACATGTCCCCGGAAGACCCGGTGCCGCGCTTCTTCTCGTTCCTGATGGCCTTCATGGGATCGATGCTCGGCGTCGTGCTGTCCGGCAACCTGGTGCAGCTGGTGGTGTTCTGGGAGCTCACCAGCCTGACTTCGTTCCTGCTGATCGGCTACTGGCATCACCGCGCGGATGCGCGGCGCGGCGCGCGCATGGCGTTCACGGTGACGGCCACCGGGGGGCTCTGCCTGCTGGCCGGGGTGCTGGTGCTGGGATACATCACCGGCAGCTACGATCTGGACATCGTGCTGGCGGCCGGCGACCAGATCCGCGGACACGATCTCTATCCGGCGGCGCTGGCGCTGATCGCGCTGGGCGCGCTGACGAAGAGCGCGCAGTTCCCTTTCCATTTCTGGCTGCCGCACGCGATGGCCGCGCCGACGCCGGTGTCCGCCTTCCTGCATTCGGCGACCATGGTGAAAGCCGGCGTTTTTCTTCTGGTCCGCCTGTGGCCCGCGCTGTCCGGGACGCCGGAATGGTTCTGGATCATCGGCGGGGCGGGGGCGATGACCCTGCTGGTCGGGGCGTTCATCGCCATCTTCCAGCACGACCTGAAGGGGCTGCTGGCCTATTCGACGATCAGCCATCTCGGGCTGATCACGCTGCTGATCGGCATGGGCACGCCGCTGGCCGTCGTGGCCGCCATCTTCCATATCCTGAATCACGCGACGTTCAAGGCATCGCTGTTCATGGCGGCGGGCATCATCGACCACGAAACCGGAATCCGCGACATGCGCATCCTGCGCGGCCTGCGCCGCAAACTGCCGGTCACGGCAGTGCTGGCCATCTGCGCCAGCGCGGCCATGGCGGGTGTGCCCCTGTTCAACGGCTTCCTGTCGAAGGAGATGTTCTTCGCCGAAGCCTTTTCCCACGGCGGCGGCCAGGACTGGGGGCTGTCGGCCATGGCGCTGGCCATGGGCATATTCAGCGTGACCTATTCGCTGCGCTTCATTTCGATTTTCTTCGGCGAGTTTTCGAAGGACTTGCCGCGCGACCCCCATGAGCCGCCGCGCTGGATGCGGCTGCCGGTCGAACTGCTGGTGCTGGCCTGCCTGGTGGTGGGGATCATGCCGGCGCTGAGCATCGGCCCGGTCCTGGATCTGGCGGTCACGGCCACCCTCGGGGCGGATTCGCCCCACTACGATCTCGCGGCATGGCACGGATTCAGCATTCCGCTGGTGATGAGCATCATGGCGCTGGGCGGCGGCGTGATTTTCTACATCGTCCTGCGCCGCTACTTCAACCTGCGGGAGCGTGCCAGGGCGCCCGTGCTGCATCGTTTCAGCGGCGCGCAGTTCTACGAGTCCGCGCTGCTGGCGCTGACGCGTTCGGCGGAGTGGCTGCTGCAGCGCCTCGGCACGGACCGGTTGCAGCCGCAACTGCTGCTGATCATGCTGGCGCTGCTGGTGGTTCCGCTGGTCATGGCCGGTTTTCCGTCCGGATGGGAGCGGATCCCGCTGCAGGATTTCGATCCGTTTTTTGCCGGCATCTGGTTCATCGGCTGCGGCTGCGCCATTGCTGGCGCCTGGATGGCCAAGTTCCACCGGCTGGCCGCGCTCATCCTGGTCGGCGGCACGGGCATCGTCACGGCCATGACCTTCCTGTGGCTGTCCGCGCCGGACCTGGCTTTGACGCAGTTGATGGTGGAAACCGTGACCGCGGTGCTGCTGCTGCTGGGCCTGCGCTGGCTGCCGCCGAGGGTGCCCGAGCTTTATTCCTTCACGCCGGCCGGCGTCTGGATGCGCCGCGGGCGCGACATGTCCATCGCGGTCGGCGGCGGCCTGGCGATGGCCGCGCTGTCCTATGCGGTCCTCGTGCATCCGACCACCGACACCATTTCGGATTTTTTCCTGTTGCGGGCGCTGGGCGAAGGCGGGGGCGGCAATGTCGTGAACGTGCTGCTGGTCGATTTCCGGAGCTTCGACACACTCGGGGAGATCACGGTCCTGGCAATCGTGGCGCTGACCGTCTACGCCCTGCTGCGCCGCTTCCGGCCGGCGCCCGAGAGCGCCGAGGTACCCGCGCAGCAGCGGCATGAGGCCGATCCGGCTTCCCGGCAGAGTCCGGCGGAGCAGGCCAACAGCGGTTACCTGATGGTTCCGGGGATCTATCTGCGCATGCTGCTGCCGTTCATCGGCGTCATGGCCGTCTACTTTTTCATGCGCGGCCACAATCTGCCCGGAGGGGGCTTCGTGGCGGGCCTGATCTTCGCGGTGGCGATACTGGTGCAGTACATGCTGGCCGGCACCGTCTGGGTGGAAAACCGCCTGCATCTGCGGCCGAACCGGTGGCTGGCCTTCGGCCTGCTGACGGCCTGCCTCACCGGCATCGGCGCCTGGTTCTTCGGGCACCCGTTCCTGACGACGCACACGGCGCACCTGGCCTTGCCGGTGCTCGGCGAGCTGCACGTGCCCAGCGCGTTCCTGTTCGATCTCGGGGTATTCGGGACGGTGGTGGGCACCACCATGCTGATGCTGATCGCGCTCGCGCACCAGTCGTTGCGCGCGCACCGGCAGCCCGCGGAGGAATCTTCGCATGCGGGGCGGTCGGACACCGCCAGGGGGGCTGGCTAATGGAAATGGTGCTGGCGATCTCGATCGGTGTCCTGTTCGGATCCGGAATCTGGCTGATCCTGCGTCCCCGGACGTTTCAGCTCATTACCGGCCTGCTGCTGATGTCCTATGCGGTCAATCTCTTCATCTTTGCGATGGGGCGCCTCTGGATCGACCGTCCGCCGATCACGCCCGGTCCCGCCATCGATCCGGCCCAGTTCGCCGATCCGCTGCCGCAGGCGCTGGTGCTGACCGCGATCGTGATCGGCTTCGCGACGACGGCGCTCTATCTGGTGATCATGATCGGCGCCCGCGGCCTGACCGGCAGCGACCACGTCGACGGCAGGGAGCCGAAGGAATGACGGCGCTGCCGGTGCTCCAGCATCTGATCATCCTTCCGGTCCTGCTGCCGCTGCTGGCCGGCGCCCTGATGATCATCATCGACGAGCGGCGCCATGGCCTGAAGCTCGCCATCAGCCTGTCGAGCAGCCTCGCCCAGGGCGCAACGGCCATCGTCCTGCTGATGCTGGTCGACGGCGGGCACTGGGAAAACGGGATCGGGGTCTACCTGGCTTCGAACTGGCAGGCCCCCTTCGGCATCGCATTGATGGTCGACCGGCTGGCCGCGATGATGCTGGTGCTGACGGCGGCCATTGCGCTGGCCGCGCAGGTGTTTTCGGCGAGAAGCTGGGGACGGATCGGCGTTCACTTCCATTCCCTGTTCCAGTTCCTGCTGATGGGTCTCAACGGGGCCTTCCTGACCAACGACCTGTTCAACCTGTTCGTGTTTTTCGAGGTCATGCTGGCCGCGTCGTACGGCCTCGTGCTGCATGCCTACAATCTGCGCCGGATCCAGGCGGGCATGCAGTACATCGCGATCAACCTCGTGGCCTCTTTCCTGTTCCTGATCGGCGTGGCGCTCATCTATGCGGCCACGGGCACGCTGAATCTTTCGGACCTGACCGGTCGCGTGGCCGGACTGGGTGCCCAGGATGCCTATCTGCTGTGCATCGGCGCCAGCGTGCTGGCGCTGGCTTTCCTGATCAAGGGGGCCATGTGGCCGCTGGGTTTCTGGCTGCCCCGCACCTATGCCATGGCGTCGCCGCCGGTCGGGGCGATGTTCGTGCTGATGACCAAGGTCGGCGTGTACGCGATGCTGCGGGTATGGTTCGCGGTGTTCGGGGACGGGGCCGGCGCGCTCGCCGGGTTCGGCTTCCAGGCGCTGGCTGTCGCAGGCATGGCGACCATCGTGTTCGGGGCGATCGGCATGCTGGCCAGCCAGGAAGGCACGCGCATGGCCGGTTATGGCGCGATCGTCTCGTCCGGCACGCTGATGGCCGTCATCGGCCAGTTCCAGGGGGAGGTGCTGGCGGCGGGCCTCTACTATCTGCTCGGGTCGACGCTGGCCATGTCCGCCTTCATGCTGCTGGTCGAGCTGACCGACCGCCTGCGGCCGCCGGGAATCTCGGTGCTCGCCGTCACGATGGAGGCTTTCGCCATCGAGGACAACCCGGAGGATCCGGTCGGGGTCGGCATCCCGGGCACCATCGCCTTCCTGGCGCTGAGCTTCGTCGGCTGCGCGCTGGTGATCAGCGGCATGCCGCCGCTGGCCGGTTTCGTCGCCAAGTTCAGCCTGCTTCACGCGATGCTGGATGCGGCGGCAGCGACGGGCGACGGCGTGCCGGTCATGACCTGGCTGTTCATCGTCCTGCTGATCGCGGCGGGGCTGGCGGCCATCATTTCGCTGATGCGTTTCGGCGTGCGCACGTTCTGGGCCACGGCGATCGACGTTCCGCCGAAGCTGCGATTTTCCGAGGCAATTCCCATAGGCATGCTGCTCATTCTCTGCGTCGCGCTGACCGCAGGCGCGGGCGGCATGCTGGATTATCTGGGATGCACCGCGGACGGACTGCTGCACGGCGGGCAATACGCCGAACGTGTCCTTGCCGAGCCGCCGGTGGCCCGCACACCCGGAAAGGATGGTGCGCAATGAGACGCTGGATGCCTTCCCCGGCGCTGTCGGCCGGCCTGCTGCTGATGTGGCTGCTCCTGAACCAGAGCCTGGAGCCCGCGCACTGGCTGATGGGGGTCTTTCTGGGCATCGTGGCGCCGCTGCTGGCGCGCCCGCTGCAGCCGCAGGGTTATGCGCGCATCAGAAAGCCGCTTGCGCTGTTCCGCCTGCTTGGGCTGTCGCTGATCGAGATCGTCCGGTCGTGCCTGAACGTCGGGCAGATCATCCTCTTCCGGAGATCGGAAGGCGTGAACTCGCAGTTCATCCGGGTGCCGCTGGACCTGCGCGATCCGCACGGGCTGGCATTGCTGTCCTGCCTGATCAACACGACGCCCGGCACGGTCTGGGCGGAAATCATCCCGGACCGGCACGAGCTGCTGCTGCACATTTTCGATCTGCAGGAAGAGCAATGGTGGATCGACACGATCAAGAACAATTACGAACGGCCCATCATCGAGGTGTTCGAGTCCGGCGTTCCAGCCGGCCGGAAGGAGGGCGCATGACCACCGGCACTTTGCTGGCCGCCGCGGCCGGCTTCGCGCTGGCCTGCGTGATCCTGGCCATGATCCTGTGCGCCCTGCGGCTCATGATCGGCCCGACCGCGCAGGACCGCGTGCTGGCGCTCGACACGCTGTGGATGTGCTCGATGCTGCTGTCGCTGGTCCTGGGCATCGGGCACGGCAGCCAGATCTATTTCGAAGCGGCGCTGCTGATCGCGCTGATCGGGTTCGTGTCGACCGTGGCGCTGGCCAAGTTCCTGATGCGCGGGGAGGTGATCGAATGATGAACGTGGCGGATACCCTGCCCTGGTGGGCGGCGCTCCCGGTCGCCTTTCTGCTGATCCTGGGGGGCGTGATCACGGTCACCGGCGCCGCGGGCCTGCTGCGCCTGAAGAATTTCTACCAGCGCATCCACGGCCCCGCGATCACGGTCACGCTCGGGGCCGGCTGTTTCCTGATCGCCTCCATGATCTATTTCACGGTGCTGCAGTCGAGGCTGGTGATTCACGAGCTGCTGATCAGCGTCTTTGTGCTGATGACGGCGCCGGTCGTCGCGATGATGATCATGCGGGCCGCGATCTATCGCGACCGCCGGTCCCGCGACCTCACGAAGCTTGCGGGGGAGCGGGAGGAAGTCTAGAGCCTGTTATGGCTCTGCGAAAATCCCTCATTCCCACTTTTATTCCGGGGGAGGGATGCCCTCGTGGGGCAGGCATAGTCAGAACACGAACTGTCGCCCGACTGCCGACGGCATCAGCACTTCCTCGCTATAGATTTGCGCCAGCGCGTGCAACGCGCGCCAGCCAGTGCAGTGGCACGGAATGATCCGCTGCAGGCTGAATTCTCCAAGGTCCCGGATGGTGTCGGGGATGACTGCCTCCACCTCGGCTCCGGAGAGGTGGAATCCACCCATCACGGCATAGAGTGGAATATCGCCGAAGGTGCTGCGTGCATCCCTGAGCACATTAATGACTCCGGCATGTGAACATGCGGTGAATACGACAATGCCTTTTCCCTTTACATGGACTGCCAGATAGCGTTCATCCATGATCAGCGGATCCGGTTCCCAGACAGAGTTGTCGCCGGCCAGCTTCATGTGCGAGGGCAACCCGCGCTCGTAGGGTGTCAGGCGGGGAATTTCTCCGCTGATGTAAAACAGGTTCTCCGCAATCACCCTTGCTTCGGGGGAGTTGCAGATTGCGGCCCCCCGGCGTTCAAGATCGACCGGAGTCATTACCGGTTCGGCGGGCAGTATGCCGCCATTCCGCAGGCGCATGCCGCGCGTCACGAACATGCCCGGGTTCACATGGAACGGGACAGGCCTGCCGCCGTTTGCGGAAACTATCAGGCGCAGCGCCTCGGGAAGTCCGCCGGCGTGATCCCAGTGGCCGTGCGAGAGGACGATGGCGCCGACTTCCCCGAGCGGTATCCTTAATCGGTCGCAGTTGCGGGACAGGGCATAGGCTTCGGGGCCTGCATCGAACAGAACGATCCGCACGTCAGCGCCAATACGGGCCGAAATGAGCAACGACAATCCATGATTCGCGCAGCACTGAGCGTGACCGGACGATACCATGAGTCCTCCGGCTCTGAGTGCTTCGCGCTCACTGGTCACATCGCGTGATACGGTGGAAATCGGATCGACAACGTTGTCGAT
>JAHCLD010000012.1 GCA_026125585.1 Burkholderiales bacterium
CCGGCTGCCGCGCGCACCGAAGGAAGCCGTGGCGCGGCAGATCGTCGCGCACATCGCCGGACTCCTCGCCGGCAAAACCCGGAAATCCGGGTAGCCATTCCGCGCCGCGGGCCGCACCCGTCCGCTGCTCACCGCTCATTGCTCACCGTTTACCGCTCACCGCACCCCTCACCGCACCTGTTACCCGCCACGCCTCCCATGAAATCCATCGACGTCAAAATCCTCGACGCGCGCCTGCGCGACCAGTTGCCGCAGTACGCCACGCCCGGCTCCGCCGGCCTCGACCTGCGCGCCTGCCTCGACGCGCCGCTGACGCTGCAGCCCGGCCAGACCGAACTGATCCCCGCCGGCATGGCGATCCATATCGCCGACCCCGGCCTCGCCGCAATCATCCTGCCGCGCTCGGGCCTCGGCCACAAGCACGGCATCGTGCTCGGCAACCTCGTCGGCCTGATCGACTCGGATTACCAGGGGCAGCTTTTCGTGTCGACCTGGAACCGCGGCAGCGCCGCGTTCACGATCAACCCGCTGGAACGCCTGGCGCAACTGGTGGTCGTGCCGGTCGTGCAGGTCGCCTTCAACATCGTCGACGAATTCAACGCATCCAGTCGCGGCGCCGGCGGGTTTGGAAGCAGTGGAAGAAGCTAGTGCAGAGCGCACAATGCAAAGTGAAAATCAAAGACATTCTGCGTCCTGCACTTTGCACTCTGCATTGATCCTTTTCGCCCACGGCGCGCGCGATCCGGAATGGACAGAACCCTTTCGCGACATCGCGCGGCGGGTCTCGCAGCAACGCCCGGACCTGGCCGTGACGCTGGCCTTCCTTGAACTGCAGCAGCCTTCGCTGCCCGACGCGATCGCCGCGCTGGCGGCGCAGGGTCTGTCCGAAATCCGCGTCGCCCCGCTGTTCATGGCGCAGGGCGGCCACCTGAAGAACGACCTGCCGAAGCTGCTCGACGACATCCGCGGCCGCCACCCCGGCCTGCGCCTCGCGCTGCTGCCGGCCATCGGCGACGCACCGGAACTGCGCGAGGCCATCGCCGCCTGGCTGGTCCGATCCTCACCGGAGAACCCCGCATGAAACGCTGGCTGAGCCTGCTGCTGTTCGCCTTCGCCGCCACCGCCGCCCAGGCCCATGCGCCCGCGCAGGGCGGCATGCCGCTGATCGAGCTGAAGCTCGGCAAGCACGCGCTGACCGCCGAAGTCGCCAGCAACGATCCCGACCGCATGCAGGGCCTGATGCACCGGCGCATGCTGCCCGAGAACCGCGGCATGCTGTTCGTGTTCCGCGACGTCGCCCACCACGGCATGTGGATGATGAACACGTACATCCCGCTGTCGGTCGCCTTCATCGACGAGGCCGGCGTGATCGTCAACATCGAGGACATGCAGCCGCATACCCGCGACTCGCACACCGCGAAGAAGCCGGTGCGCTACGCGCTGGAAATGAACCAGGGCTGGTTCCGCAAGCGCGGCATCGGCCCCGGCGTGAAGATCGAGGGCCTCGAGCGCGCGCCGCCGCCGCGCTGAAGCCCGCGCCATGAAAAAAGCCCGGCAGTGCCGGGCTTTTTTTGCGACAACGAAACGGATCTCAGCCGAAATTTTTCGCGGCGAAATCCCAGTTGGCGAGATTGTTCAGGAAGGTCTCGACGAACTTCGGCCGCGCATTGCGGAAGTCGATGTAGTAGGCGTGCTCCCACACGTCGATGGTCAGCAGCGCCTTGTCGGCCGTGGTCAGCACGGTGCCGGCGTTCGACGTGTTGACGATGTCGACGCTGCCGTCGGCCTTTTTCACCAGCCAGGTCCAGCCGGAACCGAAGTTGCCGACCGCGCTCTTGGTGAAGGCTTCCTTGAAGGCGTCGAAGCTGCCCCATTTCTTGTCGATGGCCGCGGCCAGCGCGCCCGTCGGCTTGCCGCCGCCGTTCGGCTTCATGCTGTTCCAGAAAAAGGTGTGGTTCCAAACCTGGGCCGCGTTGTTGAACACGCCGCCGGAGGATTTCCTGATGATGTCCTCGAGCGAGGCGTTCTCGAACTCGGTGCCCTTGATCAGGCCGTTGAGGTTGGTGACATAGGCCTGGTGGTGCTTGCCGTAATGGAATTCGAAGGTTTCCTTCGAGATGTGCGGCGCCAGCGCATCCATGGCATAGGGCAGTTGTGGCAGTTCGTGTTGCATGCGGTTTCCTCTCGGGTTGTCGCTGGAAACCCGTGATGATAAGGGAGCCGGCGCGGATGCGCCAAGCGCGGCGGCAATACCCTGCATTGCAGTGCGGACTTTTGCCCGCACCGCAGCCCTCCCTGCCGCAACCGTTACACCGGGATGTTCTGCTGGGCAACCATGCAGAACAGCATCGGGATCGACAGCATGGTGTTGATCCGCGAAGTGATCATCGCGACCCGCGCCGCCTTCGCCTTGGCGTCGGCATCGGCCTGGACGATGCCCAGCGCCTTCTTCTGGTTCGGCCAGATGATGAACCAGACGTTGAAGGCCATGATCAGCGCGAGCCACATGCCGGCGCCGATGTAGACGTGGCCCTCGCCGAACATCAGCGCGCTGCCCAGATAGCGGTATTTGCCGGCGAGGATCAGGCCGGTCACCACCGTGGCCAGCGCCGACCAGCGGAACCAGAACAGCGCCGCCGGCGCGATCACCTTGCCGATGGCCGGCTTCTGCTCGTCCGGAATCTTCGGCATCGACGGGATCTGCACGAAATTGAAGTAGTACAGGATGCCCACCCACATCACGCCGCAGAGCACGTGCAGCCAGCGGAACACGAAGGCCCACCACGAGGCATCGCCCATGCGCGTTCCGGCGCCGGTGGCAACGGCCAGCAGGACGAGGATGACAAAACCGGCGAATACCGTGCGGCCCAGCGACTGGAATATGGCACCCATGCGTAGCTCCCCCTTTTGTTGGAATGGCTGCGGCGGAATTGCGAAATCCGGAGCCAGTCTAGCACGGGGACGACGCGCCGCCGGCAGGGCGGAGCGGGGGGAAACAGGGACGGCCGCGCTCAGGCCGTCGCGAGGCTGCCGGTCTCGACCGCGGCGATGGCCTTGGCCTGGTTGATGTCCTGCGCGTAGCCGGTGCCGTAAAGGCAGCAGGCGAACTGATTGGCAATGGGCACCGGCATCGGGATGCGCCCTTCGAGCACGCCGCCGATCCAGCGCGCCGTGCCCTTCAGATCGTGCGCCACGGGCAGCGGATGCGCGCAGCGCGGCGTCACCTCGGCGTCGAACAGCAGGCTTGCCGATCCGTCGCGCACCAGTTCGATGCCCGGCCGGCATTGCGCGTCCACGACGGGATCGCCATCGCGGGTCTCGAACAGCAGCGCATTCTTTTCGACGTCGCAGAGCAGCGACTGCAGCACCGCGCGCTCATGCGCGTGCTCCGCCGGCACCAGTTGCAGCGCGGCGCCGGCGAAGGGATCGGCCAGGCGCGCCAGCACGCGCGCGAAGGCACCGCCACCGAGGCGCACGCGCAGCGCCAGCAGGTCCGCCAGCGCCGGCGCCAGCGCGCCGGTGGGCACGAAGGCAAGATGCCCGGCCTGCAGTTCCTGCTGCGCTTGCGCGAGGCTGGCGCAGGGCATCACGCCCATCTCGCGGAGGATGTAGGCCGCGGCCACGCCGCGTTCGCCGCTCAGCATGCCGTGCACCAGCACCGGAATGCCCAGGCGCTGCAGGCTCAGCGCCAGCAGCGGCAGCAGATTCGGCTGCTCGCGCAGGCCGCCATAACCCGGCATCAGCACCGGCCGCCACTGCGTGTCCGGCACCGGCAACTGGAACACCCGCGTCGACAGCGCGGCCAGCACGCCGACCAGTTCCTGCTGCGATAACTGGCGCTGTTCGATCAGCGCCAGCAGGCCGCCCAGTTCGAGATCGGGCACGCCGCCGTCGAACACCGCGGCGAACAGGATCTCGGCTTCGCTTTCGGACAGCGGCTGTCCCGCTGCCAGTTCATCGATCACATGCGCCCATGTCATGCGGCTCTCCTCCGGTTGAACACCGATGGTTCCTGTGTTCGACAGGAGCAACCCCCGTGCCATGCGCCGCCAATCCGCCGCGCCCGCGGACAAGTCCGGCAAAACAAGGCCGGAAAACCGTCACGCAGCGCCATCTATCGGTGCGGCCGCCCGCGGCATCGCTTTATTTTGGTGCCGCAACTCCGGAATGCTGCGGCGCAAAATCCGGCAGCCGACATTGCCTTCGCGTATCGGTCAGCCGGCCTGCCTGCGGGTGAGCGGCACGAATCGCACATCGAGCAGCCGACGCTGCGTCACCTTGCCGCGAACATCCTTCTCGACCAGCGTGAGGACCTGCGCGCCGCCGCGTTCGCCGAGCGGAATCACCAGCCGCCCGCCGGGCTTCAACTGGTCGACCAGCGGCTGCGGCAGGTACGGCGCCGCCGCGGTCACCATGATCGCGTCGAAGGGCGCCTGTTCGGGCCAGCCGGCGTAACCGTCGCCGATGCGCGGATGCACGTTCCAGTAACCCGCGGCGAGCAGCGCCCGCGCCGCGCTGCGGCCCAGCGGCTCGACGATTTCGACGGTGTAGACCGCGCGCACCAGTTCCGCGAGCACCGCCGCCTGGTAACCCGAGCCGGTGCCGATCTCGAGCACCCGGTGATCCGGCTGCAGATCCAGCAGGTCCGTCATCAGCGCGACGATGAAGGGCTGCGAGATCGTCTGCCCATGATCGATCGGCTGCGCATGATTCTCGTAGGCCTGCGCGGCGCCCGCGGGCGGCATGTAACGGTGGCGCTCGACCTTGCGCAGCGCCGCGAGCACCCGCGCATCGAGCACCGGACGGCCGGTGGCCTGCGCGGTGTCGCGCGCCATCCGCTCGACGTCGGCGATCATGCGCGCGCGGCGCGCATCCGGATTGTCGGCGGCTTCGGCGGCCATGCTCGCTCCCGACAGCAGGCAGGCCGCGCACAGCGCCCGGACGCAAGCCGCCGCCGAAACCGCGCGCCGCACTGCCGGCATGAAAAGAAAAAGGGGCATACCGTTTCCAGTATGCCCCTGCGGTGCCCGCCGCCGCAATGCAGCGGCGGGATCGCCGACGTTCAGTCTCTCATCAGCCTCTCATCAACCCTTCAGGCAGCTGCTCATGAACTTCTTGCGCTCGTCGCCCGATTTGCCCTCGGCCTTCACGTTGCAGTCCTTCATGCGCTCCTGCTGCCTTTTCTGGGCGGCGGTGGGCGCCTTGCCGGAGGACGTTTCGCCCTTCAGGCAACTGCTCATGAATTTCTTGCGCTCGTCGCCGGACTTGCCTTCGGCCTTGTCGTTGCAGTCCTTCATCCGCGCCTGCTGCCGCTTCTGCGCTTCGCTGGGCTCTTTCTTCGCCTGCGACGCCTTCTTTTCGGCAGCCGGAGCCGCCTTCTTCGCCTCGCCCTGCTGGGCATGGGCAGCGGACACTGCGAACAGCGCACAAACCGCAGCCACGATCAGTTGTTTCATGTCATTCCTCCCGAAAATAAAAAAATAAATTAAAACAAATACTTATCGCGAAGTCCCCGGCAACGGACGCACCGCGGCAACCCGATGCTTCCAGTAACGCCGCTGCAGGGGTCAGGGATGACAGAGCCCGAAAACGCCGGCCAGCAGTTCGTACGAGCGCAACCGCGTGTCGTAGTCGCCGGTGATGGTGATCACCATCAGCTCGTCGGCCTCGAAAGCCGTCTGGATCTCCAGCAATCGCTGTTTGACGATCTCCGGCGTGCCGAGCACGACACGGCGGCGGTGGTGCGCGATGCGCTCGCGGTCGGCGTCGGCGTACGGATGGCGCTCGGCCTCCTCCAGCGTCGGCACCGGCGCGTTGACGCCGTAATCCATGTTCAGCCGCCGCAGATCGACGCTCTGCGCCAGCCGCTCGGCCTGCGCCTGCGTCTCCGCGCAGATCACGAACACGCAGACCAAGGCCCGCGGCTGCGGCTCACGCGCCGAAGGCCGGTAATGCCGCCTGAAATCGCGCATGACGACATCGCCGCCGCGCGCGCTGATGAAATGCGCGAAGGCGAAACGCAGGCCGAGCTGCGCCGCCAGCGCGCCGCTGTAATCCGAGGAACCGAGCAGCCAGATCTGCGGGCTGCCGTCGCCTGCCGGCTGCGCCTTCACCTGCGCGAACGGATGCCCGGCGGGCAGCTCGTCGTCCAGGTACGCCGCGAGGTACTGCACCTGCTCCGGAAAATCGTCGGCCGCGGGATAACGGCCCTGCCCCATCGCCATCGCGGTGGCCTGGTCGCCGCCCGGCGCGCGGCCGATGCCGAGATCGATGCGCCCCGGAAACAGCGCTTCGAGCATGCGGAACTGCTCGGCGATTTTCAGCGGACTGTAGTACGGCAGCAGCACGCCGCCGGTGCCGACGCGGATCGTCGACGTCGCCGCGGCCAGCCGCGTCACCAGGATCTCCGGGCAGGGATCGGCCAGCGCCATGATCGAATGGTGCTCGGCGCACCAGTAGCGGTGATACCCCATCCGCTCCGCCGCCTGCGCGAGACGCAGGGTCTGTTCTATCGCCTGCCGCGGCGTGTGGCCGCTGATGATCGGGGACTGGTCGAGTACGCTGAGTCTGATCGGGTTCATCCGGTTTCCGCTGCAAGATGCGCACTGCGATACGCGGCCCGGCGCAACCCCCTGTCGGTCAGGCTGCGGCGCCGGCGGCCGGCCGCCGGTCCGGCGGCTGCAGCATTCTAGCCGCATCGACGAGGCCGCGGATGTCCGCGCCGCCCGGCTCCTGGAAAATGCGCAGTCCGAATTCCGGAATGATCGCCAGCAGGTGATCGAAGATGTCCGACTGGATCGCCTCGTACTGCGCCCAGGCCGTGGTGTTGGTGAAGCACCAGATCTCCAGCGGCAGGCCGGTGGGGCCCGGGTTGCGCTGGCGCACCAGCGTCGTCATGCCCTGGTGGATGCCGGGATGGCTGCGCAGGTAGCTGTCGACATAGACGCGGAAGGTGCCGAGATTGGTCAGCCGCCGCGCGTTGACCGGATCGCGCCCCTGCGCCTCGAGCCGGGCGTTCCAGGCGCCGATCTCCTCCTCCTTCGCCGCCAGGTATTCGCGCAGCAGCGCGAAGCGGTGCAGCCGCTCGCACTCGGCGGCGCTGAAGAAACGCACGCTGTTCTGGTCGATCAGCAGCGAGCGCTGGATGCGGCGGCCGCCGGACTCGCTCATGCCGCGCCAGTTCTTGAAGGACTCGGTGATCATGCGCTTGGTCGGGATCGTGGTGATGGTCTTGTCCCAGTTCTGCACCTTGACCGTGTGCAGCGCGATGTCGATCACGTCGCCGTCGGCGTTGAGCTGCGGCATCTCGATCCAGTCGCCGACGCGCACCATGTCGTTCGACGAGATCTGCACGCTCGCCACCAGCGACAGCAGCGTGTCCTGGAACACCAGCATCAGCACCGCGGCCATCGCGCCGAGGCCGGACAGCAGGATCAGCGGCGAACGGTCGATCAGCGTCGCGATCATCAGGATCGCCGCGACCGCGAAAATCACGATCTTCACCACCTGCAGATAGCCCTTGATCGGCTTGCTGGCGGCGTCCGGGCGGCGCTGGTACAGCGCGTTCGCGACATCCAGCGCGGCGGCGACGGCCAGTGCCAGCGTCAGCACCACGAAGGCGCCGCAGACATTGCGCACCACGGTGACCAGCGCATCCGGCAGTTCGGGCACCGCGGCCACCCCGGCGGACAACACCACCGCCGGCACCACGTTGGCTAGCCTGCGGATCACGCCGTGCTGCGAAAGATCCGTGTTCCGTCCGAGCGGCGTCGCGCGCAGCAGCCGGTAGGCGCCGCGCACGAGAATGCGCTTGGTGATCCAGTTCGACAGCCAGGCCGCCGTCAGCAGCAGCAACAGCGCCAGCAGGGTGTAGGCCCAGGGATATGCGTTCAGCATCGCGGAAAGTCGTTCGAAGCCGTTGATCACGGTCTGTTCTCCTCGGGATTTTCGGGCCTGCCGCTGCAGGCCGTTGCGGGACAAAGGCGGGCGGCGCGCGCCGGGGCGCGCCTGTCAGACAGACAGGCGAACACCGCGGGAGGTTCCCGCGGATTTCCGGCAGATGCAGCGGGGAATTATTTTTCCGAGCCGCGGATGAAGGCGTCCAGCACGCCGCACCAGCCGAGCGCGAGGTTCCTGCGGTTGTAGCCGCCGCCGCCGAAACCCATGATGCGCCCTCCGCACATTTCATTGGCCAGCACGCACAGCCGCCGCGCGGCATGGGCATGCGCCCCGGGCGTGTACTGCAGGTGCGCCAGCGGATCGCCGGCGATGCTGTCGGCACCCGCCTGCAGCAGGATGAACTCCGGCCGGTGCGCGCGCAGATGCACCTCGACGCGCTCCC
This sequence comes from Burkholderiales bacterium, assembly GCA_026125585.1. Lineage (GTDB taxonomy): Bacteria > Pseudomonadota > Gammaproteobacteria > Burkholderiales > SG8-41. Next base: position 8,342 of record JAHCLD010000012.1, read on the forward strand.
AGGCCTTCATGAACTGCGCGTCGGTCGAGCCCGGCTGCATCGGAATGTTCAGCTTCAGCCCCGCGCCGGCGCCCTTGCCGCGCTCGGTTTCCGCCCCGGTGCCCGGATAGAGAAAACGTCCGTCCTCGTGGAGGTCGGCGTAGATGAAATCGGGATCGGACTCGTACGGATAGTAGAGCCCGTCGCCGTGATGCACGTCGATGTCGACATAGGCGACGCGCTGTACGCCGTATTGCGAGCGCAGCGTGTCGATGACCACGCCGCAATCGATGAACACGCAGAAGCCGGCGGCACGGTCGCGCGCCGCGTGATGCAGGCCGCCGATCGGCTGGAAAGTGCGCAGCACCTCGCCCACCATGATGCGTTGCAGGCCGTCGAGCGCCGCGCCCACCACATGGGCCGAAGCCTCGTAGACGCCCGCAAAGGCCGGCGTGTCGCCGTGATCGATCAGGCCGTAACCCTGCTCCGACAGCTCGTGCACGCGGGCGACGTGCGCCTCGTCGTGGAAACGGCTGATCTCCTCGACCGAGGCCGCGCGCGAGCCGCAGACCTCGACGGACTTGTCGAGCTTCTGCCCGGTCGCCTCGCTCCAGAACGCATCCTGCCGGTCCGGCCCCCAGGGATGCCCGTCGGGAAAACCGTAGCTGCCCAGGGCCTCGTCGACGTACAGCGCCACTTCCGTTTTCATGCAGCCTCCTGCTGAAAAATAACTTCAAAAGCTTTTAGCCACAGAGGGCACAGAGAACTTCAAAAGCAAAAACCGGCAATATTTCCGACAAGGTCTCCATTGCGGGTTTTCTCTGTGTTCTCTGTGCCCTCTGTGGCTGCTCTTGATTCTGACTTTAATTTAAAACAGTTGTCCTTGTTCAGCCACTCCCGGCACCCGAAACTGCGAGGTATCGCGCTGGATGCCCTCGCCGCGCCGCGCCTGGTTCAGGCCCGCCTTTTTGCAGGCCACGTCGAAGCGCCGCGCGAGCAGTGTCGCGAACTCGCCCGTGCCGCGCATGCGGCTGCCGAACCCCGGATCGTTGTCGCGGCCGCCGCGCAGCGCGTGCACGCGGCTCATCACGTGCGCTGCCTTCAGCGGATAGTGGCGTTCCAGCCATTCGCGGAACAGCGTCTTCACCTCGTACGGCAGGCGCATCAGGATGTAGCCGCAGCGCCGCGCGCCGTGTTCCGCCGCCGCGGCGACGATGGCCTCGATCTCGTGGTCGTTCAGGAAGGGCACCACCGGTGCCACCATCACGCCAGCCGGAATGCCGGCATCCGCCAGCGCGCGCACCGCCTGCAACCGGCGCGAAGGCGCCGTGCAGCGCGGCTCCATGCGTCGCGCCAGCCCGGAGTCGAGCGTCGTCACCGATACGAACACCTCCGCCAGCCCCTTCGCCGCCATCGGCGCGAGGATGTCGATATCGCGCTCGACCAGCGCGTTCTTGGTGACGATGCCCACCGGCTGGTTGAACTCGGCGCAGACCTCGAGGATGCCGCGGGTGATGCGCCGGCCGCGCTCGGCCGGCTGGTAAGGATCGGTGTTGGCGCCCAACGCGATCAATTCGCAGCGGTAGCCCGGCCTCGACAGTTCCTTGCGCAGCAGCTCCGGCGCGTTGACCTTGGCGAAAATCCGCGTCTCGAAGTCGATGCCCGGCGACAGGTTGCGGTAGGCGTGGCTGGGTCGCGCGTAGCAGTAGATGCAGCCGTGCTCGCAGCCCTGGTAGGGATTGATCGACTGCGCGAACGGAATGTCCGGCGAATCGTTACGGGCGATGATCGATTTCGCGCGCTCGTCGGTCACGACGGTCTTTAGCGCGCGCTGCTCCTCGCGCGCCGCCGATTCCCAGCCGTCGTCGAAGGCACCGTGCTCGACCCGCTCGAAGCGCCCTTCGGGATTCACGCCCGCGCCGCGGCCCTTGCGCGGATCGGCGTGCCGGCCCGACAGCGTGCGCAATGCCACCGCTACTCCGCGCGGCAGGCGTGCGTGGTCATCAGCTCGAAGACCTTGCGCCGGCCGCCGTCGCGGCCCTTGCCGGTGACTTCCGTGCGCACCACCGCGACCAGCCGTCCGTGGTGCACGACCTTCGAACGGATGCGCAGCGAACGGCCTTCGCCGGGGCTGATGTACCAGGCCGACAGCGCGGTCAGTTGCCAGTGCGGCGTCAGCGCCGCGACCGCGGTCTCGGCGGCCAGCCCGAGCAGGATGCCGCCCTGCACATGGCCGACGCGATTGCCGATGTGCGGGCCGTTTTTCACGGTGGCCTGCGCCGCGCCCGGCGCATGCTTCGCCTCCACGCCCCAGAAATGCTGGATGAAGGTGCCGCCGCGGGCGCGCACATGCGCCAGCGAAAGATCCGCCACCGCCAGCACTTTTTTCTCGTCGGGCCGCAGCCTGCCGCCGGGAATGTCCGGCGCGGGATTCTCGCCGCGACGGCGGTGCGGCACCGGATGCAACTCCACGCCCTTCGGCGGCTTCAGCACCATGAAGGTCGCCGAACCGTTGCAGACCAGTCCGGCGTCGTTACGGACCGCCACCGTGCTGACGCCCTGCCTGCCGGCCGCGCCCTCGATGAAGCCGTGCATGCCGCCGCGCGCGTGCAGCCGCCCGGTGGCCGGCACGCCGGTGAACTGCAGGTTCATCGTGACCGTCGCCAGCCGCGTCTTCGGATCGAGCCCCGCGCGCACCGCGCCGGCCATCGCGAGATCGACGAGGATCGCGAAACCCGACAGGCTCAGTTGCCCGTCAGCGGCGCGGCAATGCGGCGCGACATCCACCGACAGCGCGGTGTAATCGGTGCCGACGTGGTCATAGGAAAGATCGAGAAAATTGCCGGCGAAGTGGTAACCGGGTTCGCGGTTCAGCGCGATGCCGCGCAGGATCTGGTCACGGATGGCGGCGAGCGTGTTCTCGTCGTGACTGGCATGTTGCGCCGCAGCAGGACGGGCGGGGTCGTGGTGTGTATTCATACAGCGATTGTAACAAGAGCCCGCGACGGCCCCCGGCAGCAATCACTCCCCGGGGAAATTTCATAAGTATTTGATTTTATTAATTATTTTATGATTTCCCTTCAATCATCGCCAACCCGATGCGTCCGGCGCTCTCGCGACCATGCCGGGGCGCGGCATCAGTGCCGTTGCCGCCCCTCGAGGCCCGGTGCCCGGCCGATGTGCTCAGAAACGGCGCTGCGAAGGCGGCGGCGGCATCCACTGGTACAGCCAGGTCTCGCTGAGCGTGCGCCCGCCCGAACGCAGATACAGCCGCAGGTTGACGGGTTCGACGCTGTCGTCGACCGGCTTCAGATCGAACATCGCGCGGTAACCCTGGATGGCATCCAGCGGCCGCGCCGACGTGATTTCGATGTCGCCGCGCGACGCGACGATCACCGGTTCGACCTTCGCCTTTTTACCCAGCGCCGCCAGACCGCCGCCGGCGAAATCGACCGCGAACCGCACCGAATAATATTCGCGCTTGCGGCCGATGACGCCGCCGATGCCGGTGCGCGTCGCCGCGACATGGGCCAGCGGTGACGCATGCGGCATCGTCGCGCCCCAGTGCAGCCGGTACGCGAACAGCAGTTCCTGCCCCGGCTGCGGCTTTTCGGCCGGATTCCAGAACGCCACGATGTTGTCGAAGGTTTCGTCGACGGTCGGAATTTCCACGAGCTGCACCGACCCTTTGCCCCAGCCCGACTTCGGCTCGACCCACAGGCTGGGTCTGCGGTCGTAGAACACGCCGTCGTCCTGATAATGGTCGAAATTGCGGTCGCGCTGCAGCAGTCCGAAGCCGCGCGGGTTTTCGTCGGCATAGGCATTGAAGCGCAGCGTCTCCGGATTCACCAGCGGGCGCCAGATGCGCTCGCCGGCGCCGGTCCACAGCGCGAGCCCGTCGGAATCGTGGATCTCCGGCCGCCAGTCGTTCGCCATGCGGCGGTCGTTCTCGCCGTGCTGGTACATGCTGGTCAGCGGCGCGATGCCCAGGCGCTCGATGGCCTTGCGCGGATACAGCGCGGCATCGACGTCCATGACCATGTTCTTTCCGGGCTGGATCAGGAAACGGTAGGCGCCGCTGACGCTGGGCGAATCCAGCAGCGCATACACGATCAGCGTCGACGCATTCCGGGGCGGCCGCTCGATCCAGAACGCCCTGAATACCGGAAACTCCTCGGCGCGCGCCAAGCCGGTGTCGACCGCCAGGCCGCGCGCCGACAGGCCGTACTGCTTCTCCTCGCCCACGGCGCGGAAATAGCTGGCGCCGAGGAACACCGCGAGATCGCGCGCCGGATCGGTGTGGTAATGGATGCGGAATCCGGCAAAGCCGAGATCGACGGGAAAATGCTCGCGCTGCAGCCCGCTCTTGCCGTAATCGAACATGGCCGCGTCATAGGCGATCTCGCGCGCCCTGCCGCCCTCGACGACGTGGATGTGCACCGGTGTCCTGAAAAACAGGCCGAGGTGGAAAAACTTGATCTGGAAGCGCAAACCCTCCTTGGCCCACAGCGCGTGCTCGTCGCGGTAGCGTATGGCCTGGTACTGGTCCCAGTCCAGGCGCGCCACGGATTCCGGAATCGTTTCGTCCAGCGCCCCGTGGGGCGCCTGCGACAGTGCGCGCGCGCGCCCCTTGAGACGGGCGTAGTCGAAAGGTTCCGATTTTCCAGGCACCACGGGCAGCGCAGCAGCAGCCAGCACCGCGTCCAGCGGCAGGCCCGCCGCCGGCAATGCGGCCATCATTTTCAGCATCTCGCGTCGTTGCATTTTTGATCAGCGCTCCTCTTTCACTCTTTCATTCGATCTCCGCCCGGCATCCTGCCATCGCCATCGCGCAACCGTGATGGTCCCGAGGTCGCGGCACGCGATGTCACACATGCGACACACCTGCGGCAATCCCCTTACCGGCACGGCACGAATCTGTTGCCATACGGCGACATCTGTCGCCGCGCGATTCATATTTCCGCGACAACGCATTAACATCGGCCGCGACGAAAATCGCGCGCGACGATTTTCAGCAAAGCACAAAACCGGACTGAACTCACCGCCCCGGCAAACGTCCAACCGGCGCCCCTTTTCGTTTTTGTTGCATGCCCTGTCCGGGCGCAGCGAAAAACCGGCGCCATTCAGAATCTGGAATGAAAAAAATACACCGACTTCTTTCACGATTCGCGGCAACTTTTCTGGCCTGCATGCTGCCATTCGGCGCACTCGCTTTCGACTTCAACGAAGCCGCCAGGCTGGCCCGCGATCTGGCCAGCACCCCTTACAAGAAACCCGAAAACAGGCTGCCGAAGGAACTGCGGGAACTGTCGTATGACCAGTACCGCCAGATCAGGTTCAAACCGGAGCGGGCATTGTGGCGCCCCGCGAAGGCCCTGTTCGAACTGACCTTCCATCACCAGGGCCAGCAGTTCGGCGAGCCGGTGAAGATCAACGAAATCACCGCCGACGGCATTGCCGAGATCAGGTTCAACCCGGACGATTTCAATTTCAGCCAGACCCGGATCGATCCGCGGAAACTGCAGGGCACGGGCTTTGCCGGCTTCCGCGTGCACTACCCGATCAACGCGGCCAACACCAGGGACGAGGTGATTTCGTTTCTCGGCGCCAGCTACTTCCGCGGTGTGGGCAAAGGCCAGGTGTACGGACTCGCGGCGCGCGGGCTCGCCGTCGACACCGGATTGATGTCGGGCGAGGAATTTCCGCGCTTCACCGAATTCTGGATCGAGCGCCCCAGTCCGGCCGCGAAGGAACTGGTCGTCTACGCGCTGCTGGATTCCAGGAGCGTGACCGGCGCCTACCGTTTCATCCTGCGCCCCGGCACCGACAGCATCACCGACGTGAAAGTCCGCCTGTATCCGCGCGAACACGTCGCGAAACTCGGACTGGCGCCGCTGACCAGCATGTACAGCTTCGGCGAAAACCAGCGTTCGGCCACCGAGGACATCCGTCCCGAAGTGCACAATTCGGACGGCCTCTCCGTGCAATCCGGCACCGGCGAATGGATCTGGCGTCCGCTGGTCAATCCGAGGCGCCTGCTGGTGACTTCCTTCGCGATGACCAATCCGCAGGGATTCGGCCTGATGCAGCGCGACCGCGCCTTCAGCAGCTACGAGGATCTCGACCAGCGCTACGAGTTGCGCCCCAGCGCATGGGTGGAACCGCGCGGCAGATGGGGTTCGGGCCGCATCGAGCTGGTGCAGATCCCGACGCCCGACGAAACCAACGACAACATCGTCGCATTCTGGGTGCCCGACGATGCGCAGCGGCCGAAGCAGCCCTACGATTTCGAATACCGCCTGACCTGGCAGCGCACGAACGAGGCGCGCCCGCCGCTGTCCTGGGTCACGCAGACCCGGCGCAGCCAGAATCCCGCGCGCAAACCCGAAAACAGCATCACGCTGGCCATCGACTTCGCCGGACCGGCGCTGGACAGGCTGCCGGCGGATGCGCAGCTCCAGGCCGTCACGTCCGTCGACGACAACGGCGAAATCCTCGAAAACATCACCCGGCGCAACACCGCCACCGGCGGCTGGCGCATGACGCTGCGCGTGCGCCAGATCGATCCCAGAAAACCCGTCGAACTGCGCGCTTTCCTGCGCCACGACAACAACACACTGTCGGAGACATGGAGCTACATCATTCCCACCGCCGCCTGAGCGAAGAAGGCGACGCGCCGGAGCGCTACGCCCGGCGCCTGCCGCTGGACTCCGCGCGCCGCCAGGCCCTGCTGCAGCAGGCCGGCGGACGCGATCCGCAGGAATCGATGGCCGGGCTGCACCGGGCACTGGCCGGACACGACGTCGACCCGGGCAACCCGTCGTACGCCTCGGTCGCGCCCCGGCTGAAACTGGCCTGCGGCACGCCGGCCGGGGATTCCGCGGACAACGAACACGCGCGGCACGGCGCCCGCCTGCCCACGATGCCGCCGCTGAACCGCAGCTCGATGGCGCCGCACCCCACTTGGCCGGGCGCGCCGGCGCGACGCCACGCCGCGCAGGACCTGCCGGACGCATCGCCGCCGGATCCGCGCGGCCACTGGCAGCGCACCGCGAACCGGCGCCGCATCGTGCTGCTGGCGCTGGTGCTGCTGCAGACCTGGTTCGCCACCGGCTACATGGCCGACGTGCTGCCGTACGACGGCAGGCAACCGCTGGAAATCGCGATCCTGATCCTGTTCATGGTGCTGTTCGGCTGGATTTCGGCGGGATTCTGGACCGCGCTGGCCGGCTTCGCGCTGCTGTGCCGCCGCCGTGACCCGCACGCGATCTCGGCGACGGCGGCCGGCGACGCGCCCATCGATCCCGCGGCGCGCACCGCGATCATCATGCCGATCTACAACGAGGACGTGCCGCGCGTGTTCGCCGGGCTGCGCGCGACCTACGAATCGCTGCAACGCGCAAACGGCCTGCAACATTTCGATTTCTACGTGCTCAGCGACAGCAGCGACCCCGACACCCGCGTCGCCGAGACCGCGGCATGGACGGAGCTGTGCCGCTCGCTGAATGCCTTCGGCCGCGTCTTCTACCGCTGGCGCCGGCACCGCATCAAGTGCAAGAGCGGCAACGTCGCCGACTTCTGCCGGCGCTGGGGCAGCAACTACCGCTACATGGTGGTCATGGACGCCGACAGCGTGATGACCGGCGAATGCCTGATGCAACTGGTGCGGCTGATGGAAGCCAATGCCGGCGCCGGCATCATCCAGACCGTGCCCTGCGCCGTCGGCCGCGACACGCTGCACGCCCGCGTGCAGCAGTTCGCCAGCCGCGTCTACGGGCCGCTGTTCACGGCCGGCCTGCATTTCTGGCAGCTCGGCGAGTCGCATTACTGGGGGCACAACGCGATCATCCGCGTCGCGCCGTTCATCCGCCACTGCGCGCTGGGCCGGCTCCCGGGCAGGGGCTCCCTATCCGGGGAAATCCTGTCGCACGATTTCGTCGAGGCCGCGCTGATGCGCCGCGCCGGCTGGGGGGTGTGGATCGCCTACGACCTGCCGGGCAGCTACGAGGAAATGCCGCCCAACCTGATCGACGAGCTGACGCGCGACCGCCGCTGGTGCCAGGGCAACCTGATGAACTCCCGCCTGCTCCCGATGAAAGGCCTGCACCCCGCGCACCGCGCCGTGTTCGTGACCGGCGTCATGGCCTACCTGTCCGCCCCGCTGTGGCTGCTGATGCTGATCCTGTCCACCGCGCTGCTCGCGGTGCACATGCTGGTGGCGCCGGAATACTTCACGGCGCCGCATCAGCTGTTCCCGCTGTGGCCGGCATGGCGGCCAGAGCGCGCGGTCGCGCTGTTCAGCGCGACCGCGACGCTGCTGTTCCTGCCGAAAATCCTGTCCGTGCTGCTGATCTCGATCAGGGGCGCGAAGCCATACGGCGGCGTGCCGCGCCTGGTCGCGGGCATGCTGGGCGAAATGGCGGTATCGATGCTGCTGGCGCCGATCCGCATGCTGTTTCATGCCCGCTTCGTCGCCGCGGCGCTGTCGGGCTGGCACGTCAAGTGGAAATCCCCCTCGCGCGAGGACGCCGAAACCACCTGGGGCGAGGCGCTGCGCCGCCACGGCTGGCACACCCTGTTCGGCGTCGCCTGGGCCACCGGCATCTACTGGCTGCATCCGGCATCGCTGTGGTGGCTACTGCCCGTCGCCGGCGCGATGATGATTTCGATTCCGCTGTCGGTGTACACCAGCCGCGCATCGCTCGGCCGCAGCCTGCGCCGGGCCGGCCTGTTCCTGACGCCGGAGGAATACCGGACGCCGCGCGAAATCGCCAGCCTGCAGCAGGCCATCGAACGCGCCGCCGCAACGCCGGGCTTCGCCGACGCCATCGTCGATCCGGTGGTCAACGCGATCGCCTGCGCTTCCGGCGTCGTGCGCCCCGGGCAGCCCGCACACGTGCGCGCCGAGCGCCACCGGCTGGTGGAAGCCGCCGTGTCGCGCGGCCCGGATGCGCTGACGACGCAGCAGAAAATGATCCTGCTGGGCGATCCGCTGGCGCTGTCGCGGCTGCACTTCCAGGCCTGGACCGGAAACACCGCGCCGGCCGGCCCGCAGGGCGACACGCGGCAGAAACCCGGGACCGCCGCCGCAACGCCGGCGATGCTGAAAACCGCACCGACCATGGGCTGACCACGGCCTGCCGCAGCAGGTGATCTATAAGTATTTGATTTTATTGATTATTTTTTGATGACCTTGGCAATGTCATCGAGCGCCGCCGGCGGCGCTCCGCCCTGCCGCCGCGCCAGATCCAGCGCGACCGCAGCCAGCGCGCGGTAAACCGCTTCGACTTCCGGATCCGCGCCCTCCAACGCCTTCAGTTGCCGCACGACCACATCCGCGTCGCCACGGGCCACCGGCCCGGTCAACGCGCGCACGGTGCCCAGCGCGAACACATTGTCCAGGGTCTCGCGCACCAGCGGCTCCATCATGCGTTGCGCCGTCGCGCGTTCGAGACCGGCCTTTTCGTAAAGCCGCAGCCCCGCTTCCATCAGCGCGACGAGGTCATTGCAGACCAGCACGCTCGCCGCGTGATACGGCGTTTTGCCCGCGGCATCGAGAAGTACGACACGCGCGCCGAGCCCCTCGAACAACGGTCGCAGCAGATCCAGTGCCGCGGCATCGCCCTCGACCGCGCACCAGGTGCCGGCGAAGGACTGCAGCGCGGCGGCCGGATCGGCGAAACTTTTCAGCGGATGCACGCTGGCGATGCGCGCGCCCGCCGCCGCCAGCGGCGCGAGCAACGACGAAGGCTGCGAACCGCTGCAATGAAAAACGACATCTCCGGAACGGATCGCGCCGCCGGCGGCCAGCGCCGAAGCCACCGGCGCGATCGCCGCGTCCGGCGGCGTCAGCAGCCACAACGCAGCAGGCCGCATCTCCGGCAACCCGCGCACCGCGCGGCCGCCGCCGATGAAGGCCGTCGCAGCCTCCGTGCTCGCGAAGCGCGCACCCAGCACGTCCTGCAGCACGCAGGTGCCGCCGCGCGCGAGCAGCGCCGCCAGCGTGCGCCCGGCGCGCCCGGGCCCGATCAGGTTCAGCGTCAGCGGCCTTTCAGTCATGACGGCATGGTAACGCAGCGGCTCCGCACACCAAGTCCGGCAAGAGATTCGCGGAACCGGCCCCCGGCGCTGCCCCCGCCGCGCAATCCGCCGGAAGAGGAACGGCGGCCTTCAGCCTGGATCGTCCGCCGCCTCGCGCCGCGGCAACAGCCGGGCGGCAATCAGTCCGGCGATGAACTGCGGCACCGACACCACGGTCATCGCGATGATCGCCAGCGGCCACAGCGACAGCGAGCCGCCGCCGATAGCCAGCGCCGCCGCCTGACCCACCGCCATCGCCAGCGTCCAGCGCCAGGCGCGACGCGGCCAGTGCCAGCCCAGCGCGAACACGATCACGCACATCAGCGGAATGCCGATGATGAAATACTCGCCGGCATCCCAGGCCTCGCGACGCCCGGTCGCCTGCGCGATCGCGAAACACACCACGAAGCCGGCGCCCGCGGCCAGCGCGTACGGCCGCCCGCTCCCGCCTTGCGGCCCGCTCATTTCCAGCGCAGCCCCCCGACCATCAGCCGCGCCGCGCGCACGGCTTCGTCGAGATCGGTGCGGATGCCCTTCAGCGTGATCGTGAACAGGGCGATGCGCTCGGGTCCGAACACGTTGTACGTGAACGAAGTCAGCAGGTTGGCATTGTCGTAATACACCGCCTCGTACACCGTGCCGTGCTGCGGCAGCTCGGCATCGCCATTACGCGCCAGCAGCCAGCCCTTGCGCGACTGCCCCTGCTCCGCCTTGCGCAGCCGCTCCCGCGCGCCGGCATACTGCTCCGGCGCCAGTTTCCCGGACACGCTCAACTGGATCATCTCGTTGCCTGCATTGAAGAAATTCACCATCGCGAAACTGCTGCGCATCTCGTTGTTGAACACCGCCCAGCCCGCCGGTGCTTCATAGACGAAGGATTCGTGCTCGACGCGGCTTGCCGATGCGGGCTGTGATGCGGGTTTGGCGGAGTCCTTTGCATCGGCATCACCTTCCGCAGCGCCGGCCTGCAACGGCAATCCACAGCACAGCGCCACCAGAAGAACGCCCATGACGCGCGGCAACAGGCCTGCCCCCTCGCCCCGCCCGCGGGAACGAGGGAACGCCCGGTGCAGGATAGAAGGCCGGGGCGAGAAACCGCGACAGGCCGTCAAATCATTTCCGGTTCCCGGACTCACGATCCCGATACCCCCTCCGATTCGCCCACAGCAACAAACTCCCCAGCAGCGCCCCCGCCACCCCGGCCGCCGCGCCCGCCAGCGACGCGATGACTAGTTCTAAAGGCCACAGATTATGCGAAGCGGGACGCTGCGCCACCTCCACGATCACCCGCGCCAGTACCGCCGCCGCCAATACCACCACCAGCCCCGGACCGAGCAGCGCATCGGGCAGGTTGACCTTGTTGTAGGGAATCATCCAGAACGGCACGCCGACCGTGAAGAAGGCCAGCGTAAAGCCGGGTTTCCACCAGTGTTTGCGCCAGTCGATGCCCATCGGATGTGCAGCATACCGCCGCACGCCGCACCCGTCACGGTGCGTGGAGCGGCGGCAGCGCTATTCCGCGGGCAGCATCTGCGGATTCCAGGCCACTTCCCACAGATGCCCGTCCGGATCCTGGAAGTAACCCGCATAACCGCCCCAGAAAGTCTCCTGCGCCGGCTTGACGATACGCGCGCCGGCCGCGGCCGCCTGCGCCATCACCGCGTCGGCCCCGGCTTTCGAAGCAACGTTGTGCGCAAGGCAGAAATCCGCAGGACTTGCAGGACTGACCGGCAACCCCGAGTCGTGCGCGAGACTCGCCCGCGGCCACAGTGCCAGCCGCAGTCCCGATTGCAGATCGAAGAAGGCCACGGCGCCATGCTCGAATTCTTTGCCGACGATACCAGGCGTTTTCAGGCCGAGACCGTCGCGATAGAAGTGCACGGCCCGGTCCAGATCGTCGACACCGAGGGTGATGAGGGTGACTCTGGATTGCATGACAAATTACTCAATGACCGTCAGGAGCAAGGATGATGCCGTTGATTCCGGAACCCGCGCTGACTGCATCAATCGAATGGTCAGCTGCCGGCCGCCGCATACTTTATGACCCACAGCATCGCCCACGGCGCAAACAGCAGGGTCAGCCACCGGCCCCATGGAGAAGCCGGTACGGTGGAATCCCCATCCGTTTCGTCCTTCACGGTCAGGTAAACGATCAGGATCGGAACCGCGGGTCCCAGAGCGCAGGTCAGCAGGGTGGCGATTGCCGTCGTCCAGGGCGACAGCCCGACCTGTGAAGCCCGGATCGCGGAGAAAAGCATCAACAACAGAATGCCCCCGATAAACAGAACGATCGCCGGCCACAGCAACAGGCGGACGTGTCCCCCGGCCGCCGCGCCGAAGGCGACCAGGAACATGCCGAGGATGTTCAGGATGCAGATGACCGATGAAACCAGATATTGAAAGCGCCGGGGGATTACGAAGCCGCTCATGATGGCTGGCGTCCGATTCGGGAGCGCGGCGCGGCGACACCGCCCACCTGCAGCGGGCCGCCCGGTGCCGTGCATCCGCTCATGACATTAAATACAGCGCAAGCAGCGGCGCCAGATTGAACAGAAATATGCCGATCTTGTAGACGGCCATGCCGGAATAATGCAAGGCATCGAAGGTTCCGGCCGGCAGCGCGAACCAGCGGCCATGCAAGCCGTACAGCCAGTTGCGTGCAAAAATGAAAACCCCCGCCCATACCAGCAGAAGCGCATAGTTGATGCACAGAGACCACAGCAGAAAGTCCTTCAGCTCGCTCACGTTCATGACATCCTCCATCATTGACGTCCGGCGCGGAGTGCAGCGGCCGGTCCGCTGCGCTGCCGCGTTGAGCGACATGGTGGCACGAACGGCGTGCCCGGGAAACACCGGCCACCGACAACGCCCGCAAAGTGGGAAAAACATAACACCCGCGATCCCGGGCGCCGCATGACGCTCGCGCTGGCATGAATGGGCGGCACGGAATTTTGTCGTGCAAACGAACCTCAGACCACACCGAACAGCAATCCGCCTCTGAACGACGCGCCCGCAACCACGAAAAGCACGGAAAGCAGCGTCACGAACACGATCCGGACCGCGAGGCTTGGCAGCGTCTGCGGGCTCAGCTTCGGAATGATCCTGAGCCTGACGTCGACAGCCGTCAGGACGGTCAAGAGCAGCAGGGTGAACTTGAACAGGACCAGCCTGGATTGCGGCGTGGCGAGGGCGAACCAGTCGGCCATGTCCGGCTGCCACCGCAACGCCAGCCAGATTCCTGTGACGACCTGGACGACGAGGGCGGACATGCCGATGCGTTCGTAGGTGGACTCGAACGCCAGGACCCGGCCGGGATCGCGCGCCCTGAGGGCCGACGGCAGCACCGAAATCGCCAGAAACAGATGGCCGCCGGTCCAGATCGTCGCGCCGAGTATGTGCAGGAGCAGGATGGTGGAGTACATGGCTTGCCAGCCCAGCGTGTCAGACCGGACTCGATATCCTTGTCGGGCTTCCAGGCATCTTCATCTCCTTTGGATTCCTTTATTGATTTCACACCCTACAGCATCAATCGACAAAAACGAAATCGACTCCGGTACCGAGGTTGTCGAGGTGCTAATCGCAGGGCCTCAGTCATTGGACCGGGCAAAACGAATCTTCCTGAAAATCGTAACGATTACGCCAATCAGAACAAGCAATATCGAAGGCCAGAAAGTAAGGAGGGCGAGAATGCCGGGCCCCACCGGATTCGGGTTCCTGTCCCCCATCAGGTAACTGATGGCCACAGCCAGCAGGAGCGGCCCCGTGCCAAGCACCAGCCCCGCCACACCGAGGCGGATCCAGCGAGACTGCAGAAACCTGGGTTCGGATCCCATGCTCATATTAGTCCTCTCCCGTTAGAGCGCATGAAACTCCCTCCTGACATCGTCCGACAACAGCCGCTTTGCGATCCACAAGAACAGTGCAGAAAAAACCATCGCGACCAGGAACGCAAACACCGCCATGATCGTTGCCATGACTTTGAAACTCTCTTGAAAGTCGCCAGGCGCACCCTCGAGCATTGAAAAAGACGAGAACATGAGAAAGGGAAGAGCCGCACCCATGAGATTCCAAAGTACACCGAGCACCATAAGCCCGACAAAAATAAGCCGGGCCCAGTTCTTGCGCATCAGGAGGCCGATGGAAGAAACAAGAGTAACTGCACACACGACGAAGAAGAGCCCCAAAAAGAGTCGAATGTTCTCGAGAACGAATTCGGCAAAAGCAGGCATCGGCTGAGATTTTTGAACCTCGCGCATCGCGGCGCGCATTTCCTCGGCCGGGAACATAAGGGTGATCAGGATATTTTGCAGTAGGGAGATGAGGGTGGCAAAACCAGCGAGCACGATGAAGGTCCACGCCAGACCGGTAATGAGGCCTGACCGTAGCGCCGGGGATGCGGAAGAAACATCCATGACATCACCTTTGTGCTCTAACATCATGATTCAGCCGCAGGTGCCAGCAGTCGAAGGCCACTGGTAACTGTCGGCTGCAACCCACGGTCAGGCCTCGGCTTCACGAACCAGACTTGCAAGGAATTCCCTGCCTGGCTCGAACGGCGAAACGCAACCGCGAACGAATTCGATGCGCTTTTCCTCGGTCATCTGTCGCCACCAGGCCGTCGACGCGGCGGTTTTGAGGCGCTGCTTGAGTGCGCCAAGTATTGCGTTTTCGGGCAAAGACCTGCGCCAGCGCAAATGACCATCAATGAACTGTCTATCTCCGCTGCTTTCGTGGGCGTTAAGGAGAGCTTGATCGATCCGCGTCGCGAGCGCGTGTACGTAGGGACTGCCCCACAGCTCGCCATCATCGGGGTTTGAATGAAATTTCGCCTCAACCACAAGGCGCCAAAGAACCCAGAGTTCGTTCGGATCATCAATTTCGAAGAGTGGCATAAGCGGTTCCCGAGGCCTAACGTTCCGCATGACCCGCCGCGAAGCAGTCGGTGTCGATGCGGCGGTTAACTGGTAATTGCTGCTTACCAGAAAACAAGATTAGGAAGAATCCGGCCCAGGCCGCAAATGGGACAAAAAACAGAAAATCGCCTCCTGCAACTGAAATGCACGCAAGAACAGCAGCAATAGCCAATGGGATACCGAACACCAAGATCCACAAGAGGCACGGACGCGAGGATGCGTGAAATGCGGCCCCGACAGGCCGTCCCTTCTGGAAGCCGGCGCATCCGACCGCCGCAAAGATTCCAGCGCAAACCATAAGAAAGAAACGCGAAAACGAATGGCACGCCAGCCAATGGGATACCAAGGGAATCGGCCCACGGCGGAAATTCGTCGCGGGCCGCCGCCAAGAGCAGGTCAGCAACATACGCAATTGACGTTATTACAGCCGCAAGCACACCGATGCCAACGACCTTCCTGTCGCTGTGGGCGTATTGATTGAGCCCACAGCTGAAAACCTATCAATGGACAAGAGTTGACGCACGACGGCGAGAAGCAAGGCGAGAGTTACCAGCGTTGCCCCATAGTCCTGAAGAGTAAACTTCGACGTAAGTTGAGCATTCCGCATAGCCCAGTATGCCTCGGACGCCTTTCGAGAGCCGTCAATGCTACTGGGATACGCGAGCTTTGCCTCTTGCACTAACGCCTCATTCTTGTAAGGAGGCAGAATCGCGGACCAGATCAGCAAAATCAGTCCAGCTACCCCTAAAAAGATTGACGCTCGTAAGATCATATTACCGGCCAACGTGAATTGGTTGACATTTTTAGTTGCCAAATTCAGACGCCATGTTTAATTAATATTTTGCACCGCCTCAATGCAGAAACCTCAGGGCCAGCAACCCCCTTTAATTCGCTGATACACGTCACGATTCAGTCATACCACGGGGAATCACATTTCAATTATGCGGGGATTTACTTGAGCCTGGGCTCGCTGACATCTACAACCGGAATGCGGCGGCGCGACGCAGCAGATCCAAGACAAGCCCGACAAATGCTGCCGTCCATGCGACTAGCGCGATGTACAAAAAGGCTGGCGGCAAGAACCCGAGAAAATTAAATCCCATCGCCTCGCTCATCCGGTCCGTGCTAACCGCATACATGCCGAGCGGGAAGACCGCACCCCAGTAAAGCGGATCGCATTTCATTGGGAATCGCTTGTACACGTGGCGCCAAAGGGCAAGTATTACCAGCATAGGGATCCACCAAGTACCCGTCGCCCAATAAAAGACCGTGAATCCCTTGATAAACGGCACCAGCGAGGCCAGAAAGGGGGCGTCGGAAATGTTGATGATGAGCAGCGACCCCGCCAAGGTCGAAATTGCCATTGCGCCCATGTTGATCCAGTACGGTGGTGACAGATCATCGGGAGAAAGCGGGAAAAAGGTGTAGCGGTAAAAAATAAGAGACATCATCCAGATATACAACATACCGCCCCACAGCCACATCGAGAGCGCAAGAAAGTTCATCTCCAGCTTTCCAGGCTGACTGACGTGGGCAGCGAGCAGCGCGCTGAGAACCGCAATCGATTGTGTCGCCACGACCGCGAGCAGCCAGCCGCCACTGATCCCCTTGTCAAGGGCCGGTTTCTGTTCCTTGACGGTGAAGCCTGTAAAAATCGTATAGGTGAGTCCGATCCAGAGCAAAAGCGCCGCCACCCAGAGCACAGTGCCTGCGCGATAGTCAACCGCGAGCAACACGAACTGCGCACCGAGGATGCCGGTCGCAGCCACAACGGTGAAGAACCCGGGGCCGCGCAGATGATCGACCATGTCGCCGAAGAACCGGCGCGGGTATCGGACCATGCGCAGCACGGTCAAAAACCAGAGCATCGCGTAGACGACGATATTGAACTGGAACAACCCCCTCGCGATGGATTGCACGCCCAGACGGTGAGCGGCGAGCGAGACGATGCCCGTCGCCATTACCATGCCGAAATACGCAGGCGACAGATCAGCCAGCTGGGCGATCGCGCCCGCGCCCGGCCGTTCACGCCGTGTCGAAAAATCGGATTTTTCTGGAGTGGTGCTCATCTCGCAAACAACGATACTACGAAGATCAGGTCACACATAACGAGGCTGTATAAAAACCCGCTTTTCGCACGCCCCCCAGGCCGTGACGATCGCGGAACTGATTTTTGGTCATATCGGTTTCAATCTTTGCTGTGCAAGCTCTGAATTGATAAGTTAGACCGCATCGATTGCCTCCAAGCGGACCGATTCATTGCCAAAAGCTGCGGCTAGATCTGCAGCAAGCTGGTGATATGCAACCGCCTCGGTGGCACGGAAACGTTTTGTACCGACCGAAACAAAGACGAGTTCCGTGGGCCGCTTTTCAGCGGAACCTTTTCGAATAAAGCAGTGCGGAAGAGACGGATTCCGAAAAATAACCTCGCCCGATGGATTTCTCTCTCGCTCGATCCACCCCGAAGTAACGAGCGTGTTTACGAGCAAGTGCTCGCCAGACAAAGGTAGTTCAATCCAGATCGAAGCGTGCGCCGCTTCCGTGCAGCCAGAGAGTACGGCTTGCCCACAGACAACCAACAGAACGAGAGTGAACCGTCGCAGTGTGAGGGTAAAGGCTAGAAAATTGCGCATGCGTAGATGCGGTCTAACGTGTATTGGTTGACATTTTTAGTTGCCAAATTCAGGCGACTTTTTTAACTGCCGTTTTGCACTACGCATCATAACCAGGTTATCCGCACTGGCAGCGCACTCGCATCTCACATTAAATTATCAATAAAATCAAATACTTATAAAATACACCTCTGTATAAGCGCCAGTACATCCACATCTCTCTCCCACCCCCGCTGTAGTCCTCCCGTCACCCCGCCGCGTTACTCTCCGCATCACCATGCCGAACAATCCCCGCCGCAGTTTCCTTCTCCGCAGCGCCGCGCTCACCGGCGCGCTGGCGCTGCCCGTCCGTCGCGTCATCGCCCAACCACGCTTCGACCGCCCCCCCTTCACGCTCGGCGTCGCTTCCGGTTATCCGCAGCCGGACTCGGTCGTGCTGTGGACGCGGCTCGCGCCCGATCCGCTGGAGGACGGAGGCATGCCGGCGGCGGACATGCCGGTGCGCTGGGAAATCGCCGGGGACGAGGGCTTCAAAAAGATCGTCAACCGCGGCGAGGTCATGGCGACGCCGGCACTGGCGCATGCGGTGCACGTCC